>CAZOTT010000101.1:0-10132 GCA_964582785.1 uncultured Acidobacteriota bacterium | reverse complement strand
GCCGCTTCGCCCGTTACCCCGCAGGCAACCTGCCAGACCCGGCGTTCTCCCGCACCCCGCCCGCCATTTCCCCGGCTTTCCCGCACCCCACTTCGATTTCGCGGGTGATCCCGCAGGCCGGCGACCCGCCGGGTGGAGGCCGGCCACCAGGGCCCTCTTCCGCCGGCCCCGGGGAGCGCCGTCTCAGTCGAGAACCCGGTCGACCACGTAGAGGGGGCGGCCCTTCACCTCCTCGTAGATGCGGCCGACGTACTCGCCGACGATCCCCAGGGAGACGAGCTGGACCGCGCCGAGAAACAGGATCGCCACCATCAGCGAGGCCCAGCCGGGCAGTTCCGCCGCGCCGGTCAGCTTCGCCACCACGGCGAAGGCGGCGTAGCCGAGGCAGAGCGCCGCGGTGAGCAGCCCCAGCAGGGTGGCGATCCGCAGCGGCAGGAAGGAAAACGAGATCGCCGCGTCCAGGGCGAAGCGGAGCATCTTCCGCAGGGGGTACTTCGTTTCCCCGGCAAGGCGCGGTGCGCGCTCGTAGCGGACCGCCCCCTGGCGGAACCCGAGCCAGGCGACCATCCCCCGCACGAACCGGTGGTGCTCCCGCAGCCGCCGCAGCTCGTCGACGACCCGGCGATCCATCAGGCGGAAATCACCGGTGTCCACCGGGATCGGGACCGGCGTGAGCCGCCGCAGCAGGCGGTAGAACGCGGCGGCGGTCACCCGCTTGAAGAGGGACTCGCCGCGGCGCTCCACCCGCTGCCCGTACACCACGTCGAGCCCCTCCCGCCACCGGGCGAGCATCTCCGGGATCACCTCGGGAGGGTCCTGGAGGTCCGCGTCGATGGCGACGACCGCCCGGCCCCGGGCATGGTCCAGCCCGGCGGTCAGGGCGAGCTGGTGGCCGAAGTTCCGGGAAAGGAAGACGGCCCGCACCCGGGGATCCTCCCGGTGCAGCTCCTCCAGGATCTGCCGGGTCCGGTCGGTGCTGCCGTCGTCGACCAGGACGATCTCCCACGACACTCCCGCCCCGTGCAGCACGGAGCGGAGGCGCTCGTAAAGGGGACGGAGGACCTCCTCCTCGTTGTACGCCGGGACCACCACCGAGAGTTCCGGCCGTTCCGCTCCCCGTCCCTCCGGGTCGCTCGTCATCGCTCCCCTCCGCCGTCGCCGGGTACCCGCCGCATGATTCCCTTCCGCCCCCCGTCAGCGGCACGCGTCATCGTCGCCGCCCGTCCCCGGTGTCGATCCGGTACAGCCACCAGTTTCCCGCCCGGGCCACGGTGACGAGGGCGTCTCCCGCTCCCCGGAAGAGAACCGGGGCCGGGTCCCGGGGAGCATGCACCAGGAAGAGGTCGAAACAGAACCGCTCCCGCGCCCAGCGGAAGCTGCGCCAGTCCGCCTCCCGGCCGAGGGGCACGGCGCAGGGGGGAGTTTCCCGGTAGCGGACCAGCTCGGGGAAGTACTGGGCGAAGGAAAACCCGAGGAAGCCGCCCCGCTCCACCTGGACCCAGGCCCCCGACTGGAGGAACACCGGGAACTCCGGGATCCGCGGGGAACGAAGGGACACGGGCAGGTAGCGCAGCCGGGGCCGTTCCGGGACCGCGGCGATCACCGCCCGCAGGTCCCGGATCTCCGCCGCGTACCCCGCCATCCGCCAGGCGAGGATGCCGCTCCAGGCGAGGGCGAACAGCAGCAGGACCGCGCGCGCCGCCCGCGGCGAACGCCCGTCCCGCAGGGCCAGGAGCGGCAGGGCGAAGGTGGCCGCCAGGACGGCGAACCGCTCGTAGAGCATGGCGGTGCCGAAGGCGAAGACCGGCGCCCCGAGAAAGAGGACGAGGGCGGCGACGGGAACCAGGGGGTAGCCCCGGGGCAGGTCCCGCGCCCGGAGGCGGACCCCCGCGAGGGCAAACCCCGCCACGGCAAGCAGCAGGACCGCCGCAGCGACCCGGTCGGTGCTCCCCCCGAGCAGCAGCCCCGGCAGTTCCAGGGGCCGCAGCCACGCCGCCCCCCACTCGAGGGGGTGGCGGACCTGGGCCTCGCCGGACCAGGTGAACCGCATCCAGGCCGCCATCAGGGGCAGGGGCAGGAGGAGGGGCCCCAGGGAAAGGACCGCCCGCAGGCCGAGTCCCTCCCCGGCGCCGCGATCCCGTGCGTGGCCCGCCAGGTCCGCCAGGCCCAGGAGGCCCGCGGCGAGACCGGCCGCGCCCAGCACCAGCAGGTGCGCCCAGAAGAGGAGCAGCGACCCGAGGCCCACGGCGACCGCCCCGGCGAGCCGGGGCCGGCGCAGGTGGGCCGCCACCCCCGCCACGAAGAGCACCCCGAGGGGAAGGGCGAGGACGTAGTTGAAAAAGCCCCACCAGGTGGCGAACCCCCAGGCGAGGGGGAAGAGGGCGAGGCTCCACCAGGGGTCCCGCCGGAGCACCCGGAGCAGGACCGCCCCCGCCGCCGGCAGGCCCAGGAGGGCGAGGACCAGTGCCGCCCGGATGCCCCCGGCGACGCCGAGCAGGACGGCCCCCGCCCGGGCCAGGGAGTACCCGAGCAGGTACGGGGTGAACGGGTTCAGGACGTACGCCTCCCGGGCGGAGGGATCCCCGCCGGCCAGGTCGATCCAGAGCCGCACCTGGGCGGCATGCTGGGGCACGTCGACGAACGGCGGCCAGGGGGCCAGGGCGAGGGGCGCGACGGAACAGGCGGCGCACAGCAGGAACGCGGCGACGAAACCCCTTCCCCGGCCGGAACCGGTCATCCTTCCTCCCTGCGGGCGAACACCGCGTACTGGGCCCCGAGGGGGAGCCACCCGAGCCATCCCTCGATACGGCGGAAGGCCCGCCCGCGCCACGGGAAGAACAGGATCCAGGGCCGGGCCAGCAGGCGCAGGCCCGCGCCGGCCAGGAGGGCGACCGCCTCCCGCCGGGGCAGGAGGACCGCGTCCGCGTCGAACGGGCAGTCCCGGACCGCCTTCCGCGTCAGGGGGTTCAGCGGGTTGTGCTCGAGGATCGCGGCGATCCCGCCGGGACGCAGGACCCGGGCCAGCTCCCCGGCCGCCGCCCCCCGATCCGCGGGGCGCAGGTGGTGGAAGACGTTGACCGCCACGGCGGCGGCGACGGCGCCGCTCGCCACCGGGAGCCGGAACGCGGATCCCCGGGCGACGGGGAGGCCGTGCCGGCGCCGCGCGACCGCCAGCAGCCCTCCCGCCGGGTCCACCCCGGCAACCCGCAGGCCCCGGGCGGCGAGGCGCGCGGCGATCGTGCCCGTGCCGCACCCGACCTCGAGCACCGGCCCCTCGATCCCGGCCCGGTGGAACCGGGCCGCCAGGAGGTCCGCCTTCACGTCGAGGAAGAACCCGTGCTCCTGCCCGGCGAAGGCGATCGAGGCCTGGACGGCGGCCCCGTAGTCGTCCCGGTACCGGTCGAAGTCGGTCACGGGAGCGCCTCCGCCCGGGCCGGGCCCGTCACCCCGCCGGGACGCGCTCCGCCGGGAACCCGTCACGACCGGCCCTCTCCCCGCCGGCGGGCGAGGCACGCCCGGGCCGCCTCGCGCACCCCCTCGTCCGGGTCGTCCAGCAGCCGTTCCGCCACCCGGGCGACCTCCCGGTCCCCGATGTTCGCGCCGGCGAGCAGGGCGTTGCGGACGAGGCCGGCCCGCTTCGCCCGGGCGAGGGCGGTTCCCCGGAAACGCCGCCGGAACCCCTCCTCGTCGAGGGAGGCCACCTCGGCGAGGGTCGTGTTCGCGAGCACCGGCAGGGGGGCGAGCTCCGGGTCGGGCCGTTCCGGCAGCCGGGCGGCCCGGTTCCACGGGCACGCCTCCTGGCAGGCGTCGCACCCGAGCAGGCGCGCGCCGAGGGCCCGGTGGAATTCCCCGGGGAGCGGACCGCGGTGCTCGGCGGTCAGCCAGGCAAGGCACCGCCGGGCGTCGAGGACGAACGGCTCGACCAGGGCCCCGGTGGGGCAGGCGTCGAGGCAGGCCCGGCAGTTGCCGCAGCGGGAGGAGGCGAGCAGGTCTCCCGGGGGATCGGGCGCGGGCAGTTCCGCGTCCACCAGCAGGACGCCGAGGAACAGCCAGGAGTTGCCCCGGTTCCCGACGAGGCAGGTATTCTTCCCGATCCAGCCGAGCCCCGCCCGGACCGCCAGCTCCCGCTCGAGGACCGCCGAGGTGTCGCACAGGGCGACCCGCCGCAGGGGACGGCCGGCGATCTCCTCGGCCCGCTCCCCCCAGGCGAGGAGACGCGCCTTCACGACCCCGTGGTAGTCCGGTCCCCGGGCGTACCGGGCCAGGTACGGCAGGATCCCCCCTTCCTCGGCGTTTCCGCTCGCCCCCCCGCGCCGGTGGCCTTCCCCGGGGGGTGGCAGGATCCCTCCTTCCGCGCCGTTCCGGGTCCCGCCCTCCGCCCGCCGGGGCGGACCCGGCGTTCCCGGAGGCGGGGGGGATCCACTTCCCCCGGCAGTCCCTGCGTCCGGGGACGGACCGCGCGCACGGGACACGGCGAGGTCTTCACCGGAATCGCACGCCGGACCACCGGACGGCCCCCCCGCGTAGGAGACCGCCCCGACGAGCGCCCCCCGCGCCCAGGTCCACTTCGAGCGGGGGTCCACCCGCACGCCGGCGGTCCGCGCCAGCCAGGACATCCCGGCGTGCCGTCCCCGGGCGAGCCAGGCGCCGAGGGCCTCCGCCATCCCGGACGGCGCCAGCGACGCCGCCCCGCACGCGGCGAACCCCAGTTCCCGCCCGGCGGCAAGGATCGCTTCCAGCATGGTCCCGTCGATCTCCATCGGATCCCCGCGGGGAATCCCCTACCGGGTCGAGCCGGCGCGGGGGATAATCCCGGCATGCTCATCGTACACGCCGCCCCGGAGATGGCTCCCTTCGTAAAGGTCGGGGGGCTCGGGGACGTGGTCGGCTCCCTGCCCGCCGCCCAGGCGGCCGCGGGCCACGCCGTCATCGTCCTTCTGCCCGGGTACCGGCCCGCCCTCCGGGCGGCGGCGGCGGTCGCCGGTCCCCTCGCCGGCCCCTCGAGCCGGGTCGAGGTCCCCTGGCTGGGAGGGTCCCTTTCCGGCCACGCCCTCGAGATCGTGGACCGGGGGGTCCGGGTGGTGTTCCTGCACCACCCGGAGCTGCACGACCGGGACGGGGTCTACGGGCCCCCGGCGGGAGGGAGCTACGGCGACAACGGCCTCCGGTTCGGGTGGTTCGCGGCGGCGGTGATCCGGTGGCTGCGGGACGGAGGGGTCCGGCCGGACGCCCTGCTCCTCCACGACTGGCCGGCGGCCCCGATCGCCACCCTCCTGCGGGGCGATCCCCGGCACGGGGACCCCCTGGCGGGAACCGCCACCGCCCTCGTGATCCACAACCTGGCCCACCAGGGGATCTTTCCCCTTGACCTGCTGCGGGAACTGGGCGCGCCGGACCTCTTCCTCGACGCCGACGGCGCGGAGGCCCTCGGCAACGCCAACTTCCTCAAGGGGGGGATCCGCCACGCGACGGTGGTCGTGACCGTCTCCCCCACCTACGCCCGGGAGATCGTCTGGCCGGAGTTCGGGGAGGGACTGGAACGGGACCTCCTGGCCCGGGGGGACGACCTGGTCGGCATCCTGAACGGCCTCGACGTCCGCACCTGGGACCCTTCCCGGGACCCCTGGCTCCCGGTCCCGTACGACGCCGGCCGCCTGGCGGGGAAGGCGGCGGCCAAGGAAGCCCTGCAGCACGCCCTCGGGTTCCGGGTGGATCCCGCCCTGCCGCTCTTCGGGGTGGTCAGCCGCCTCGCCCACCAGAAGGGGATCGACCTGGTCGCGGCGGTCGCCCCCTGGCTGGTGCGGGAAAGCGCCCAGCTGGTGATCCTCGGGAGCGGCGAGGCGGCGCTGGTGGAACCCCTGCGCTCCCTCGCCTCCACCTGGCGGCAGTCGGTGGCGGTGGTCGAGCGGTTCGACGAGGGCCTCGCCCACCGCATCTACGGGGGCGCGGACTTCTTCCTGATGCCCAGCCGCTTCGAACCCTGCGGCCTCGGCCAGATGATCGCCCTCCGGTACGGCACCCTCCCCGTGGTGCGCCGGACGGGGGGGCTGGCCGACACCGTGGTGGACGTCCTCGACCACCCGGAAACCGGCAACGGCCTCCTGTTCGAACACGCGGACCCGGGAGGCCTGCGCTGGGCCTGCGAGCGGGCCCTCGAGCTCTTCCGGGCCCGTCCGGATCTTCTCACCGCGGCCCGTCGCCGGGGGATGCGGGCGGACTTCTCCTGGGCCCGGAGCGCCGCCCGGTACGAGGAGGTCCTGCGCCGGGCCGCCGCCCGCGAACGGGCGCCCCTCACCGCCTGAGCCGGACCCCTCAAGTCCCGCTTCCTCGCGCCCGATCAGTCCTTCGTGAAGGTGCGCGGTCCGCCCCCCGGGGCGGCGTGCGCGGGGAGGACGTTCATGGGACCGGGATCCGGCAGCGGGGCGTGGAATCCCTTCCGGCAGCTGAAACTGGGAACCCGGGTGATCGGCCTCGTCGTCGTCGTCGTGGCCCTCTCCCTCGCGGTGACCTTCTGGATGTTCCTCCGCGACTACGAGCGGAGCGCCCTCGCGGCCCGCCGGGCGAAGGCGGAATCGTTCACCGGCCTCGCGGCCCGGGCCCAGGAAGCGGTGGAGAAGACCCTCCTGGACGTCGGCGAAGACGCCGCCCTCGACGCCGAACGCATCCACGCCGGCTGGGAGGCGGCGGTCTCCGCGGCGAAGGACGAGGGGATCGACTTCCGCATCGCCGCCCTCCAGGCGAACGACGAGACCTACGACCCGCACCGGGACGCCGAGCACGGCGCCTTCCGGGCGCGGCTACTCGAGGACCTGTTCCGGCAGGTGCGGGAAGGCGGGCCGGACGTGATCGGCCGGGTGGACCCGGCGACGGACGTCCTCCACGTGATGCGCGTGATCCGCCTCGACGACACCTGCATGAACTGCCACGAGGCGGAGGTCACGGACGCGGCGGGCCATCCCCTGCACGGGGCGTTCGAGGTGGCCTCCCCCCTCGCCCCGGTCCGGGCGGGGGTGCGCGCCTTCTTCTGGAAGAGCCTCGCCACCTGCGCCCTCATCCTGGCCGCCGCCGCCGGGTTCCTGGCCTGGTGGAACCGGCGGAACATCGCCCGGCCCCTGGCGGAGATGACCCGCGCCGCGGCCGCCCTCGCCCGGGGGGACGTGGAGCAGGAGATCACCTGGCGCTCCGGCGACGAGATCGGCTGGCTGGCGGACGACTTCCGGGAGATGACCGGGTACATCCGGGACCTGGCGGAATCCGTGGAAGCCTTCGCCCGGGGGGACCTCTCCCGGCTGCCGGAACCCCGCTCCGCGCGGGACGTGCTGTCCCGTTCCGTCCGCGACGCCGGGGAGGCGCTCCGCCGGCTGGAAGAGCGGATCGGCGAGCTGATCCTCGCCGCGGCGGGGGGGGACCTTTCCCGCCGGGCGGACACCGGGGGGCTCGCGGGCTGCTACCGGGACCTGCTGCGGGCCTGCAACGAGATGGTGGAGGCGGTGGCGGCGCCGATCGGCGAGGTGGCGGCGGCCCTCGACCGGGTGGCGGAGCAGGACCTGACGGCCCGGATCGAAAACGAGTACGCGGGCGAGTTCGACCGGATCCGGCAGTCCTTCAACCGGGCGGTCGAGGCCCTGGACCGGGGCTTCCACCAGGTGGCGGAAGCGGCGGCCCAGGTCTCGGCGGCCTCCGGCGAGATCAGCTCCGGGAGTCACCACCTGGCCCAGGGGACCAGCGAGCAGGCCGACTCGCTGCGCCGGATCGACGAGAGCCTGGCCGGGCTGGTGGACGTGATCCGGGACGCGGCGGGGGAGGCCCGGGCCGCCCGGGAGCGCTCGGTCACGGTCCGGCAGGCGACCGACGACGGGATGGAAGGGATGGAACGGCTCTCCGGCCGGATGGAGGAGATCCGGAAGTCGGCCGCCGCCACGGCGAAGGTCGCCCGGACCATCGAGGAGATCGCCTTCCAGACGAACCTCCTCGCCCTGAACGCGGCCGTCGAGGCCGCCCGGGCCGGGGAGGCCGGGCGGGGATTCGCGGTCGTCGCGGAGGAGGTGCGGAACCTGGCCCTGCGGAGCGCCGAGGCGGCCCAGGAGACCGCGGACCTGATCGAGGAGTCGGTGAAGAGCGCCGAGGCCGGGACCCGCGTCCAGCAGGATGTGCTCGAGCAGCTCTCCCGGATCCGGGACGAGATCCAGGCGGTCACGGCGATGGTCGAGGAGATCTCGGACAAGGCGACGGCCCAGGAGGAGGCGGCGGGATCGGTCCAGGCGGCCGTCGTGGAGATCAACGACGTGGTCCAGCGGAACGCCGCGGGCGCGGAGGAATCGGCCAGCGCATCGGAGGAACTGGCCAGCCAGGCGAAGGCCCTCGAGGCCCTGGCCGGGACCTTCCGCCTGACGGCGGGCTAGGACCAGATCCGGCCGAGGAACTCCTTCATCTCCGGGACCCCGCCCTGGAAGACCAGGTACCCGTCGTGGGGCTCCCGGGGGGTGATCTCCCCGGCGAGGGGCGTCTGCATCAGCTCGACCACCCGTTCCGGGTCGTCCGGGTGCATCCCGAGGGCCCAGCCGAGCTTGATGTACGCGACCTCGGGCAGCATGTTCGCCAGCGGGATCACCCCCAGCTCGAGGATCTCCCGGCCGGTCTCGTAGACGTACATCTGGACGAAACCCCACAGGGTCTGCAGGGTCATGAAGACGAGCACCCCGGCCTCCCGGGCCCGCGCCAGGGCCGGGTAGAGCTTCCGGTTCACGTGCCCGAGCCCGGTGCCCGCGAGGACGATCCCCCGGTAGCCCTTCTCCACCAGGGCGTCGATCACGTCGGGATGCATGTTCGGGTAGTAGTAGGCGATCGTCACCCGTTCCTCGAAGACCGGGTGGATCTCCACCTCCCGGTCGTCCCGCCGGGGAGCCCATCCCTCCTGGAGGGGCGTCAGGCGGCCGTTCTCGACCATCGCCAGGGGGATGTCCCCGATCGTGCGGAAGGTGCTGCGGGTCGAGCTGTGCATCTTGCGCACCCGGGTGCCCCGGTGCAGCAGGTTGTACCGGTCCGAGGTCGGCCCGAACATGCAGACCATCACCTCGGCGATCGGCCCGTGGGCGGCGGTCCAGGTGGCGTTGATCAGGTTCTGCGCCGCGTCCGAGGAGGGCCGGTCGGAGGAGCGCTGGCTGCCGACCATCACGATCGGCACCGGCGGCCGGCGCACCATGAACGACAGGGCGGCGGCCGTGTGGTGCATCGTGTCGGTGCCGTGCCCGATGACGATCCCCGCGTAGCCCTCCCGGATCGCCTCCCCGATCTTCTCGGCGAGGATGACGTACTGCTCGGGGCCCATGTTCTCCGAGAAGACCCCGAACAGCTTCTCGGTCTCCAGGTTGCAGATGTCGGCCAGTTCGGGGACCGACCCGTAGAGCTCGCCGGGACTGAAGGCGGGGATCACCGCGCCGGTCCGGTAGTCGAGGCGGCTGGCGATCGTCCCCCCGGTCCCGAGCAGCTTGACCCGCGGCTTCGCCGGGTCGACCGGGAACTCCTGTTCCGGGATCCGGTACTCCGCCCGGAAGTAGCCGGTCTTCTCGATCGAGCGGATCGTGTCGTGGCGGAGCCCGACGTTGTAGCCGCTGGCCAGCTTGAGCACCAGGTGGAACGGGTCGGCGGTCTCCGAGCGGGGCAGGATCAGTCCCTCGAAGACGCCCTTCGTGGTGTCCACCCGGACGATCGCCCAGACGGTCACCCCGTGCCGTTTCAGCACCGAGAGGAGGGGCTCCCGGTAACCCTTGTAGTCGTCGGGGTGCGCCCCGCTGCCGGGCGCCGGTCCCCTTCCCTCGCCGCTCATGCCCCCTCCTCCCCGAGGGCGGCCCGCAGCCGCTCCCGGACCGCCGCCGCCGGCACGCGGCCGCGCAGGGTCGCCATCACCCGGCCCATCGCCCACCGCAGCCGGACCTCGGCCGGGCGTCCCGGCAGTTCTTCCCGGGCCCGGGCGACGGTGGCCGCGACCGCCTCGCCGAGGACCGCCTCCTCGTCCCCCCGCCGGCGGAACCGGGCGAGGATCTCCGCCGGCTCGCCCTCCGGCCGGTCGAGAAGTTCCGCCAGGGCCGCGTCCAGCGCGTCGAGGGCGATCTCCCCCGCCTCCCCGGCCCGC
>CAZOTT010000100.1:0-10150 GCA_964582785.1 uncultured Acidobacteriota bacterium | reverse complement strand
CCCGGGTCGGTCGTGGACGATCGCCTCCCGGCTTCCGAGGAGACGGTTGAAGAGGGACGACTTCCCCACGTTGGGCCGCCCCACGAGGGCGACCCGGGGAAGACGCGGACGGGAACCCGGGCGTCTGCTCATGGCGCAGATTATCCGGGATCGGCTAAACTCTCCGCCATCCCGCCCCGTCGGGGCGCCCGGAGGAACGACCCCATGGTCAAGGCCGATATCGTTCATCGCGTCGCGGAAACGGTCCGCATCCCGAAGTCCCAGGCCATGAAGGCGGTCGACACCCTGTTCGACTCCCTCCGCCGGGCGATGGTGCGGGGAGAGCGGATCGAGTTCCGCGGTTTCGGCGTGTTCCAGGTGCGTCCCCGGAAGCGGGGCGTGGGCCGGAATCCCCGCACCGGGCGGGTCGTCCAGATCCCGCCCGGCCGGACCGTCCGTTTCAAGCCCGGGAAGGATCTCAAGGACCTGCCCGCCCCGGCCGGACCGGGACCGGACCGGCAGGATGCCTGACGAACGGCGTCGATGAGCCTGCCCGTCCCGGGCCCCGGCCCGGCCCCGGTTTCTCCTCCACGGTCCCCGCGCCGCCGGGGAGTCTCCCCGTGGATCCCGGCGCTCCTGGCGGGCCTGACCTTTCTCACCTGTGCCGTGGCCGGTGGCCTCCTCTCCCGCCGGGGCGTGATCGCCCTGGAGCGCCTCGTGACGGGGCCGCTGGGGGAGAGCCCGGCCCGGTTCTTCGAGCTGGTCGCGGCGGGGCTGCCGTACGCCGTGGCCCTGATGGGGTTCTTCCTCGCCCACGAGGGAGGACACTGGATCGCCTGCCGGGCCTGGGGCGTCGACAGCAGTCCGCCCTGGTTTCTCCCCGCCCCCACCCTGATCGGCACCTTCGGGGCGGTCATCCGGATCCGGGGGCCGATTCCCCACCGCAGGGCCCTGTTCGACATCGGCGTCGCCGGTCCCCTGGCCGGGTTCGCGGTGGCGTTCCCGGTCCTCGTCCTCGGCATTCTTCGCTCGCAGGTGGTCCCGGCCACGCCGGCCGCCCCGGGAACCATCCTCTTCGGAGACTCGCTGCTCACCCGGCTGCTGGTCGCCTGGCTGCGCCCGGGAGCCCTGCACGGGGACCTGCTGGCGGATCCCCTCTTCATCGCCGGCTGGGTCGGCCTCCTCGCCACGGCGATGAACCTGGTTCCCGCGGGGCAGTTCGACGGGGGGCACATCCTCTACGCCCTCTTCCCCCGGGCCCACCGGGCGGTTTCCCTGGGCACGGCGACCTTCCTTTCTTCCCTGGTCGCGTTTCGCTGGCTCCTCCACGGGCGGGTCTCCGCCTGGATCGTCTGGGCCGGGATCACCTGGCTGCTCGGCAGGAACCACCCGCCGGTCCCGTGGTGGCCGGAGTCCCTCGGCCGGGGCCGCATCCTGCTCGCCTGGGCGGCCCTCGCCATCCTCGTGCTCTGCTTCATGCCGGACCCGGTCGACGTCCTCTAGTCGGGGGGTGGCGGTCGCGGCGGACCCGCGGGCTCCCGGGCCGGGAATTCCGGGACGACCCGGAGCCGTCCCCGCGCCACGAGCACGCGGAGGGTGCCGGAGCGGGCCGTGGACAGGACGCGCGTGCCGGCCCCTTCCAGCCGGCGCACGGTGCGGGGATCGGGATGCCCGTGGCGGTTCCAGCGCCCGCAGGAGATCGCTGCCAGGAGGGAAGGAGCGACCGCGAGCAGGCGGGCGCCCGTTCCCCCGCGGGCGCCGTGGTGCGCCGGGAGGAGCAGGTCCAGGTGGCGCCCCCGGAGGCCGGCGACGAACAGTTCCTCGGCGGCCTTCCCCGCGTCCCCCGGGACCAGGGCCGTCAGACCGGCCACCCGGGCCAGCAGGACCAGGGAAGAGTCGTTTCCATCGGCCCGGGTGCCGGGAGGAGGGTGCAGGACCCGGATCTCGATCCCGCCGCAGCGCAGCGTGGCCCCCCGGGCCGCCGGCTGCAGCGGGATGCCCCGCCGGGTGGCGGCCCGGCGGAGGATGGCGCCCGCCGGGTGGTCGAGCAGCCCGGGGGGCAGGAGAACCCGCCCGACGGGAAGGGCCCGGAGAACCGCCGGGGCGCCGCCGGCGTGGTCCCGGTCGCCGTGGGAAAGGACGAGCGCGTCCAGGCGGCGCACGCCGAGGCGCGCGAGGGAGCGGAGAAGGTTTCGCGTTCCTTCCCGGAAGCGATCGTCGCCGGTATCGACCAGGACCGCACCTCCTTCCCGGCCGGCGAGCAGGACCGCCTGTCCCTGCCCCACGTCGACCACGTGAACGCCGGCGGGGGCCGGGTGCGGGGCAAGCGGGGGCAGGAGGCCCGCATCCCGCGCGACCAGGAGCGCCAGGACCGCCGCGGACAGGCGCCGGGCCCGGGGGTGCCCCCCGGGCAGGAGCAGCCAGGCGGCGAGGGCCAGGCCGTGCAGGAGCGCCGCCGCGGTCGAGGGCGCCGGGGCCAGCCTGCCGGAACCCGGCAGCCCGGCGAAGGCCGCGGCGACGGATGCCAGCCCGCGGGCGAGCAGGATCGCCACGCCGGCGAGGGTTTCCCGGAGCGCGGCGGGATGGCGCGGCGTGAGGAGGGCCGCCCAGCCGGCGGCCAGCAGCGGTGGCACCAGGGGAGCCGCCGCCAGGTTGGCCAGGGGGGCCCACGGGGCCACGCGTCCCCCCAGGCGCACCACGAGGGGCCACGTGGCGAGAAAGGGGGCGAGGGCGACCCGGAGACGACGGCCTCCCCGGGGCCCGCCCGCGGCGGCCGCCGCCAGGGCCCCCGCCGCAGCGATGGTCAGCCGGAACGACGCGCTGGCCGCCAGGGCCGGGTCGAGCAGCAGCAGGATGAGCCCGGCCCCCCCGACCCGGGCCAGCGGGTCCGGTGTCCTGCCGACGGCCGCGCCCCCCGCCGCCAGGACCGCGGCCAGGGCCGCGCGGCGGACCGGGGGGGTGGCCGGAAGGATCACCGCCAGGACCGGGGCCAGCCCCAGCCCGACGAGGAACCGGCGGGGATGGCGGGGTCCGGATCCCGGGGCCAGGAGCAGCAGCGCGCCCCCCACCAGGAGGCCGAAGTGCAGGCCGGAAACCACCGCCACGTGGGCGAGTCCGGCCGCCCGGAGGTTCGCCCGCACGGCGGGGAGCATCCGGGACCGGTCCCCCGCGACGAGGGCCAGCGCCAGGCCGGGACCGGGATCGTCCCGGGGACCGGCGAGGCGCCTCGCGGCGCGGCCCAGGAAGGCTGCCCGGAGGCGGGCCGGGAGGGACAGGAGCCGGTCCCGCGGACGCGGGGGTGCGAGGACCCGGACCGATGCGGCACAGGCGGCGGCGGGAAACCGCCGGGCCGGTTCGTCCCGGAGGGGGATTTCCAGGAGGGCCCCCGGGACGGCGCCCCGGGGCAGCCGGTCCAGCCGGGGAACCCCGTGCCGCGGGAGAAGGACCCGTTCCCCGCCCCGGAGCCGTGCGACCGGGCCCGCGGGCCCGGTCACCAGCGTGACCAGGCGGCCCCGGGCGACGGGTCTTCCCACCGGGAGGTCCCCCCTCCCCATCGCCCCGGTTGCCGGGGCGAGACAGGCGATGCCGCCCGCGGCAGCGAGCAGCGCCGCGGCCGCCGGGAGGAGGCGGAAACGGGGGCCGGTGGCCGCGAGCAGGATGAGCAGGATGCCGAGGACGAGCAGGAGTGCGGCCTCGGCGGGCCCGTGGCCGCGAAACCAGCAGGCCACGAGGAACGCCGGCGGAAGGAGGACCGGCAGGGGTGACGGGGGCCGGGACCGGGACCGCGGAGCCATGGGCGGAGGATCCCGCGGGGGGAGCGCGGCCGGGCAGCGGGCCTCCCCTTCCCTCCCGGTGGCGGGACGGAATCACCCGCACCCGGCCTCAGAGGTAGGGGAGGAGTCCCAGGTCGGGGAGGCCGAACCGCTCCCGGGCCCGGCGGAGCAGGGCGGCGTGGCTCGCCTGCTCCAGCACCTCCGGGGACATCTGGCTCGTCCAGGGAGACAGCTCCTGCTCCACCGCCTGCTGGAGGGCCGCGATCTCGCCGGCGGGCAGGGTGGCGAGGCAGGCCTCCGCCAGCTCCTCGTCCACCTCGGACAGGAGACCCGGCAGGTCCATCGCCTCCCCCCGCCGGATCCTGTCCCGCGCTTCCACGAGGCGCTGCCGGGCCGGTTCCCGGGCCGCCGCCGGGGCCCGGGAACCCTCGACCGCCCGGAGCGCCCTGTCGATCACGTCCACGGCCGCGTCCCTCTCTTCTTTCCGTCGCCCGGCCGGCCGGCCGGGCGCCCGGCGGCGCTTCCACTCCTCGAACGCCTCCAGGACGGCCGGCTCGCAGTACGCGAGGGACCGGGGTCGGACGGGGGGTCTCCGCCGGGCGGCCTCCCGGAAGACCTCCTCGATGGTCTCGAGGACCAGCCAGAGGGGGATTCCCTGCCCGTACCAGGCCCGGGCCCGCTCGAAGTCGGCCGGTGAAAGCAGGAGCGGGCGGCCCCGCAGGGCGCGGAACCGCTCCTCCACCGCCCGGATCCAGGCGGCTTCCTCCTCGGGTCCGGTGTGACGTTCCATCGGGTAGAGAGGATATCAGCGGGGATAGTGGAGGCCGATCGCCAGCCGTTCCACGGCCTCGAAAATCTGCGCGGCCACCCGCTCGTACCCCTCGGGACGCCCCCCGGTGGGATCCCCGATCTCCTGCCTGCCGGCCCCGGGGAGGTGGACCCCCAGCATCTCGGTCTTCGACAGCGCCTCGGGGAAGTGTTCGCGGATGAATGCCCGGTGCCGCCGTTCCATGACGTAGACCTCGTCGGCCTGGTGCAGGAGACCGGCGGTCAGCGCGCGGCTCCTGTGGCCGGAAAGGTCGAACCCGGCGCGGGCGGCGATCCGGACCATCACCGGGTCGGGTGGATGGCCCTCGATTCCGAGGGTGCCGGCGGAAAGGGGTTCGAGCCGGGGGGCGCCGAGGATCCCCGCCAGGTGCCGCAGGTAGTGCTCGGCGAGGGGGGACCGGGAGATGTTGGCGGAACAGACGAACAGGATGCGCATCAGGGCCGGTTCCTCTCGTAGAGCAGCCGCAGGCCGCTCAGGGTGAGGTCGGGGTCCACGGCGTCCACCCTCTCCAGGAGTGGCGCCAGGACTCCGACCCAGCCCCCCGTCGCGATCATCCTGACCCGTTCCCCGAGCTCCTGTTCGATCCGCCGCACGAGCCCCTCCACCATCGCGGCATGCCCGTGCAGCAGCCCGGACCGGAGCGAGTCCACCGTGTTGCGGCCGATCACCCGGGGCGGGACGACCAGGTCGACCCGGGCGAGGCGTGCGGCACGGCGGGAAATCGCCTCTCCTCCCACGGCGGGTCCCGGCGCGATGACTCCGCCCAGGTAGTCTCCCTCCCGGGTGACCACGTCCAGCGTGGTCGCGGTGCCGAAGTCGACGACCACCGCGGGGCCCCCGTACAGGTGGAGGGCCGCGACCGCCCCCACGATCCGGTCGGCGCCGACTTCCTGCGGGTTGTCCACGCGGATGCGGAGCCCGGTCCGGATGCCCGGGGCGACCTCCAGGGGGTCGCACCCGGTCAGCCGGCGCAGGGCCCCCGAGACCTGGCGGGTCAGGGGCGGCACCACCGACGCCAGGATCACCCCCTCGACCTGCGCCGGGCTCTCCCCCAGGAACCCCCGCAGCAGCACCAGCAGCTCGTCCGACGTCATCTCGGGACGGGTGGCGATGCGCCACGACCCCGCGATCCGGTCCCCGTCGAGGAGACCGGTCACCACGTGGGTGTTCCCGATATCGACCGCCAGGATCAAGCCGCCGCTCCCGGTGCGGCTGCTCGTCGCACGGACCACCCCTGCGGGTCGGCCGCGACGGACCGCACCCCCAACCCCGGCGCGGATTGTAGCGGAGGAAGCGGCCCCCGGGAAGGGCCCCCGCAACGGGCTCCCCGGGCGGGGGCTAGATGTCGAGGCCGATGTCGACCGCCCGGACCGAGTGGGTGAGCGCCCCGAGGGACAGCCGATCCGCCCCGGCCTCGGCGAAGGGCCGCAGGTGCCCCGGGCGCAGCCCCCCGGAAACCTCGATGCGGGCCCGCCCGGCCACCCGGGAGACGGCCTCCCGGACCTCCACCGGGTCCATGTTGTCGAGGAGGATCCAGCCCGGGCCGAACTCCAGGGCGACCGCCAGTTCCTCGAGGTCGTCCACCTCGACCTCGATGGTCTCGGGGGCGTGCCCGGCGGCCAGGACGCGGGAGATCGCTTCCCGGAGTCCGCCGGCCAGGACCTTGTGGTTGTCCTTCAGGAGGACCATGTCGTCCAGGGCTTGGCGGTGGTTTTCCCCTCCCCCCGCCGCCACCGCGTACTTCTCGAGGGCTCGCAGGCCCGGCGTGGTCTTCCGGGTGTCCGCCACGGAGGCGCCGGTTCCGGCGACCTCGGCGACGCAGGACGCCGTCAGCGTGGCGATGCCGCACAGGCGCTGGAGCAGGTTGAGGAGGACCCGTTCTCCGGCCAGCAGGGTGCGGACGTCTCCCTCGAGTTCCGCCAGGACCTTCCCCGGGGCGAGCCGTTCCCCGTCCCGGCAGCCCGCCACGACCCGCACCGGCCCCCCGCCCCGGAACGGCTCCGCTTCCATCACCATCGCGGCGAGGTCGATCCCCGCCACGACGAGCTCTTCCCGGGCGACGAGACGGGCCCGGCCCCGCACCGGCCCGGGGAAGACCGCCCGGGTGGTGACGTCCCCCCCCGTCCCGAGGTCCTCGTGCAGGGCGGTCCGGACGACCCGCAGCGCCTCCTCCCGCGGAAACGCCCGCCCCTCCATCACGCCTCCTCGAGCTGCTCGAGGATGGACCGGACTTCCGCCAGGCGCTCCGAGAGCACGGCCCGCCGTCCCCTTTCCTTCTCGACGACCGCCGGCGGGGCCTTGGCCAGGAACCCCTCGTTGGCCAGCTTGCGCTCCACCGCCGCCAGGTCCCGCGCCAGCTTCTGCTCCTCCCGGGCCAGCCGGCGGCGCTCGGCCTCCACGTCGATGGTGCCCGCCAGCGGCAGGATGACCTCCACGGCGTCCAGGACGCGGCGGAGCCGGGGACCTTCCGGCGGCACGTCCACCTGCTCGACCCGGTCAGCCTGGGCGAGGAGGGCGATCCGGGGCGCCAGCCGCGAGAGGATGGTGGCTACGCCCTCCCGGCGGGGACGCAGCAGGACCGGGATCCTTCTGCCCGGCGGGATGCCCGCGGCGGCCCGCAGGGCGCGGACGGCCACCACCGGCTCCAGCAGCAGCTCGCGCACCCGCTCACGGGCGACGCCCGCGTCCGCCGGGGCGATGCCGGTGGTGGGCCAGGGCGCGGTCGCCAGGAAGGCGGGGTCGTCCTGGCGGCGCGGGAGGTGCTGCCACAACTCCTCGGTGATGAAGGGAGCGATCGGGTGCAGCAGTCGCAGCGCTCCGTCGAGGACATCGAGCAGGACCGCGAGCCGGACCCGCGCCCGGTTCCCTTCCGCGTCCCCGGCGAGGTCCGGCTTGGACCACTCGAGGGCCCAGTCGCAGAAGGAGTGCCAGAGGAAGTGGTAGACCCGCTCCGCCACGTGATCGAAGCGGAACCCCTTCATGCCTTCCTCGGCCGCCGCGACCGTGTCCTCCCACTCCGCCAGCAGCCAGCGGTCCAGGTCGTCGAGTTCGTCCGGCGACCAGCGGGACCGCGGGTCTTCCCTGCCCGGCACCTTCATCAGGAGGAAGCGGGTGGCGTTCCAGATCTTGTTCATGAAGGCGCGGTAGCCGGCGAGCCTTTCCTCCGCGAGCGCCAGGTCGGACCCCGGGCTGGCGAGGGCGGCCAGCGTGAAACGCACCGCGTCCACCCCGTGTTCATCCATCGCCCGGTTCGGATCGACGGCGTTCCCCCGGGACTTGGACATCTTGCGGCCCCGGGAGTCCCGGACGAGACCGTGGAAGAGGACCGTGCGGAACGGCACCTCTCCGGTCAGGTGGAGTCCCGCCATGATCATCCGCGCCACCCAGAAGAAGATGATGTCGAACCCCGTCACCAGCACGCTGGTGGGGTAGTAGCGGCGCAGGTCGTCGGTCTCCTCCGGCCAGCCGAAGACGCCGAAGGGCCAGAGGCCGGAGCTGAACCACGTGTCGAGCACGTCGGGATCCTGCTCGATCCGGGGGCTGCCGCAGGCCGCGCAGCGGTCCGGGTCCTCCCGGGCCACCGTGACGTGGTCGCACTCGGCGCAGTACCAGGCCGGGATGCGGTGGCCCCACCAGAGCTGGCGCGAGATGCACCAGTCCTGGATGTTTTCCAGCCAGTGGAAGTAGGTCTTTTCCCAGGACCGCGGCACGAAGCGGATCCTTCCCTCGCGGACGGCGGCCAGGGCGGGTTCCGCCAGGGGCTTCGCCCGGACGAACCACTGGGTGCTGACCATCGGCTCGACGATGGTGCGGCAGCGCTGGCAGCGGCCGGGCGCGTACCGGTGCTTCCGCGCGCCCCGGGCCAGCCCCCTCTCCGCGAGAGCCTGCTTGACCGCCTCCCGGGCCTCGAAACGGTCCATTCCCGCGAACGGACCACCCTGCTCGTTCACCCGCCCGTGCTCGTCGAAGATCGAGATCTCCGGCAGCCCGTGACGGCGGCCGCAGGCGAAGTCGTTGGGATCGTGCGCGGGGGTCACCTTGACCGCCCCGGTTCCCGTCTCGGGATCGGCGAGGATGTCGTCCGCGATGACCCTGATCTCGCGCCCGGGGAAGAACGGGTGCAGCACGCGCCGTCCGATCGCGTCCCGCCAGCGGGGGTCCGCGGGGTGCACCGCCACGGCGGTGTCCCCGAGCATCGTCTCCGGCCGGGTCGTCGCCACGACGATCTCCCCTCCCCCCTCGAGGGGATAGGCGAACGACCACATCTCCCCCTCCTCGGGGTCGTCCCGGTCGACCTCCAGATCGGAGAGGGCGGTCAGGCAGGAGGGGCACCAGTTGATCAGGCGCTTGTCCCGGTAGATCAGGCCCTCGTCGTAGAGGCGGACGAACGTCTCGCGCACCGCCCGGGAGAACCCGGGATCGAGGGTGAACCGCTCCCGGGACCAGTCGCACGAGCACCCGAGCCGGCGCAGGGTGGCCATGATCCGGTCCCGGTAGACCTGCTTCCACTCCCAGACCTTTTCGAGGAACCTTTCCCGCCCCAGCTCGTGGCGGGTCGTTCCCTGCTCGCGCAGGTGGCGCTCGACGACCATCTGGGTGGCGATGCCGGCATGGTCGCTGCCCGGGACCCAGCACGCGTCGTCGCCCTTCATGCGGTGCCACCGGACCAGGATGTCCTGGAGGGTGTAGTCCAGCGCGTGGCCGATGTGCAGGGTCCCGGTGACGTTGGGCGGAGGGATCACGAGGGAAAAGGGCGGCTTTCCCGAGGACGGGTCGGCCCGGAAGATCCCTGCTTCGTCCCACAGCTGGCCGATCCGGGGCTCGTACGCCTCCGGTCGAAACGCCTTCTCGAGAATCATCGGTCGTCGTCTCCGGGGGAACGGGGGCCGCGGGGGGATGGAACGCCGCCCGCCTCGCGCAGCAGGCGTTCGAGAAGGTCGGGAACGACCTCCCAGGCCACCTCCCGCACGATCCCGGGGGCCAGCTCCGCGATCCACCGCCGCACCTCCTCCCGCACCTGGTCGGGGGTCGCGGCGGGGGCCGGGGAGGGCGGCGGACCCGTGGATCGGCCCTCGAGGTCGAAGTCCGGGTCCCCGGGGAGGGGCACCCGGGCGGGGGGCTCCGGACGGGGGGCCGGCGGTGGAGGCTCCCCCACGGCAAGCGGCTCCTCGCTCCCCGCCGGCGCACCGGGCGGGGGTGGCGCCGCGGGCAGCACGTCGCCGGGGGCCGGTGATTCCCGGGGGGGCGGTGGCGCCGGGGTCGTCCCGGGGACCGGCCCCGCGCCCGGCCGGCCGTCCAGGATCTCCCGGACGCGCTCCACCAGGCGGCGTGGCTCGAACGGCTTGGCCAGGTATCCCACCGATCCCGCGCGTCGCGCCCGCTCCTCGTCGAAGGGCTCGAAGGGGCCGGTGAGGAGCAGCACGGGGACCTGCTCGCCGGCGAGGGCCTCCGCGACCTCGTAGCCGGAGATCCCCATCATCAGGACGTCGCAGAGAACGAGGTCCGGGCGTTCCCGGCGGGCCACCTCGAGCGCTTCGTCGCCGGAGGACGCCTCGAGCACCTCGACGCC
>CAZOTT010000099.1:0-10497 GCA_964582785.1 uncultured Acidobacteriota bacterium | reverse complement strand
ATCGCGGCCCGGGTGGGCGGGGACGAGTTCGCCCTGCTCCTGCCGGAGACGTCGCCGGTGGACGCCGCCCGGCTGGCGGAACGGGTCCGGCACCGCCTGGCCCTCTCGCCCCTGGACCCGCCCGGCACCCGGCTCTCCGCCAGCTTCGGCGTCGCGGGGATCGCCGATGCCGGCGGAGACCCGGACCGGCTGGTCCGGCTGGCGGACGATGCCCTCTATGCCGCCAAGCGGGCCGGCCGGGACCGGCTCCACCGCTGGATTCCCCGGGAGGACGGCCCCCCGGCGGCCGAGGAGACGCGATGACCGATCACGATCACCCCGGCACCGGAGCCCGCTCCTTCGCCCGCACCGCGGTCCGGATCCCGGTGCGCCTCCGCCCGCTGGGCGAAGAAGAGGCGGAACGCCTCGCGGAACGCTTCGAGATGGAGCCGACCTACGTGGAGCGGATCTCCTTCGACTCCCGCCCGTCGGCCTCCCGGGAAAAGACCTGGGAACGCGCCGCCCTCCTGTCCCTCCACGAGCGGACGGAGCGGATCGAGTGGATGCTCCGGCGGATCGCCGATCGGCTCGGGGTCGATCTCCGGGATTCCGGGCACTGGATCGAGGGGGAGACGATCAACCTCTCCGGGGCGGGCCTGGGCGTCCGGGTTCCCGAGCGGCTGCCGGAAGGGAGCATGGTCGAGCTGGAGCTGCACCTGGTGGGGGACCCCTCGGCCGAGGTCCGGGCGGTGGGCCGGGTCGTGAGCCTGGTCCACCCCGACGGGGAGGACCTCCCGGTCGGCCGCTGGCACCTGGGGATCGGCTTCCACGGGATCCACGAGGAGGACCGGGAGGCGGTCGTCCGGTACACCTTCCGCATCCAGCGCGCCCAGCTCCGCGACCGGAAGGCCTGAACCACCGCCCCCGGCGCACGGGGACGGACGGACCGGGCCCCCCGATCCTGTAGAATGCGCCCGCGGAGGCGGCCCCCGTGGACCGGGACCCGGTACGGCTTTTCCTCGTGGACGACCACGTCCTCCTGCTCGATGCCCTGGAACGGATGTTCCGGGACGAGCGGGACGTGGTCGTTTTGGGGCGCGCGGAGGGCGGCCGGGCCGCCCTCGACCGGGTTCCCCCGGTGCAGCCCGACGTGGTGGTCGTCGACCTCCTGATGCCGGATGTCTCCGGGATCGAGGTCGTCCGGATCCTCCACCACGCCCACCCCGGGATCGGTTTCGTCGTCCTGGCGGGCCAGCACAACGAGGCCTGGCAGCGCCAGGCCTTCGAGGCCGGCGCCCGGGCCTGGGTCCTGAAGAAGGCGCCCTTCTCCCGGCTGCTCGAGGGCGTTCGGGCCGCCGCCCGGGGAGACTGGTACATCTCGACCGCCGGATCGTCGGACGCGGTGGCCGAGTACGTCGCCTCCCTGCTCGCCCACGGCCGGCCCGGCGGGGTGATGACCCGCCGGGAACGGGAGATCGCGGTCCTGCTGGCCGACGGGTATTCCACCAAGGAAGCCGCCGCCGTGCTCGGCATCAGTCCGAAGACGGCCGAGACCCACCGGGCGTCGATCATGCGCAAGATCGGCGCCCGCAACGTGACGGACATCGTCCGTTACTGCATTCGCAACCGGCTGATCGAGCCGTGAAGGAGGCCGCCGTGCCCGGGGAACGCCGTCGCGTCGCGCCGTTCATGGTCGTGTTGCCGGCCTGCCTCGCCGTCCTGCTGGCACCCGCCGGGGCCGCTTCCCCGGCGCCGCCTTCCTCGCCTCCCGCCCGGTCCGCGGCCACCGACCCGCCCGGTTCCGACTCCCCGGCGGAAGCGTTCCCCGGGTCCACCCCGCGCAGCGCGATCCTGGGTTACATCGACGCCTGCCGCCGGGGAGACTGGAAGGAGGCCGCCCGGTTCCTCGAGCTCTCGGGCCTGCCCCCGAAGGTCCGGGAACTCGGCCCGGAAACGATCGCCCGGCGGTTCAAGACCGTCCTCGACCAGACCCTCTGGGTGGACCCGGACCGGGTGAGCGACTCCCCCGAGGGGAACCCTGCCGACGGGAAGCCGGACTGGGACGCCCTCGGGGAAATCCCGACCCCGCGCGGCTCGGTCACGGTGTGGCTCCACCGCGTCCCCGAGGACGGCCGGCTCGCGTGGAAGGTCGCGGCCCGGACCCTGCGCCACCTGGACGCCCTCTACGACGAGTACGGCTACGGGGTCCTCGGGGAGATCCTCGCCCCCCCCTTCTTCGAGATCCGCGCCCTGGAGATCCAGCTCTGGCAGTGGATCGCCCTGCTCCTCCTGGTCGTCGGCTGCTACGTCGTCTCGTGGATCCTGACGGCGATCCTCTTCCGGGTGTTCAGCGCGGCGGCGGGCCGGACCCGGACCGACATCGACGACCAGGTCGTCCGGCACCTGGTCGGACCGGCCCGTCTGCTGATCGCCCTCGTCTTCTTCTCCTTCGGCTGGCTCCCCCTCGGCCTCGCGATGCCCGCGCGAAGGTTCCTCGTCGGGCTGGAAAAGGGCCTCTTCGTTCTCGTGGCCACCTGGGCGATCCTGCGCCTGCTCGACCTGGCGGCCGGTATCGTCTCGGTCCGCCTGCGGGACCGGGGCCGGAAGCAGCTCCTCTCGATGGTCCCCCTCGGCCGACGGACGATCAAGGTCGTCTTCCTGGCCCTCGCCCTGGTGGCGCTCCTCCAGAACCTCGGCTTCAACGTGACGAGCCTCGTGGCGGGTCTCGGCGTCGGCGGCCTGGCGGTCGCCCTCGCCGCCCAGAAGACCCTCGAGAACCTCTTCGGCGGGTTCACCCTGATCACCGACCAGCCGGTGACCGTGGGAGACTTCTGCCGGTTCGGGGACCGGGTGGGGACCGTCGAGGACATCGGGCTGCGCTCGACGAAGGTCCGGACGCTCGACCGGACACTGATCTCGATCCCGAACAGCACGTTCTCCTCGATGGCCCTCGAGAACTTCGGCCCCCGGGACCGGATCCTCCTCCACGTGACGATCGGCCTGCGCTACGAAACCTCCCCCGACCAGCTTCGCTGGGTGCTGGTAGAGCTGCGCAAGCTCCTGCTCGGCCATCCCCGGATCGACAACGACCCGGCCCGGGCCCGGTTCGTCGGGTTCGGGGCATCCTCGCTCGACATCGAGATCTTCGCCTACGCCCGGACGAACGACTGGAACGAGTTCCTGGCGATCCGGGAAGACGTCTTCCTGCGGATCATGGACATCGTCGACCGTTCCGGGTCCGGGTTCGCCTTCCCCTCCCAGACCGCCTACCTCGCCCGGGACGGGGGGCTGGACCCGGAGCGAAGCCGCCGGGCGGAACAGGAGATCCGAAGCCTGCGCGCGGAGGGGAAGCTGCCGTTCCCCTCCTTCCCCGCGGAGGAGGTGCCGCGGCTGGAGAACACGGTGGACTGGCCCCCTGCCGGGTCCCACGGGAAGCCCCTCCGCGGAGGCCCCGGCGCCGGCACGGACGACGCCTGACCCCGCGCCCCGCCGTCCCCCCGGGCCCGGGCCCCCCTGCGTGGCCGCCCCACCGCCGCGCGGCTCCCGGCACCCCGGGCGCCTCCCCGGTCGGTGGCCGCCCGGTCCGCCGCGTCACCGCTCCCCGGCGGGCGGGGGCGAGGAATCCCCTTCCCCGTCCCGCGGCCTCCACCCCGGCTTGAGGATCACCCCCTCGCCGGTGCGCCCGTTCATCAGGATCGTCAGCGGCTCGTCGAGCCGGAGGTGCCGGACGAAGCGGCCGCTCTCCACCGCCGGCCGGGACGCGAGCCAGTCCCAGTCCAGGATGCCGTCCCCCAGTTCCGGGTTGACGGTGAAGTACCCGACGCGGAACGAGGTGAGGTTCTGGAAGAAGTGGGTGCCCTGGGAGGGCTGCACCTGGAAGTCCCGGAACCCGGCCTCGACGATCGCCCGGGCGCCGTTGATGTCGGACCACGCCACCGGGATCCCGAGCCAGGGGTCCGCCGATCCCCAGCGGCCGACCCCGACGAGCAGGTAGCGGGCGTGCTCCTCGAGCAGGCGCGCGTTGAACCGGGCGACCTCCCGGGCGGCATCCCGGCTGCGCGAACGGTCGAACCGGTGGGCGTCCACCACGACGATGTCGCGGACGTCATCGATGCGGCCGTGCCCCAGCACGTGCGCCGTGCGGCAGAGGATCGCCTCCGGCGGCAGTTCGCCGATCTCGAGTTCTTCCTCCTCCCCGGAAAGGGTCAGGGGACGCATCTGCAGGATGGCGAACTCCTTCGGCTTCCCCGGCGGAGTGGAATAGTTGACCGCGAACTCGATCTCCACCGGCATCGACATGCCCCACTGCCCGATCCGCAGCAGCAGGGTCAGGATCCGCGCGAGGGGAAACACGTCGTACTTCAGGATCGGGGCGAAACTGACGAGGCGGACACCGCGGCGGGAAACGCCGTCGTAGATCGCGTCGTTTTCCGGGGACCAGGTCGACGCCAGCGGCCCCAGCGTCCCGTCCCGCTCCGCCACCGCCAGCGGCACCCGGACCTCCCGGGCGAACGCCTCGTCCTCCGGGGAGGCTTCCGGGGCCAGGTCGATCGCCCAGAATTCCCGCTGGGAGTTCTCCAGCATGTCCCGCACCGAGGAAAACTGGACGAGGTGCTTCGGGTACCGGGGACAGAACCGCAGGCAGGTCTCCCCGTCGACCACGGTCCGCCCCAGGCCCAGGGCGACGGCGGCGATCCCGTCCTCCGCCCGCAGGGGCGGCGTCGGGTAGAAGTTCCACGAGCGGGCCACGCCGGAGAAATCCGGGTAGAACCGCTCCCCGTGGACCGCCCCGACCACCGGCTGCACGATCACTGCCATCTTCTCTTCCTCGAGGCGGTAGGGAGTGGCGCGGATGTAGTCCTTCGCCCGGCGGGAGAAGGTCGAGGCGTAGACGCGCTTGACCGTCCGCACCAGCTGCTCGAGGCGCACGTCCACGTCGCCGTGCACGTTCGGCAGCATGAAGGTGTCGTACACGCCGGTGAACGGCTGGTACTGGGAGTCCTCGAGCAGGCTGGACGAGCGCACCGCCAGCGGCTGGTCCACCCGCTCGAGGAACACCCGCAGGTCCGCCGCCGCCCGTTCCGGGAAGGGTGCGGCCAGGAAGCAGGCAAGGATCTCGTCGTCGTCGCCGCCGACCAGGGCGAAGTCCCGCAGCCCGTTGGTCTCGAGGAACTCGTCGAAGACGTCGGTTCCCAGGATGACCGCCGGGGGCACGAAGATCCGGACACCGGGAAAGAGCTCGTCCACGCGGTAGGTGTCGAGCAGGAGCCGGACGAAGGCGAGCCCCCGGGCCTTGCCCCCGAGGGAACCGCCCCCGATGCGGGCGAAGCTCGTTTCCGGGTCGAAGTTCTCCGCCGTGAAGTCGATGATGATTCCCTGTTCCCGCTCCCGCCGGTACTCCGCGATCGACCGGATCAGTTCCGCGCGGAGCGCTTCCAGGTCCGGAAAGTCGCCGACCTTCCGCGGCCGGAGCCGGTGAGCCAGGGCGAACTCGGTGCGCATCTTGAGCCAGAGGGAGAAGTGGTTGCGCGCCCCGTGGTAGGCGATCGACTCCGCCGGCACGACGCGCAGCTTCTCCTCGAGGTCCTTGAGGTCCCGGGCCCGGGCGACCTCCGTTCCGTCCGGGAGGCGGAAGACGAAGTCGCCGAAGGCGAAGTGCTCGATCATGAACGACCGCAGGTCGTGGAGGAGCGTCGGCGATCCCTTGAGCAGGAAGGCGGCCCCGAGTTCCCGGGCGAGTTCCGCGTTCTCCGGCCGGCTGGACTGCATCATGACCGGGATGTCCGGGTACTGCTCCTTGACGACCCGGACGAAGTCCGCCCCCGCCCGCGGGTCGGAGACACCCTCCCGCGGGAACTGCACGTCGGTGAGCACGCCCAGCACGTTGTCCCGGTAGCGCTCGAAGGCCGCCACCGCGTCCTCCCAGGTGCTGACGAGCAGGATCTTCGGGCGGGCGCGCATCCGCAGGACCTTGTGGGACAGGTTCACCCCCTCGGAGATCAGGTTCTGGGAGTGCTTGAAGACCTCGGTGTAGATCAGGGGCAGGAACGACGAGTAGTAGCGGACGTTGTCCTCGACGACCAGGATGACCGGGACCCCGACCGCCCGCGTGTCGTGTTCCACGTTCCACTTGTCCTCGACGTACTTGATGATCGCCAGCAGGATCCGGACGTCCCCCTGCCAGAGAAAGATCCGCTCGATGTCGGCAACGTCGTTGCGGGCGACGAACTCCTTCAGCTCGCGGTTGTCGTAGGCCAGGAGAACGACCGGGACGTCCAGGTTCTCCTGCCGGAACTTCCGGGCCAGCTCGAGGGCGTTGAGGTCGCCCACGTGGAACGTGGAAATCACCAGGTTGTAGCGGCTGTCCTCCCGGGCCATCTGCAGGGCCTCCTGGCCGGAGGAGACGAGGGTCAGCCCGGGGGTGTGGCGGAGGTTGAGGTCGAGGAACTCGCCGAGGACCAGCTCGTTGAGCTGTCCGTCCTCCTCGAGGATGAAGCAGTCGTAGAGGCTGGCCACCAGCAGGACGTCCTGCACCCGGTGGCGCATCAGGTCCTGGAATCCCTGGAAGCGGTCCCGGCGCACGGCCGGGCGCAGGATGTCCGGCTCTCTCGGCGTCATCGTCGGCCTCCCGGAGGGGGAGGATACCAGCCCCGCCGGGCCGTGCGCTGCCCGGAACGGGGAACGGGGCCGCCGCGGCGGCCCCGTTCGCAGGTCCGGTACCTTCCGGAGGGGACGGGTCAGACGACACCCTGGTCCATCATCGCGTTGGCGACCTTGAGGAAGCCGGCGATGTTGGCGCCGTTGACGTAGTTGCCCGGGGTGCCGTACTCCTCGGCCTTCTCCACGCACGCCTTGTGGATGTTCTTCATGATCTCGTGGAGGCGCCGGTCGACCTCCTCCCGGCTCCAGGAGAGGCGGAGGGAGTTCTGGGACATCTCGAGACCGGAGACCGCCACGCCGCCGGCGTTCGCCGCCTTGCCCGGGCCGTAGAGGATCTTCTCCTCGAGGAAGATCTTCACCGCGTCCAGGTTGGACGGCATGTTCGCCCCCTCGGAGACGACGTACACGCCGTTCTTCACCAGGTGCTGCGCGTCCTTGCCGTTGATCTCGTTCTGGGTGGCGCTGGGGAACGCGCAGTGGGCCTTGTGGTTCCACAGCGGGTTGTAGTCGAGGTTCGGGTCCACCGGCGTGTAGACCGCGTTCGGGTACTTCTCGGCGTACTCCTTGATGCGGCCGCGGCGGACGTTCTTCAGCTCCATGACGAAGTCGAGCTTCTCGCGGGTGATCCCCTCCTCGTCGTAGATGTAGCCGCCGGAGTCGGAAAGGGTGACCGGCTTCGCGCCCAGCTCGAGGAGCTTCTCGACGGTGTACTGCGCCACGTTGCCCGACCCGGAGACGAGGCAGATCTTCCCCTCGAGGGTCTCCCCGCGGGTGGCGAGCATCTCGGCGGCGAAGTAGACCGAGCCGTAGCCGGTGGCCTCGGGCCGGATCAGGGAGCCGCCCCAGTTGAGCCCCTTGCCGGTCAGGACCCCGGAGAACTCGTCGGCCAGCTTCTTGTACATCCCGAACAGGTAGCCGATCTCCCGGCCGCCGACGCCGATGTCACCCGCCGGCACGTCGGTGTTCGGGCCGATGTGGCGGTAGAGCTCGGACATGAAGGCCTGGCAGAACCGCATCACCTCGTTGTCCGACTTGCCCTTCGGATCGAAGTCGGAACCGCCCTTGCCGCCGCCCATCGGGAGCGTGGTCAGGGCGTTCTTGAACACCTGCTCGAAGGCGAGGAACTTCAGGATGCCCAGGTTGACGGAAGGGTGGAAGCGCAGGCCGCCCTTGTAGGGCCCGATCGCGCTGTTCATCTCGATGCGGAAACCGCGGTTGACCTGGACGTTCCCCTGGTCGTCCACCCACGGCACCCGGAACATGATGACCCGCTCCGGCTCGACGATCCGCTCGAGGATCCGGGCGGCCCGGTACTCGGGGTGGCGATCGAGCACGAGGGCCAGGGAATCGAAGACCTCCTCGACGGCCTGGTGGAACTCCGGCTCCGCCGGGTTCTTGGCCTTCACCTCGGCGATCAGTTCCTTCACGTAGTCGCTCATCTTCTTCTCCTTCGCGGGACCGGGACGGTCCCGGGTGGCTTCCGGGGGGACCCCGCGGGCCCCATCACGCGGCCGATCCTACGCCGCGCACGGGGGGGCCCGGCATCCGGTTTACCATGTAGGAAGCCCGGAGTAAGCCGCCGATATTCCCTCGGCTTTCGCCTCGCGACCCCGGCGTTGGACGCCCGGGCGACCGGGGGCCCTCAGCCCCGCAGCTCCCCGAGGAAGGTGTCGAGGTCCGGGGCCTCCTCGAGGCGCCGCAGCCGGTCCCGGTCCCGCACGACCTTGGCGATCGCGCCGAGGGCCTGCACGTGCTCGGCCGTGGCCTCCGGCGGCCCGAGAAGGGTGAAGACCAGCCGCACCGGGCCGCCATCCGGGGCGCTGAAATCGATCGGCCGGGCCAGGAGAACCGCCGAGATCCCGACGCCCTTCGCGTCCGGGCAGCGGGCGTGGGGGACGGCCACCCCCGGGAAGATCGCCGTGCTCATGATCCGCTCCCGCTCGATCAACCGCCGGACCGCCCCTTCCGGGTCCTCGAGGAAGCCGGTCTCGACCATCCGCGCGGTCACCCAGCGGAACAGCTCGTCCCTGCCGTCGACCACGAGGCCGACGGCCGACCATTCCCGCCGCACCCAGCTCGCGAGGCTCACGGTCCGATCATCCCCGAGGCGATCTCCCCCAGCGGGCCGAGCACCAGGCCCGGCGCCAGCCCGAGGAGGATGGTGAGAGCGGCACTGGCAACGAGGACCAGACCGGGAGCCGCCGAGACGGAGACCCCGGCCGGCAGCTCGGCGGCGGGTTCCCGGAAGAACATCGTCGTGATCACCCTCAGGTAGTACGCCGCCCCGACCACCGCCGCCATCCCCATCACCGCCGCGAGCACCGGGTGCCCGGTCCGCAGGGCGGTGACGAAGATCACGTACTTGCCGGTGAAACCACCCATCGGGGGGATCCCGGTCAGCGAGAGGAGGAAGATCCCCATCGCGATCGCCAGCAGCGGGCGCCGGTGCCACAGCCCGGCGAACCGGTCCAGGTGGTCGGCATCCTCGCCCTGCTCCCCCTGGAAGAGCGAGACGACCGCGAACGCCCCGATGGTCATGAACGTGTAGACGACCAGGTAGAACAGCAGGTTCCGCGCCCCGATCGCCAGCGGCGCCAGCAGGGCGAGGAGCAGGTAACCGGCATGGGCGATCGAGGACCAGGCGAGCATCCGCTTGACCCGCACCTGGACGAGGGCCACCAGGTTGCCGCCGATCATCGTCGCCACCGCCAGCGCCGCGATCACCGGCATCCAGCGCTCCGCCAGGGCGCCGGCCACGCCCGCCGTCCCGGGCAGGAGTCTCAGCAGCACGCCGAAGGCGGCCGCCTTCGTGCCGACGGCCATGAACGCGGTGACCGGCGTCGGCGCCCCCTGGTAGGCGTCGGGAGCCCAGAAGTGGAACGGCACCGCCCCGATCTTGAAGGCGAAGGCGACGAGGATCATGCCGAGACCGGCGGCAAGGAGCCCCGCCCGGGACCCGCCCTCCTCGAACACGGCCCGGGACGCCGTGGCCACGCTCCCCAGGTCGAGGTGGCCCGTGGCGGCGTAGACGAGGGCGATCCCGTACACGAGGAACGCCGCCGCAACCGCCCCGAGCAGGAAGTACTTGAAGGCCGCCTCGATCGACTCCTCCCGTTCCCTGGTGAAACCGCTCAGCACGTAGAGCGGGATCGAGAGCACCTCGAGACCGAGGAAGATCATGACCAGGTTGGTGGTCGCGACCAGGATCGTCATGCCCGCGACGGAGACCAGGAGCAGGGGGTAGATCTCGGGGCGGTGGGCGCGGGCCCGTTCCAGGTACGCCGGGACGAGAAGCAGCGCCAGGAACCCGGCGACGGCGAACAGCAGGTCGAGCCAGAGGGAAAGTGGATCCATCACCACCATCGGCCGGCCGGGCAGGCCCCCGGTCGTCCCCGCGGCGCCGGCGCGAAAGAGCAGCCAGGCGGGGAAGAACGCGGCCAGGGCCATGCCGCCGAGGGAAACCGCCCACAGCCAGCGCCTGTCCTCGCGCAGCGCGGGGGTGAACAGGAGCAGCAGCAACCCGTATGCCGCCGGCACCAGGGTGGGCAACACGACCTGGATCTCGAACTCCGGCATCGATCCGTGCTCCCTGCCGGCCGGCTCACGCCGGCCCGGCCGTCGTCAGCGCATCATCATCCACAGCACCACGACCGCCCCACCCAGCAGCCACAGGGCGTAGTGCCGGACGATTCCGTCCTGGAACAGCTTCACCACCTGCCCGGTCAGCTCGGAGGCGGCGGCGGCGAAGTTCACCGCCCCGTCGACCACCCAGCGGTCGAAGGCGTCCATCCCCCGGGCAAGTGCGTAGAACGGCCGCAGCACCAGCTTCCCGTACAGCTCGTCCACGAACCACTTCCG
>CAZOTT010000098.1:0-10794 GCA_964582785.1 uncultured Acidobacteriota bacterium | reverse complement strand
CGTTGTTGCCGCCGTCCCAGACGATGACGTCCGCTTCCTTCTCCGCCTCCCGCAGGATCTCCCCGTAGTCGACCCCGGCGTACACGACGTTGCCGGCGGCGATGTGCGGCTCGTACTCCTCCCGCTCCTCGATCGTGCAGTCGTACCGGTCCAGGTCCTCCAGGGTGGCGAACCGCTGGCAGCGCTGGGCGGCCAGGTCGCCGTAGGGCATCGGGTGCCGGACCGCGACGACCCGGAGACCGGCCTCCCGCAGGAGCCGGCAGGCCTTGCGTGTCGTCTGGCTCTTCCCGCAGCCGGTCCGCACCGCGCAGATCGCCACCACCGGCTTCGTCGCGCGCAGTTCGGTCGTGCGCGGACCCAGCAGCCGGTAGTCGGCCCCCGCCGCCAGGGCACGGCTCGCCAGGTGCATCACGTGCTCGTGGGTGACGTCGGAGTAGGCGAAGACGACCTCGTCGACGCCGTGCTCGGCGATCAGACGCTCGAGGTCGTCCTCGGCGAGGATCGGGATCCCCTCCGGGTAGCGTTCCCCCGCCAGGGCGGCGGGGTACACCCGGCCGTCGATGTCGGGAATCTGGGTCGCGGTGAAGGCGACGACGCGGACCGCCGGGTCATCGCGGAAGGCCACGTTGAAGTCGTGAAAGTCGCGGCCGGCGGCGCCGGCGATGATCACCCTGCGCTCGGACATCCGTTCACCTCCCCGGGGGAGACGTCCCCCGTTGCGGGCACGGTGGGGGGAGAAAGCGGAAAGAATACCCCCCCGGAAGGACCGCATCCATCCCCGGGCACCGGTCCCTCAGAGCCGCGATTCCAGCTCCTCGCGGCTGATCCCGAGGGCGGCCGCCGCCCGGTCCAGGTCGCCTTCCGCCTCTTCCAGCGCCACCGAGACGCGGATCCTCCCGGCGGCCTCCGCCGCCCGGCGGACCGTCTCCGCGAGGGGCGCGTCCAGGGGCGCGAGGCGCGCGAGCGCCGCCCGGTCGGGGTCCACGATGCGGCTGCGGAGGGAAAGCGCCTCCGGCCCGATCTCGTCGGACCCGCACAGCACGGCCGCCCGCTCCAGCTCGTTCTCCAGCTCCCGGACGTTTCCCGGCCAGCGGTACCGGACGAGACGCTCCATCGCCTCGGGCGACAGGTGCAGGCCCGGGCGCTCGAGCCGGCGGGCCAGCCGCTCGAGGATCGCCCCGGCCAGGGCCGGGATGTCTTCCGGGCGCTCCCGGAGGGCGGGGAGTTCCACCGGCACGACGGACAGCCGGTAGTACAGGTCCTCGCGGAACCGCTTCGCCGCGACCTCTTCCCGGAGGTCCCGGTTCGTCGCGGTGACGACCCGGATGTCGGCCTTCCGGGTCCGGGTGCCCCCGATCCGGTCGTAGGTGTGGTCCTGGAGCAGCCGCAGGATCTTCGCCTGGAGCGGGAGGGGCATCTCCCCGATCTCGTCGAGGAACAGGGTGCCTCCCTCCGCCGCCTCCACCTTGCCGATCGCCCGGGCGTTCGCCCCGGTGTACGCCCCCTTCTCGTGTCCGAACAGCTCGTTCTCCAGCAGGGTTTCCGGGATCGCGGCGCAGTTGATCGCGACGAACGGCTTCCGGCGGCGGGGGGAAAAGGCGTGCAGCGCCCGGGCGATCAGCTCCTTCCCGGTACCCGACTCGCCGAGGACGAGGACCGTGGCGTCGGAGGACGCCACCCGCCGCACCAGGTCGGCGACCTGTCGCATCCGGGGCGAGACGCCGATCATCTCGGGAACCCCGGGGCCGGCTGGGAACAGCCGGCCGGCCGCCATCGAGCGGCGCCTTTCCAGCAGGGGCGCCACCCGTTCCCGGATCGCCTCGCCTCCCCACCCGAGGAAGACCACGTCGTCGACACCGGCCCGCAGGGATGCCGCCACCTCCGGCGCACCGAGGCGGTCCCCGACCAGGATGACCGGGAGGCCGGGGGCGGTCCCGCGCAGCTCCCGGAGGCGGTCTTCCAGCCCGTCGAGGAATGCCCGGTCCGGGCCCGGGACCAGCACGAGCAGGCCCGTGTCGGCCAGGCGGCGGGCATCCCGGCCCAGGTCCTCCGGCGTGACGAGGGGGGTTTCCTCCCCCGCCAGGGGCTGCAGGTAGTCCCGGGCCACGGCGGCATCCCCGCCCGGCCACCCCACGACGATCGCCGGGACGAACCGCCTTTCCGTCGCGGAGGTCGATGCGGTCATCGGCGCTCCCCGGGGCGGGACGTGGCCCCGCGGGCGATTCCCCGGAACGTGCTCATCGTGTGCCCTGCGCCTGCAGTTTCGCCAGCTGCTCCCGGAGTTCCCGGAGGCGGCTCTCGGCGGCCGCCAGGCGCTCGGCGTTGCTCTTCGCCCGGGCGTCCTCCTGGCGGTCCGACTCGTCCCGGGGCGGCATCCGGTAGAAGGGGTTCCGGATGGCGAGGATCCGCCGCTCCAGGTGGGCGATCTCCTGTTGCAGCTGGCGGATCCGTTCCTGGCGCTCCCGGGCGGCCTCCTGCGCCTGCCGGCGGGCCTCGGTTTCCTTCCGCTGCTCGTCGATCAGCGACTTGACCGCGTCGGGCATCGGGATGCTCGCCCCCGGGGGAGGCGGGGCGGGGCGGGCGCGGCCGAACCGGCGTTCCAGGACCTCGTTGGTGATCACGATCACCTTCTGGCCCGTCTGCGGATCGACCCGGACGGGGTAGGGAATGTCGGCGACGGGACGGGGCGGAGCCAAGTCCGCCACCCGCTCCCGGGCCGCCTCCCCCTCGAGGTGGACCATCTTTCCCGGCCGCGCCCCGGGGCCGGGCGCCGGCCGGGCCGGCGTCTTCTTCCGCCCGGCGCCCGGCGCGGTCTTCTTCGGATTCGGCCGGAGGGGGTGGTAGTTCCCCGCCGCGGCCGGGAGCACGGCAAGGCACAGGGCGAGCGTGAACGGGAGCGGCAGGAGGCGAACGGGTCGCATGGTGTCTCCAGGGCGTGGACCTCCACCGCCGAATATGACACCCCCGGGGGAGGTTCGTCCAGAAGGGTTCCGCCCTGCCGGTCACGGGACGACCCGCAACCCGGTCACCAGCACCCGCGGGGCGCCCGGGATCCCCGGCCGGTTCGACGGCGAGGAACCGGCGGCGGGCACGGCAACGAGGAGCACCGGCCCCGCGGGACCGCCGGCGGCCAGCGTCCCGGCCCGGACCTGTCCCGCGACGACCAGGCCGCCCTCCAGCCGGAGGTCCCCGGCCACCGCCAGGACCCCGTCGAGGGCCGCTCCCCGGGAGGGACAGGGCCGGGGGTCCGGGAGGGCGCGGCCGTCCGACCAGTCCCCGGGCACGAACCCCGCGCACGAACCCCCGGGATCCCGCAGGGAGAGCCGGGGGTCCCCGGGGGTCCCGGGACGGTCGGCCCCCCCGGTGTCGGCCGGGTCGGCGGGCGCCCGCCGGGCGGTGGGGACGAGGCGCGACCCGGGGCGGGCCCGGACCGCCACCCCGCGCACGAGCAGGCCCCCCACGACGCCGTCGAGGACGATCTCGAGGGGGTGAACCCTTCCCGGGACGGGTTCCAGCCGGCGAAGCCCGGCGGTCTCGGCCAGCAGCGCGGCCAGGGGCCGCGCCGGCCCGGCCCCGTCGACGCGGAACCGGCCCGGCCGGTCCGGGTCCTCCACCAGGCGCGCGGTTCCCCGCACCCCCGCGCCGGCGAACCGCCACCAGCCGGAGGGAACCGGCTCCGGGAAGGGGTTCACGGAACACCCGAGGAAGAACCCGGAGCGGTCTTCCCGGGTCGGTGGCCGGGGGGGGACCGCCCGGGGGCCGAACGGCCAGGGGCTCCGGCACGACCCCGGGGCCGGGAACCTGCCGGGCCACCCGCCGCCCACCCGGGCCCTCCACCAGGGATCCGGGACCGGGCCCGGCAGGTCCCGCCAGGCGACCCAGTCCACCACGCCGTCCCCGTCGGCGTCGTCCCCGGTGCCGTCCCCGTCGTTGTCCCGCCGGAGGGGACGGTCCGGGGCGAGCCACGGGATGCCCGCCGGCCAGTCCCGCTCGATGCCCGGGGGCGCGAGGAAGTCCCCGCCGACGAGGGCCTCTCCCCGTTCCCAGCTCACCTGCCCCCGGATCCGCAGGTCTCCCGCGACCACCAGGGGCCGACGCAGGCCTTCGGCCGGCACCGCGACGAGGTCCCCGGCGACCCGGACCCGGGCGGGGACCCCGCCGGGCACCGGCCGTTCCGCCACGGCAACGACCCTCCCGAGGGTTCCCGGCGGGGCTCCCGGCCGGGGACCGCAGAGGGCGACCTGCACGAGGCGGGCCCGGCCGCCGGGGTCGAGCAGGCGGCTCCGGTCGAGGAGCCACCGTTCCTCCCGCGGCCCGTCCCCCGCGTCCAGGACCCAGTCCGGCCCGGCGAGGGTGCCCGCGAGCCGGTCTCCCGGCGCGGGTCCGTCCGGGGGACGGAAGGGCACGGCCGGGGGGTCCTTCCAGCGAACGTTCCACGGGGGGGCGGCCTCCCGCCAGGGGACCCCCCGGCCGTTTCCGTCCGGGTCCACGCGGCGCCGTTCCCGGCACCCGAGCCCCCCCGGCGGCCTCCCCCCGAGGGTTCCCCGTTCCTCCTCCTCGAACCAGCCCGCGACCCCCCGGGCGGCGGCGCGGGCCAGGAGCAGGGCCTCGAACCGGGCCCCGTCCCGGCGCTCGGCCCGCAGGCGGGCATCGGCGAGGCACCAGCCGGCGAGAGCGGCGGCCATCACGAGGCCCGAAAGGACGAGCACCGCGACGAGGACGGCGCCCTTCTCCAGGCCGGGGGCCGGCCGGTCCCACCGCCCGCCCGGCCCGGGAACCGGGACCGCGGGGAGAACGGTGCCCCGCTCCCGCGGGACCGCCTCTTCTTCCCGGCGCCGTCGAGCCCGGTTCACGGGCGCCATCCCGGCGGACTTCCCGCCGCCACCTCGCGGACCAGGGCCACGCTGCCCCCCCGGCCGTCCGCCACGAGCAGCTCGATCCGCACCCGGGCCACCCGGGCCCGGCAGGCCCGGGCGGCCGGGGAGTCCCCGCCTCCGCAGGGAGGCACTTCCCGCCCCGCCCGGTCCCGGGCGAGGACGCGGAACCCGGTCACCCGGTCGGCGAGAGGCTCCACCACGCGGAAGCGGCCGGTGCCGGCCCGGCGGGCGTCGTGGACGAACGTCACCCGGTAGAAGGTTCCGGGGGAGCGGTCGTCCTCCCCGGCGGCGGGACCGGCGTCGATCGCGTCCCCCACCCCGTCCCGCCGGGCGAGCACCGTGCCGTCCGGGAGGCGGACCCGGTCCGGCGAGTCCAGGTCGGCGACGAACCGGGCGCGCCGGCGGCCTCCCCCGCCCGCGTTCCGCCGGAGGAAGACCACGACCTCGTCGTTGGCCACCGGGACGGCATCACCCGCCGGGGACAACCACCGCTCCGGGTCGAGGGCCCGCCCCGGCAGGTCCCCGTCCCGGTCGCCCCGGACGGCGATCGCCCAGGGCTCGAGCAGCTCGACCGGTTCGTCCGGACCCTCCGCCGGGACCCCCGCGCCGGCCCGGGCTACCGCCGTCACCACCCGGGCGAGGGCGGCCTCCGCTCCCAGGAGGTCTCCCGCCTCCCGGGCCACTCGCGTCCCCAGGCGGACGAACCCCCGGGCCAGGGCCAGGGCCGCCAGGAGCACGAGGCACCCGACGAGGAGCCCCACGGTGGTCTCCGCGAGGGTCGTCCCCGCCACCCGGTTCTCCACCGTGGCCCGGCGGCACGTGCCGGGACGCACCGCGGTGTTCGCGGAGGTCGTCCCCGCCCACCGCTTTCCCCGGGTGCGGGGAACGGAGTCCGACCGCCCCCGCCCACCCGGGACGCGGGAATTCCCGGACCGCGGGAGGGAGTCAGTAGCGGACATCGACCGCCTCCACCCGGCGCCGGCGGTCCCCCCGCCACCACGTCACCCGGGCGCGCACCCGGCACGCGACCGCTTCCCGGAACGGCACCCGGTTTCCCCCCGGCCCCAGGGGCTCGACCACGATGACGAGTCTCCCGGCCGGGAGGCCATCCACGAGGCCCGCGACGACCTCGGGGGTGGGATCCCCGCGGGAATCGGCCAGGAAGCGGGAATCGCCGGGACTGCTCCCGAACAGGGAGGGCAACCGGGCCCAGGAGCAGGCGGCGACCCGGGCGAGAGCCGACCCGGCGGCCCCCCGCGCCGCGGCGAGGGAGGCGGCGTCCCGCTCCCCCCACAGCGCGGCGGCGACGAGGCCCGAGGCCGCGAGGGCGACCAGGCCCACGAGGACGAGGGCAGCGAGCGCCTCGGGCAGGAGCACTCCCCCCTCGGGGCGAAGGAAAACGGCACGGCGGTCCACGGGATCCTCCTCCGCCCGGACCGAAGCAGGATCCGTGCCGCCCGGGGGGCGGCACCCGGCAACCGTTTCTTCCGCCGCGGGATCGTGCGCCACCGGTGAGGGCGGTCCCGGGAAACGTCCCGGGAAACGTGTCCGTTCCGGACGACCGGGTGTCCGGCGTGTCCGGGTACCGCCGAGTCCGCGGATGAGGAGGGGGCACCCCGGGGATCCCGGGGCCGGGACGGACCGCGGCCGGGCCCCGCGGGGCCCGGCCGCACCGGTCGCGTCCCCGCTCCGGGGGACTACTTCTTCACCTCGTGCAGGTCCTTCATCACGACCTTGAAACTGGTGCGGGCGGTCTTCCCGTCCTCGCCGACGACCTTTCCCCGCCCCCTGTACCTGTACTTCATCGTCTCCTTCTTCGGGCGGAGCTTGGCCCTTGCCTTCTCGGTTGCCGCGGTGACGTCCGCCGGTTCCTGTCCCGTGACCTCTCCGTAGACCCAGGCGAAGTGCTCGGCCCACGTGTCGGACGGCCAGCTGATCCGGATGCGCTTGCCGTGCTGGGACCAGGTCGGCCCGTCCGCGTCTTCCTGGAGCGACTTCATCACCGGGTCACCCGCATCGGCGCACCTGAACCCCAGCGCGCCGTCCGGGTAGAAGGTGAGGGTGCACTGCCTCGTTTCCGTCTTCTTCCCGTGCCCCTTCACCTTGAAGAGGAACGTCGCCGTCCCGGACCACTGCGTCCCCGCAACCGAAGGAGCCTCCGCCAGCGCCGGCACGGCCAGGGCCACCGCCAGGACGGCCGCGAGGGTCCAGGTGCACCACTTCGCCCACAACACCGGTTTCCTGCTCATCTCGTCTCCCTCCTGTTCGTTCTTTTCGCTCTTCCGGGTCCCCCCGGGAAGGCCCCGGGGGGACGCATTCTCGACCGGGACTGAACGTGGCTTCCCGGGCGCGGGAAGGCCAGCCCGAAACGTCCCGGCTCCCGGCGGAAAGGGGCGATCCCCCGCGGTTTCTCCCGGGAGGATCCGACCCGGGCCGCCCGACCGCTCAGTCGATCTGTTTCATGCCCCGGCACTTCAGCTTGAACACGGTCCGGTACTTCCCGGAACCGTCCGCCGTTTCCGCCGCGGACTCCTCCGCCTGCACCTTCCCGCGCACCTTCCAGGACCAGGCCAGGGTGTTCTTCTTCGGGCGGAGCCTGGCCCGCGACCGGTAGTGCCCCACGGTGGCGTCCGCCGCGTCCAGGCCCGTCGTCTCCTGGAAGGCCCAGGCGAGGGCGTCGCGGAGCAGGACGTCCTGGAAGGCGATCCGGATCCGCTTGCCGTGCTGGGACCAGGTTCCCTCTTCCGTGCCTTCCCGGTCCGGCAGGGCCGTCTCATCGACGAGCTCCCACTGGAACGTCCCGTCCTCGTGGAACAGTGCCTTGCAGCGGACCGGGATCTTCTGGCGACCCTCACCCCTGACCTTCAGGAGCAGGGTCCCCGAACCCTCCCACGCCGTGTCCGCCACCGACGGCGCTCCCGCCCGAGTGGGCAGCCCCGTCACCAGCAGGCAGACCGAGAACAGGGCGGCGACCCACAACATTCCGCGCGAGCGACTTTTCTTCTTCCTCCGCATGCTTCGTTCCTCCCCCGGGAATGCCCGGGCTCTCGATGAGCTCCGGCCGGCGCACGCCGCGCCGATCGCGGCACGCCGGCCGACGGGGTCCAATCTGGCCCTCCCGGCGAACACGGTCAAGGCGATTCGCACGAGCGCGGTCAAGCCCGGGCCGTCACGGCAGGAGCCGGAGGTACCAGGCGAGGGCTTCCCTTCCCCACAGGGCCGCGACGGCGGCGGCGGGGGCGAGGAAGCAGCCGAACGGCAGTTCCCGGGTTCCCCGCCACCGGGCGCTGAGCAGGAAGGGAGCGGCCAGCAGCGTCCCGGCCACCGACGCGAGGAACACGGTCACCACCACCCCCCCGACCCCGAGGAACGAGCCGACCCCGAGCATCATCTTGAGATCGCCCCCTCCCATCGCCTCCCGGTCGAAGAGCACCCGCCAGGCGAGCACCAGGCCGAAGAAGAGGCCCCACCCGGCTGCCGCCCCGAGCAGGGCGGCCAGCACGCGCCCGGGAGCCGTCCCGGAACCGAGCAGGCCCGGGCCCAGGTCGAGGCGGGAGTTCCAGGGGGAGACGGCCAGGCCGAGGACGGCCAGGGGAAGGGTCACCCGGTCCGGCAGGATCATGTGGTCCAGGTCGGTGAAGAAGAGGACGACCATCGCCGAGACGAACGGCAGGAGGACCAGCGCCGGGAAACCGGGACCGAAGCGCCAGCCGACCAGGACCCAGAGGCCGGCGTTCAGGGCCTCGACGAGGGGGTAGCGGGGGGAGATCGGCGCGCCGCAGGCGGCGCATCGTCCCCGGAGCCAGAACCAGGACAGGACCGGGACGTTGTGCCGGGCGCGGATCGGGGTCCCGCACCGGGGGCAGCGGGACCGGGGCCGGACGACGCTCTCCCCCCGGGGGAGCCGCCAGATGCACACGTTGAGGAACGAGCCGACCACGGCGCCGACCACCGCGAGCCCGGCGAACCACTCGACCCGCAGGACCTCCGCCGGGGTCACCGTCCCCCCCCGAAGGACTGGCCGGGAGCAGGCAGCACCCGGCAGGTGCGCGGGTCGTAGCGGTACGGCCGCCCGTCGATCGCCCGAGGCAGCCGGGCGAGGAACCTCTCCGCGACCAGTTCCCGGAGGTTCCGCGGGCACCGGCCCCGCTCCTGCCGGAAGGCCTCCACGGCCGCGTCCAGCTTCCGCAGGTCCAGCTCGGTACTCATCCGCTCGACCCACGACTCGACGACCCGGGCGGTCTTCTCGTCGGGAGGATGCTCGAGCAGGCGCCGGTACTCCCGGATCGCCGCCGCCAGGTCCCCCGCCTTTTCCAGCATCCGGGCCGCGAGTCGGCCGAGGACCGCGGGCGCCCCGGGCATCCGGGACGCGCGGGCCCAGTAGTCCCGGGCGCAGAGGAACCGTCCCTGGTAGTAACACTCCCACCCGGCCCAGTAGCCGAGCTCCCAGTTGTCCGGCATCTTCGCGAGGCCCTTGTCGTACAGGGCGAGGGCGAGTTCGGGCCGGCGGGCCTCCACGGACATGATCAGCGCCCCCACCAGGTAGGCCTCGGTGAAGTACGGGTCCAGCTCGGTGATCGCCCCGCGGAAGACCTGGTCCAGGTACTCGTAGCGGCGGGTGTCCTCGTAGTTCGAGTAGTACTGGATCGCCCAGATGTAGAGCAGGTCGGCCAGGGTCTCCTCCTGGCCGACCGCCAGGGCGCGCAGCCAGGGTCCCCGGGGCAGGTAGAGGAGACCCGCGGGAACCCGGGTCTCCCCCAGCCGCTCCAGGCGGGTCCGCGCGAGGCCGGCCAGCGCGGCCGAGAGCACCACGACGAGGGTGAGAACCGCGGCCGGGCGGCGCATCGTTCAGACCAGGTCCCGCCGCCGGAAGGCGAGGCAGGCGATCGCCAGGAGCACGGCCCCCCAGGCGAGCTCGTAGACCGTCGCCCACAGCACCCGCCCCGGCGGGATCGGCAGCCCGTGCACGGCGAGGGGCCGGACGTCCCCGTACTCGAGGTCCGGCACCAGCAGGTACACCGCGTGGACGACGGCCCGGCCGAACCCCTCCGGCAGGCGGGCCTCGAGCAGCGTCAGGGACCAGGCCAGGTGCCCGATCACCCACAGCATCGCGGTGAACAGGGCGGAGAAGATCGGGGTCGAGAACGAGGAGAAGAAGATCGCCGCCGCGGTGACGAACATCAGCTCGACCCAGAGCATGAACACGGCGACCACGAGGGCCGGGGTGAAGGCGCCCCGCAGCAGGAGGATGCCGAACAGGGCCAGGGCCATCAGGACGGCGTTCAGGGTGATCGCCGCGGCGAGGCCGGCGTACTTCCCCAGGACGTACTCCCACCGGGCCACCGGCCCCGCCAGGGTGACCTGCACCGTCCGGCGTTCCATCTCCCGGAAGATCACCCCGACGCCGACGAAAAGGGCGATCAGCAGGCCGAAGAGGTCGATGGCCGTCATGCCGACGTCCATGATGATCTTCGCATCCTCCCCGACCGTCAGCAGTGTCAGCACCCGGGAGAAGGCGATCATCACGAGGGCGAACACCAGCAGCAGGTAGAGGATCCGGTGCCGGATCGCCTCCCGGAAGGTCGCCCCCGCGATCGCCAGGACCCGTTCCATCAGGCCGCTTCCTCCCGGCCCAGGGCCCGCAGGAAGAGGTCCTCGAGGGTTTCCCGCCGCGGCACGATCGCCACGGGCCGCGCCCCGGCCGCCCGCAGGGCGGCGAGGATCCCCTCCGCGTCCGTGTCCGGCGGGAACCGCAGGAGCCGTTCCTCCCCGCGGCGGGAAACCTCCTCGGCCCCGGGAACCGCCCCGCCCCCCCGGGCCTCGACCTCCCACCCGAGGATGCGCCGCCGGCTCTCGAGGGCCCCCAGTTCCTGGACCTCCACCAGGCGTCCCCCGCGGAGGATTGCCACCCGGTCGC
>CAZOTT010000097.1:0-11131 GCA_964582785.1 uncultured Acidobacteriota bacterium | reverse complement strand
ACGGCTGGCACCACTACCTGGAGAACCTGGACTGGTACAAGGCCAACCAGAAGAAGCTGATCACCGACTGGGACATGCCCGACTACAACTGGTGAGGCGGCGATGAAGACGATCCTCGCGGAACTGGAGACCAGGTTCGGGGCGACGGGCTCCCGCTTCCAGCGGGACGATCTCGCCTCGATCGACCTGCCGGCGGAGCGGGCGGTTCCCGCCCTCACCTGGCTGAAGCAGCACACCCCGTTCGTCCAGCTCAACCACATGTCGGTGGTGGACTGGCTGGAGCAGGGGCAGTTCCAGGTGACCTGGCTGATGACGGATCCCGCGGCGCACCGCTCGATCATGGTCAACACGCGGATCGACCGGGAGCGCGCGACCTGCGACTCGGTGGCCGACCTCTGGCCCCAGGCCGTCACCTACGAGCAGGAGATCAACGAGATGTACGGCATCGACTTTCCCGGAAGCCCGCGGATGGGGGTGCCGTTCATCCTCGAGGGGTGGCGGGACATCCCGCCGATGCGGCGCGACTTCGACACGGTGAAGTACGTCGCCGAGCACCACCCGCACCGGCCCGGCCGCCGGCACCACGACCCCCGGACGTACGTCGGGGAGCGGTTCGGGGAGAAGGGGTACCTCCATGACTAGGCCGATCACGGAGTCGCGCGAGGTCCAGCTCTGGTTCGGGCCGCAGCACCCCGGGATCACCGGGAACATGGCGATGCAGGTCTTCCTCGAGGGAGACACGATCACCCGCGGCCGGACCCACGTCGGCTACCTGCACCGGGCCTTCGAGAAGCTGATGGAGCGGCGGACGTTCATCCAGTCGTTCCCCATCGTCTGCCGCATCTGCGTGCCCGAGCCGGACACGAACGAGTACCTCCTGGCGGCCGCCGTCGAGGAGATCGCCGGGATCGAGATCCCGGAGAAGGCCCGCTGGATCCGGACCCTCGTCCTCGAGATGTCCCGCCTCGCCTCCCTGCTGATGGTGGTCGGCGGGGCCGCCGGGACGATGGGGAACGGGGTGCCGCCCCAGTGGATGATCGCCCTGCGAGACTACGTCCTCGACCGGTTCGAGGAGCTGACCGGGGGCCGCATCTACCACATGTACATCGTCTACGGCGGCGTCCGGCGGGACCTGCCGCCCGGGTTCGCCCGGCGGATGGAGGAGAACCTCGCCGAGATCGAGCGGTACCTGCCCTACATCGACGACATCATCTTCGACAACGCCGTCTTCCGGAAGCGGACGATCGGCGTCGGCGTCGTCCCCCGGGAGTGGGTTGACGAGATGGGGCTGACCGGCCCGATCGTGCGGGCGATGGGGATCCCGCGGGACACGCGGAAGGACTGGCCCTACCTGGTGTACCCGGAGCTGGACTTCCGGCCGGTCACGGCGGAGGGCTCCGACATCTACGCCCGCACCCTGGTCCGGCGCGGGGAGATCCAGCAGTCGATCGACCTGATCCGGCAGATCCTCGCGCGGATGCCCCAGGAAGGGCCGTACTGCGCGAAGCTGCCGAACATGATGACCTGGAAGGTTCCGCCGGGGCAGACGTACGTGCGCGCGGAGGCCACCCGGGGCGAGATGGGCTACTTCCTCGTCACCGACGGGTCGGACAAGATCCGGCGGGTGCACGTGCGGGGGCCGTCGTACATCCACGGCGTGTCCCTGCTGGAACGGATGTTGCCGGGGACGAACATCGCGGACCTCTCGGCGCTGATGGTGTCCCTGCAGGTCTGTCCGCCCGAGATCGAGAGGTGAGCCGATGAGCGTGAAGCACGTCCTCGCCCCGTTCAGCGCCTGGGCCCGGGCCCTGCGGAAGCCGTTCACCATCCCCCAGGACAACACCCTCCGGGAGGCCGCGCCCCGCTACCGGGGGTGGCACGTCAACGACGTGGAGAAGTGCATCGGCTGCGGGACCTGCGCCGACATCTGCCAGAACGTGGCGATCGACATGGTGCCGGTCGATGACCCGGAAAAGGGAGATTCCGGGCTGCGTCCGCGGTTCGACTACGGTCGCTGCTGCTGGTGCGCCCTCTGCGTCGACGCGTGTCCCACCGGGTCCCTCGGCATGTCGAACGAGTACTTCTGGGCCACCCCCGACGCGGACAGCTTCCTCTTCACGGCCGGGGTCGACCCGATGCCGTGGAACAACTGCGAGCTCGGCTGGCGGAAGGACGGGGGCTTCGACCTCCTCGCCCACGAGCGGGTCCCGATGCCGATGCTCGACTCGGAGGAGCGGGTCCACACCTGGGCGGAGGTCGTCCTCGGCTACACCGAGGAGCAGGCCCGGGAGGAGGCGTCCCGCTGCGTGATGTGCGGGCTCTGCATCGCGGCCTGCCCGGCGCACATGCACATCCCGGACTACATCGCCGCGATCCGGGACGGGCAGGAGCGGCTCGCCGCCGAGATCATCTACGACAACAACCCCCTGCCCGAGATGTGCGGCAAGGTCTGCACGCGGCGCTGCGAGTTCGTCTGCTCGATCGGCGTCAATGGCGACCCGCTGGCGATCCGCTGGCTGAAGCGGTACGCGATCGAGCGGTTCGACGACCTCGGGGAGGTGATCCGGCCGCGGGTGGAACGGGTCGGCGAGGGAAAGAAGGTCGCCGTGGTCGGCGGGGGCCCCTCCGGGCTCACCGTCGCCTACTACCTGGCGATCCGCGGCTTCGCGGTGACCGTCTACGAGGCGCTGCCCCAGGTCGGCGGGGCGACCTTCTTCGGGATTCCGAAGTACCGCTTCCCGATGCCCTCCCTCGAGAAGCAGGTGAAGCTGCTGACGGACGCCGGGGTGAAGATCGTCACGAACCACCGCGTGGAGAAGGACGAGTTCCGCCGGCTGCTCGCCGAGAACGACGCCGTCTTCATCGGGACGGGGCTGATGAAGCCCTACCGGCTCGGCGCGCCGGGCGAGGACCTGCCGGGGGTCGTGTACGCCCTGGACCTGCTGATCGACCGGCACGTGGGGAAGCCGGTGGACGTCGGCCGCAAGGTGGTCGTGGTCGGGGGCGGGAACGTGGCGATCGACGCCGCCCGGGTGTCGCGCCGGCTGGGCGCCGAGGTGACGATCGCCTACCGGCGCCGGCTCGTCGACATGCCGGCGGACGACGAGGAGATCGAGGACGCCGAGGCCGAGGGGGTGGAGATCGTCACCCAGGCGATCCCCCTGCGGGTCGAGCAGGTCGAGGACGGCCGGCTGCGGTTCGTCTGGGGCCCGGCCGAGATGGTGCCCTCCGAGCGCGGCGGTCGGCCGCGGCCGAAGCTGATCGAGGGCGTCGAGCACGAGATGATCGTCGACCGGGTGATCGTCGCCATCGGCCAGGGGGCGGAGCACTCCTGGATGCCGGAGGAGGTCGCGGAGAAGATCGCCGACAGGAAGGGCTGGATCACGGTCGACGAGAACGGCATGACCGCGTGGGAGGGGATCTTCGCCGGGGGCGACCTGGTGAACTCCACCGCGGACGCGATCTCCGCCATCGCGGACGGCCTGCGGGCGGTGGCCGGCATCGAGCGGTGGCTCGTGGGCCGGGAGGGGAAGGACCTGCCGGGCCGCCACGTCCGGGAAGAGGGCGGCCCGCCCCACTGGCTGCCGAAGTACGAGCCGGGGGAGGACCTCACCCGCTAGGCGGGCTCCCCGAACCGGCGTGCCGGACGGTCGAGCCGGACGGCGTCCCGCCCCACCGGCTGCCGCAGACCGAGCCGGGGGAGGACCTCGCCCGCCGGGGCGCGGTGGCGAGGCCAACCCGTGCCGGACGGCCGCCGCGGGGGAGGGCGCGGGGGGATCAGCGGGGGCAGGGGTGGGCGTTCCGGCGCATCGTCGCGTCGGTCCGCTGGCCTAGGGGGCTTTCCCCCATCGGGTCGGGTCCCTCTCCCACCCCGTCGTCCAGCAGGTGGTAGCCGGTGACCAGCCAGTAGAGGGCGCGGCCCGGCCCCGGGACGGTGTCGTCCTCGAGGGTCGTCGCGGCGAGGTCGCAGGTGCGGCCGGCGCCGGGAACCTCCGCCGGGTCCTGGGTCGCCTCCCCCGTTTCGAGGTAGTGCGCCAGGTCACCCCGGTAGACGTTCCAGCGGTCGCGGCCGGCGGCGTCGGTCCACTCGAGGGTCGTCCGGCCGGAAAAGCGCACGTCGATCCATTCCCGCCGCCGCCGCACCCGGAACGGGGCGCTGGTGGCGCTCGCGGTCGCGCTCCCCGCCGTGACGGTGACCCGGACGCGGCAGTCCTCGGAGACCCGCGGGGGAACCGTCCACTGGAAGATCCCCGCGTTCGGAACCCCGTCCGCCACCGTTTCCCAGGGCCCCGCGTTCCCGTGGGCGGAGAACTCGATCGTGGCGGTGCCGGCGGAGCCGCCCCCGGGAACGGCCGTCGTCCAGGCGATCCAGCGGACCTGCCCCGCCAGCAGGACCCGGTGCGGGCCCGGCGCGACCACCCGGACGGCGAGGGCCTCGGGGCTCGACGCCTCCCGGTACAGGTGGATGACATTTTCCGGCTCGAAGATGCCGTGGGTCCGGCTCGCCATCAGCACGATGTCCGGCAGGCCGTTGTGGTCCACGTCGGACCAGGAGGTCACCCGGGCCGCCCGCACGTGGCCCGTGTCCTCGGGGGTGTCCCACTCCGCCGCGAGGGTCCAGGCCGTCCCGCCGTCCCCCCGGAAGACCCGCACGTGGTGGTTGCCCAGCTCGACGAGGTCGGTCGTGCCGTCCCCGTCCATGTCGGCGAGCTGGGTCCACTCGCAGGTCCCGGTGGCGGGGAGGGTCGCCGAGGCGTCCTGCCAGTGGTCGTCCCGGCGCAGCCGGACCTCCGGGTCGCCGTCCCGGCAGAACGAGACGTCGTCCCGGCCGTCGCCGTCCACGTCGCCGATCCCCACCCCGACGAGCTGCGGCGCCGGCAGGTCCAGGTCCGAGGGGGAGAAGAAGCCGTCCCCGTCCCCGAGCCAGACGGTCCCGTCTCCCCGGGAACCGACCACGTCGAGGGCGCCGTCCCCGTCCACGTCGCCGAAGTAGACCTGGGGCTCGTTGTAGCCCCCGACGTACCCGAAGGCCCGGGTCCAGGTGCCGTCCCCCCGGTTGAAGTAGACCTGGAACCCGCCCGAGCCCCCGAACCCGAGGGAGCCGATGTCCAGGTCCCCGTCGGCGTCGATGTCGCCGAAGTCGGTCGCGAACATCCCCCAGTCCTCGCCGTTCGTCGCCAGCCCGTCGTCCCAGGCGGTCCAGCCCTCGCCGGTCCCGTCCCCGAGGGCGACCTCGAGGAGCTGGTCCCCCAGGTCCACGCCGGAGTAGTTGTGGTGGATCCCGTACCCGACGTCGACGAGGCCGTCGCCGTTCACGTCCCCGGCGGCGATCCCCCCGTAACCGAGTTCCCCGAAGTGCCGGTGGGACCAGTGGCAGGCCCCGTCCCCGAGCCAGGTGAGGATCCCGTGCTCGTTGCCGGCGGTGGAAAAGCCGGGGTTCCCGTGGTCGCCCACGGAGACGATGTCGAGGAAGCCGTCCCCGTTGACGTCCGTAAACTCGAACTCGCTGTCCCCCTCGTCCATGCCGGGCACCTCGAGGCCGTCGGAACCTTCGACCCAGGACACGTCGCGGGGGGCGCGCGGCTCCCCGCCCCGGGCGGGGGAGCCGGCGGTCCCGGCGGCGAGGGCGGCAAGGACCAGGAAAACCGGGGCAACCGCCGGAACGCGCAGCATCATCGCGGTGACCTCCTCGGTGGAAATCTACCGCGAATCCCGGCGGTGCCGGGTGAAGTGGGCCCGGAGGCGCCGCGGACCGCCGGGTCGGCGAAGGGGGCGTTCCCGGCGGCCCGCCCTCCGGCCTGCCCGCCGCGCCTCCAGGAAGGGCCGCCGGGGGTCAGTCGCCGGCGGGCGGGAGGGACAGGCCCAGCTCCCGGGCCACGGCGGGGACCAGTTCCCGGCGGATCCCGTCCCGGACCGCCCGGTAGACGGCGAGGCGCTCCTCCTCGGTGCCCTCCGCCGCCCAGGGGTCGTCGAACCCCACGTGGATGGTGCGGGCCGCCCCCGGGAAGACGGGGCACTCCTCGCGCGCCCCGCCGCAGACGGTCACCACCAGGTCCCAGGGTTCGTCCCCGTAGACCGACAGGTGTTCCGGGACCTGGTCCGCGATGTCGATGCCGGCCTCGGCCATCACCCGCACCGCCAGCGGACTGACCTCCCGGGCCGGATGGGTGCCGGCCGAGGCCACCTCCACCCGGTCGCCCAGCAGGTGCCGGATCCAGCCCTCCGCCATCTGGGACCGGCAGGAATTCCCCGTGCAGATCACCAGCACGCGCCGCTTCCGTGACCCGGACATGCCGCGATGGTACCGGCGATGACCGGTGGCGGCGAGCCGGCGCGCGGGCCACGTTCACCCCGGGGCCGCGACACTCACGAGCAGGGAAAGGGAAGATGTTCGTTATTCCCCGCCCTGGCACCTCCTCCAGTGGGCCAGCCTTCGCCCCCTGCCGGGTCGTACGGCAGCACCTCCGGTCCCAGCTCCGGCCTGCCCCTGGCGGAACGCCTCGGTCCCGGAGCCCGTGAGGGAGGCCTGGATCTCGGTCCTCGGCTGGACCCCGTGAGGCGGACCATGCTATGACAGCCGCCGGGCCGGTGGGCCCCGGGGTGGTCCACCGGCCCGGCGGGCAACCGGAGAAAGGAGGATCCTGTGAGCGGAAAGGGATGGCACCCGGTCACCCGGGTCGTGGCGGTCGTCGCGGGACTGCTCGGCATGGCGGGGGTCCCCCGGGCCGGCGCAGGTTCGCCGCCCGTGGGCGCGGTCTGCACCCCGAAAAGAATCGCGGTGGTCGTCCAAGCCGATGGCCGCCACCGGCAGCGGAACCTGTCCCGCTGGGGGCGTCGCGCCCGGCCCGTGCGCCGGGTCGAGTTGCCGGGTGGAGGTGTCCTCGCGATCCGGGCGACCCGCAACGTGCCGGAAGAGACGATCTCGTGGGCCGCGGACATGCTCTCCCGGGGAATCGCCCGCCTGCGCCACTACCTGGGGCCGGGGCCCGTGGATCTCGAGTACGTCCTCGTCGGCCGGCGGCGCCTGCCCCCCGCCTACTGGATGAAGGTGAGGCGCCGGGGAGGGCCCCAGTGGATCTCGATCGGCGCGGCCGTCTTCACCGTTCCCCGGCCCGGCCGGCCGTCGTGGGAGGACCTCGCGACCGAAATTCACGAGATGGTCCACGACTGGATGGACTACGGCGAGTGGTTCGGCGGTGACGGGTACCCTCGCTGGCTGGAGGAAGGAACGGCGGACGTCGTCGGAAAGCAGGTGGTTCAGGACCTGGGCGGCCAGGTGGGTGACCGGGCCGTTCCCCCGCCCTCCACCTGGCGCAGGGGTCCCCGGGCGCTGCTGGAATGGGAGCAGTTCCGCGGCAATCCGAGGCGCATGAGGCACCAGCCCCTTGACCAGGGGGTGGAGATCTCCCGGACCTACGACATGGCCTACCACCTGGTGCGGGAAGTCTGGGCCCGGGACGGGGGGAAGACCCTGGTCCGCCTGCTCCGGGAGTTCGCGGGACGGGACGAGATTCCGCCGCCGGAGGAGCAGGAGCGGATCTTCCGGGAAGTGGTCGGGGAACCCTTCCCGCAGTTCTTCGAGCGCGTGGCGGCCCGGGTATCCGCCCCCGGGGCGCCGGCCGGGAACACGCCGCCGGAACCGGCGGCGGGGCGGGGCCACCGGGACCCGGCGGGAGGAGCGATCCGCTGACGTGCCGGGAGCGGGGGCCGGCTCCCGCGAGAGGGTCCCCGGGGGCTGCCCGGGTCGCGGGTCTCCCGCGGCGAGGGAGGGCCGGGCCGTGGGCCGCGCGGCGCCACGTGGCCGGGGGTTTCCCGGTGTCGGCGTGGGCACGGCGCGGCTGCTGGCCGCAGGGATGATCCGGAACGCGCGGCGGAGGGCCGGGACCGGGTGCCGGCCCGCGGCCGGGAGCGGGGAAACGGGGAGATGGTGGCGTTGACGGGGATCCTCGGCGGCATCCTGGCCGCGCTCGCCGGCGCCGCCGCCGGGTGGTGGTGGGTGCTCCTCGCCGCGGCCCGCGCCCTGCCCGACCCCGGCCCGCCCGACCCCGGGGAGACCGGGGGGGACGGGCTCCCGGGCGGGAGCGGCCCCCGGTTCCTCGTCCTCGTGCCGGCCCACGACGAGGAGCCGGTGATCGTTCCCACCCTGCGCGGGATCCTCGCGGCGGCGTCCGGGCTCCCGCCGGGAGCCGTCCGGGTCGCCGTGATCGCCGACAACTGCACCGACGGCACCGCGGCAGCGGCGGGGACCGTTCCCGGCGTGGAAGTGCTCGTCCGGCAGGATCCCGTCCGCCGGGGCAAGGGACAGGCCCTCGCCTGGGCCCTCGGGCGGCTGGACCGCCCCGGGGAATCCTGGGACGCCCTCGTCATCCTCGACGCGGACACCCGCCCGCTGCCCGGCTTCTTCCCCGCCCTGGCCCGGGGGCTGGCGGGCGGCTGGGCGGTCCAGCAGGCGGCGTGCCGGACTCGGGTCGAGGGGGAAGGCCCGGCGGGTTTCCTCGGGGAGCTCGGGCGGTTCGCCGAGGTGGAGCTGTTCCACGCGGGCCGGGACCGGCTGGGGCTGGCGGTCTTCCTCCTCGGGACCGGCTTCTGCCTCGACCGCGCGGTCCTGGCCCGGGTCCCCTTCCGCGAGGAAGGGCTCGTGGAGGACACCGCCTACACCGTCCGGCTGGTCGCCGCCGGGATCCGGCCCCGGCTGAACCGGGCGGCCCGGGTGGAGACGATCCTGCCCGCCGGGGGGCGCGCGTTCCGCGTGCAGCGGGGGCGCTGGGCCGCCGGCGCCCTGCGCCTCCTGTTCCGGGAAGCCCCGGCCCTCGCCCTCGGGGGGCTGGTCCACGCCGACCCCCGGCGGATCGAGGCGGCCTTCAGCCTGTTCGCCTTCAACCGTTCCCTGGTCGCCGCCTGCGCCCTCGCCGCCCCGGTCCTGCTGCTGGTGGCGGGGGCCGGTCCCGCGGGGCTGGCGGCGGGTCTTGCTCCCCTCGCGGGGATCGCCGCCTGGGTGGTGGCCGCGGCCTGGCTCTACGCGGGCGTCCGGGGGGGAACCCGCGGCCTGCTCCGGGCGCTGCCCGCGGCGGCGATGGTCCTCGGAGGGACCCTCGCCGCCCTCGTCCCGGGGGCGCGGCGCTGGGCGCGGACCCCCCGGGAGAACGCGCCGCACCGCGGGCCGGAGGATCCCCGGTGAAGGAAGGACGCGGCCCGGTCGTCGTCCACCTCGCCGCGAGCAACTTCTTCGGCGGGCCGGAACGGCAGATCGTCGAGCACGCGGCGGCCCTCCCCCCGGCCCGCTACCGGGCGGTCGTCGGCTCCTGGCGGGAGGGGCGCCCCGCCGTCGACCTGGTGGAGCGGGCGGCGGCCCGCGGGATCGCCACGTTCCTCGTCGAGACGCCCCGGCCCTGGGACCCCCGGGCGGTCCGGGAGCTCGGGGTCCACCTGGACCGGGTGGGAGCGGCCCTCGTCGCCTGCCACGGGTACAAGGCGGACCTGCACGGCCACCTGGCGGCCCGCCGCCGGGGCCTGCCCCGGGTCGGCGTCCTCCGCGGACTCACCGGGGAGGACCGGAAGGTCCGCTTCTACGAGTGGCTCTACCGGTTCAGCCTGCGGCGGGCGGACCGGGTCGTGGTCGTCTCCCGGGCGACCGCCCGGGTGGCCCGCCGGATGGGCGTTCCGGGGGACCGGGTCGTGGTGATCCCGAACGCCTGGCACCCCCCGCCGGAGCCGGTCGTCCCCCGGGACCCCCGCGCCCTCGGCGGTTTTCCTCCCGGGGAGCCGGTCCTGCTGGCGGCGGGCCGGCTGAGCCCGGAGAAGGGCCAGGACCTCCTCCTCGCCGCCCTGGCGCGGCTCGCGGGGCGGGGGGTCCCGTTCCGCGCCGTCCTGTGCGGGGAGGGCCCGCTCCGGGGCCTGCTCGAGGGGGAGATCCGGGACCGGGACCTCGGGGAGCGGGTCCTCCTCGCCGGGTTCCGCGACGACCTGCCGGGACTGCTCGCCGGGGCGGACCTGCTGGTGAATCCCTCCCGCAGCGAGGGACTGCCGAACGTGGTCCTCGAGGCGTTCGGCGCCGGGACGGCGGTGGTCGCGACCGCCGTGGGAGGGGTCCCGGAGCTGGTCGAGGACGGGGAGACCGGCTGGCTCGTGCCCGCCGGGGACCCGGAACGGCTGGCCGCGGCGATCGCCGACGCCCTCGCCCGGCCCGGGGAACGGGACCGCCGCGCCCGGGCCGCGCACGCCCTCCTGGAGCGGGAATACTCCCCCTCCCGGCAGCTCGAGCGCTGGCTCGAGCTGTACGATGCCCTCCGCGGCCCGGGGTACTGACACGATTCGAACCTCGTCGCCGAACCGGGTTGGGGGAACACTCCACGGCTCGGAGACTCCGGGCGCGGAGATTCCGCCCCTGGCCGCGGGCCGGTTCGCGGGAAGGAAGGAGTGCTGCTGTGGGCAAGGTCATCGTCACGAACATTCCCCCGGGTCCGTGGAAGGAGTGGGAGCGGCACGCCCTTGTCGTGGCCCCCCGTCGGGACACTGCCGGGACCAGCGATCCCCACCGTCGGCCGCGGTCGCGGCAAGAGCAGGTTCGCGCCGCTCTTGCCCTGTCCCGGCGGCGGCACGAAGCGGATGCTTTCCTCGTCACGGCGGACCTGACGGGACTGGTGCTGGCTGCCGTCCTGAGAAGCAGACCCGGGCAAGTTCCGCCGGTGTTCTTCACGGCGACGATCTGGACCCGCCCGCGCCGGGCGGGCGAGCTGCTGGCGCGCCGGGCCCTGTTCCGCTGGATCAACCCGGTCCTCCGCCGCGTCTTCGTGCACACCCGGGTGGAGATCGAGAACTACTCGACCGTCTTCGGGATTCCCCGGGAGAAGTTTCGCTTTCTTCCCTTCTGCCACAGGTTGCGCGGATACGAATTCGAGGTACGGGACGAGGGCTACGTCTGGAGTGGCGGCAATGGTGACCGGGACTACCGGACCCTGGTCGAGGCGGTCCGGGAGCTTCGGTGTCGGGTTCTGGTCAACTCGACTCGCTCCGAGCTGTTTTCCGGGGTGGAAATTCCCCCGCACGTGGAGGTGGTGGGTGTTTCCCCGCAGGAGTTCCGGCGCGCCATGGCGGCCTGCCGGCTGGCCGTGATCCCGATGGAGGGAGGACC
>CAZOTT010000096.1:0-11223 GCA_964582785.1 uncultured Acidobacteriota bacterium | reverse complement strand
GTCCCCTGCATCGACAGGAACCGGGGGAGGGCCCGGCGGGTCCGCGTGCCGTACCAGAAGAGGTCCCGGCCGTCCACCGGGACGGCCCGGGGGGGGACCCCCCGGGCGGCGGCGATCGCGTCCAGCAGGGGGGCGGCGGCCCGCCGGGTGAACCGGTACGGTTCGTCCGGGAGAAGGACCACGTCCGGGCGCAGGGAGGCGGCCTCCGCCGGGGAGAGGCGCGGGTACCGGGCCGGACCCGGCGGGACGACCCGTCCGCCGGCCAGGGCCAGCAGGCGCCCCGCGTAGGTCCGCCCGGAAACCAGGACCCAGGGGTCCCGCCACACGGGCGCCAGGACCGCCGGCGGGTCCGGAGGAAGGGGGGGCCGACCGGCGAGTGCTTCCTCGAGCCGGTCCGCCTCCTCCTCGCCGCGGGGCAGGCCGAGCCGGCGGCCCAGCTCCCGGAGGAGCGCCGGGACGTCTTCCGGCCCGCCCACGTCCGCCACGAACACCTCGAGACGCCGGGCGCGCAGGGCCTCCGCGTCTTCCCGGCGGTTCTCGTCCCGGTCGACCAGGACGAGGTCGGGGGCGAGGGCCAGGATCGCGGCCAGGTCGGGGGTCTTCGTCCCGCCCACCGGGGGCACCGGGCCGGCTGGCCCCCGCACCGGGGGACAGAAGGACGTCCTCCCGGCCAGGAGCCCCGCCCCGCCCAGGGTGGCGACGGTCTCCGTGAGGCAGGGGACGAGGCTCACGACGCGCACGGGACCTCCCCCCGGGCGGCCCGGGCCGGGAACCCGGCCCACCGTTCCTCCGCGGCGGCCCGCTGCCGGGCCTCCGCGAGGATCTCCTCCCGGCGGTAGAGGGCGGCGAGGGGGGGCCGGGAAAGCCGGGAGAGGAGGGCGTCCCGCCGCCGCCGGAGAACCGCGTCCGGAACCGGGAACAGCTCCGGACCCATCCGGAGGGCCGCGTCGAGGGCGAGGAACTCCTCCACGGGCAGGCGGGCGGCCCGGGCCAGCTCGATCGCGTCCGCCACGGCCTTCCGGCGGGCCTCGCCGGCCGCGGGATCGCTCCCCGGGGGGAGGGTGGCCAGGTCGAGGAGACGGCGCACGATCGCCCGCCGGTCGCCGCTCCGTTGCGCCTCCCGGAGAGCCTCCCCGGCGAGGGCGCGGGCGACCTCGCCATCCCGGGGGGCGACCGCCCGGGCGCGCCGGGAGATGACCGCGCCGAGGACGGCGGGATTCCCGGAACGGCGGGCCAGGTCCCGCGCCTCGTCGAGCAGGCGCAGCCCGGTGACCCGGCGTCCGACCGCCAGGCGGGCCGCCCCTTCCCGGGCCCGGTGCAGGGCGAGGGTCGCGGGATCCCCACAGGCGCGGACGTCGTCTTCCGCCAGGGCGAGGAGGAGGAGGGCGTGCCGGGCCTCGCCCCGCCCCAGGGCCTCGTCGACGAGCCACCAGCAGGCGTCCAGCCGGGCCCTCCCCGGCCCGGGGGCCCCGGCCGCCTCCTCGAGGGCGCGGCGGGAGACGCCGGCAAGGCCGAGGGCCCGGGCGGCCGCGGCCCGCAGGAACAGGGCGCGGCTCGCCGTCTTTCCGGGCCACCCCTCCTCCTCGAGCCGTTCCGCCCGGGCCAGGACCGCGAGGTGCCGGCACCGGGACAGGTCCCGCTCCATCGCGGCGACCGGGTCGCTGCCGGGGGGCAGCGGGGCCGGGGGCCGGAGGGCCGCCGCCAGGAACGCTTCCTCTTCCAGCTCGCCCGCGGGGACCGCGTAGAGGAGGGCGAGCCGCCGCAGGACGACCCGCCCGGGGACGGTGGCCCCGGCCTCGATCCGCCGCAGGAGGGCCCGGTCCACCGGCGTTCCCAGCCGGCGCGCCTCGTGGACCGCCCGCCGGAGGGACCACCGGCGCCCGAGGCGGAGGGCCCGCAGCAGGTGCCCGAGCCGACGGTACCAGGGTCGCATGGAGACTCTCCTTCCCCGGGGGGCGCCGGGGAACGGCCGCCGGGTCATGATCACCGGTGCGGGCCGGGGACGCCACGGGTGCCCCCGTCCGGCCTCCCGGCCCCGGGACGCCCGCCCGCCGGAACCGGCGGGGCTGCCGGTCCCCGGGGGCTGGTCCGCTCCCGCGAATCGCGGGGAGAGGGTCCCCTTCCTGTCCCTTCCGCCCCTCCCGTCCCATCCTCGGTCCCGGACGGCTCCCGGGCGTGATGGCCCCCCTGGACCGGGCCCGGGGCGGTCCGGCGAGGAGCCCGGCGGGCCCGGCCGACGGCGGCCGGCACCCCGGCGGGCCTTTCCCGGCCGCGGCCACGTCCGCGGCCGAAGGGGGAGCAAGATGAAAGGGAACAGGCACGGCAGGAGGGGGATGGTCCTCGGCGCCCTGGCGATCGGCGCCCTGGCGATGATCCTGCCCGGGGCCGCCCGGGCGGGGGAGGGGGAGCAAGTCAGGTGGCAGCCGGCCTGCCACGGGGGCGCCTCGGGAGAGGCGACGGACGGCGAGGGCCGGCGGGTGACCTTCCGGGTGTGCCCCCTCCCCGGCGGCGGGTTCGACTCCCGGGTCGCGGACCGCGCGGGGAACGAGATGACCGGCGTGATGGCCTCGCCGGGGATGCCCCCGGTGATCCGGATCGGGACGGTCGTCCTGGCAGACCGGGATTACTCCGACGCCGAACTCGACGCGATCGGACGGGTCCTCGATTCGCCGGACGGGCCGCTCGCCCGCCGGCTCCCGGTCCTCCTCGAGGAGACGGGGCTTCCGGAGGATTCCCCCGTGGTCCGGTCCCTGGCCGCCCACGGCCCTCTCTGGGAGCGGGGCCGCGGACATGCCGGGCAGCAGGGGATGCATCCGCAGGGAGGAGGGTGCCTGAGTCCCGGGACCGGCTGCCTGGGGTGCTGCGGGCCCGGGTGCGCGGGGTGCACCGGGATCTGCACCCCGGAGTGCCTCGCCCACGACGAGTGCGTGGCGCGGCTCGGGCACCTTCACCCGCGGTGCCTCCAGCTGCTCCAGGTCGCGATCGACTCGGTGCTCGAATGCCTCGACTGCAACCCCCACTGCACCGACGGGCCGGCCGACTGCTGCAGGGGAAAGGGTCCCGCCTGCCTCGAGATCCCCTGAGGGGGCCGGGGGGGAGGCCGGCACGGGGGGCGGCGTCCGCCGCCCCCCTCACTTCCCGTAGCGGCGCCGGATCGTCGGGATCAGGTAGTCCCGGAACGCTTCCTCGAGCCCGTAGCGCGGGGCCAGCCCCCAGTCCCGTCGGGCCGCCCCGTCGTCCACGTCCGCGGGCCAGGAGTCGACGATCGCCTGGCGCTTGACGTCCGGCCGGAACGTGATGTCCGCCCCGGGAAAGGCGTCGACGACCAGTTCCCGGATCTCCCCCGCCGAGGGGTTGAAGGCGGTGATGTTGTAGACCAGCCGGGACAGGGAATCCCGGGGGGCCGCCGCGAGGGCGAGGATCGCCTCGACGGCGTCCGGCATCGCCATGAACGGGATGCGCGCATCCGGCCGGACGAAGCAGGCGTAGGGTTTCCCCTGGGCGGCGGCGTGGATCATCTCCGGGGCGTAGTCGCTCGTTCCACCGGAGGGAACGGTGAGCGCGGAGATCAGGCCGGGGAACCGGATCGAGCGGAAATCGACCCGGTCCGCCCGGGACTCGGCGTCGAGCTGCTTGTAGTGGCGGGCGTAGTAGCGGCCCAGGTGCTCGCAGTAGAGCTTGTTGCACCCGTACATGGTGATCGGGAGGTTCCACTCGTCCTCCCGGACCTTCCCCGCCCGCTCCTTCGTCTCGAGGTCGGGCAGGCCGTAGGCGGCGATCGAGCTGGGGTAGAAGAAGAGCACGGGCCGGCCGTGGCTGCGGCCCTGCTGCTGGGCGAACTCCAGCAGGTTCAGGGTCCCCTCCACGTTGACCTGGTGCGCCGTCACCGGGGTGAACTCCGCCCGGGTCGACAGGAGGGCCGCCAGGTGGAACACCCGGTCGACCGCGAACTCCGCGAGGATCGCGTCCAGGAGACTGCGGTCGAGGATCGACCCGGTGAAGTGCCGCGTGACGCGGGGTTCCAGGTCCTCGTCGAGGGGACGGAGATCGAGGGTGACGATCGGGGTGGCCCCCCCGTCGGAAAGCCGCGTGACCAGGGCGTGGCCGATCTCCCCGGCGGCACCGGTGACCAGGACGACGGGCTTGCGCACGGTGTTCCTCCTCGAGGTGTCACCGGGAAGATCCCGGCGGGAAGGGCAAAGCCTTCCCGGCCCCGGTCGCCCTGTCAAGGGGGCGCGTCTGCCCGCGGTGGCGGCCGGTGTTATCCTTCCCGCCGTTCCCCTCACCGGGGGGCCTCCGGCCCCGACCCCGAGGAGCAGCACGATGGGCGACGACACGATGCGGGCCGATCATCACGGCGCGACGGGCATCGAATCCCTGGCGATCCATGCCGGCCAGGCTCCCGACCCGGTCCACGGGGCGGTGGCGGTCCCGATCTACCAGACCTCCACGTTTGCCTTCACTTCGCCGGAGCAGGGGGCCCGGCGGTTCGCCGGCGAGGAGGAGGGCTACATCTACACCCGGCTCGGCAACCCGACCATCGGGGCCCTCGAGGAGTGCATCGCCGCCCTCGAGGGGGGGATCGGGGCCGTCGCCTTCGCCTCCGGCATGGGGGCGATCGCCGGCGTCCTGCAGGGACTGCTCCGGGCGGGGGACCACGTCGTGGGCACCGACACGGTCTACGGCCCCTCCCGGCTCCTGATCGAGCGGGACCTGGCCCGCTTCGGGATCGCCTCGACCTTCGTCGACACCGCGGACCTCGGCCGGATCGAGGCCGCGCTCCGGCCGGAGACGAAGATCCTCTACCTGGAGACGCCGGCCAACCCCACCCTGAAGCTGGTCGATCTCGCCGGGGCTGCCGCGCTGGCGGAGGCCCGGGGGATCACCGTGGTGGTCGACAACACCTTCGCCTCGCCCGTTCTCCAGCGTCCGTTCGAGCACGGGGCCCACGTCGTGCTCCACTCCACGACCAAGTACCTGAACGGCCACGCGGACGTGGTCGGGGGGATCGTGATCTGCCGGGACGAGAAGACCCTGGCCGCGGTGAAGGCTGCCCGGGCCGGCTTCGGGGCCAACATGGACCCCCACCAGGCGTGGCTCGTCCTGCGGGGGGTCAAGACCCTGCCCCTGCGGGTGCGCGCCGCCCAGGAGAACGCCCGGCGGCTGGCGCCCGTCATCGAGGCCCACCCCGCGGTGGAGCGGGTCCACTACCCCGGGCTGCCGAGCCACCCCCAGCACCGGCTCGCCGGGCGGCAGATGGACGGGCCCGGCTCGATGATCAGCTTCGAGCTGCGCGGGGGATACGAGGCCGGGGTCACCCTGATGAAGTCGGTGCGCCTGGCGACCCTCGCGGTCAGCCTCGGCGGCGTGGAAACCCTGATCGAGCACCCGGCCTCGATGACCCACCACGGCCTGCCCGCGGAGGAGCTGGCGGCGACGGGGATCACCCCGGGTCTCGTTCGCCTCGCCGTCGGCTGCGAGACGTACGGGGATCTCGAGCGGGACATCCGCGGGGCCCTCGATCGCCTCGGGACCTGATGGCGGGCGGCGGCATCGGCGCGGCCCTCGACCGTCTCCTGCCCCTGGTGGCGAAACCGACCCGCTACCTCGGGGGCGAGTGGAACAGCGTCGTCAAGGACCCGGGGACCCTCGACGTCCGGCTGGCCCTCGCCTTCCCGGACGTGTACGAGATCGGCATGTCCCACCTGGGGTTCCGGATCCTGTACGCCCTGGTCAACCGGATCCCCTGGGCGGCGGCGGAGCGGGTCTTCATGCCCTGGGTCGACATGCTGGACCTGCTGCGGGAGCACCGGCTTCCCCTGGTCACGCTGGAGTCCCGGACGCCCCTCCGGGAGCTGGACCTCGTCGGGTTCTCGCTCCAGCACGAGCTGGCCCTGACGAACATGCTGGCGATGCTCCACCTGGGCGGGATCCCTCCCCTCGCGGCCGAGCGGGGAAACGGGGAACCCCTGGTCCTGGCGGGTGGCCCCCTGGCCTTCCACCCGGAACCCTGGGCGCCGTTCGTCGACCTGGTGCTGGCCGGGGATGCCGAGGAGGCTCTCCCCGAGTTCCTCTCCCGCTACCGTGAGCTGAAACGGGCGGGGGCCCGGCGGGAGGACCTGGTGCGGGAACTGGCCCGCCTCCCCGGGTGGTACGCCCCCTCCCTCTACCGGGTCGTCGAGGAACCGGTCGCGGGGTTTCTCGTCCCCCGCCCGCGGCCGGGGGAGGACGTCCCCGCCCGCGTCCGGCGCCGGGTCCTCCTGGACCTGGACGCGGTCCCGTTCCCCGAGAAGATCGTCGTGCCCCACCAGGAGATCGTGCACGACCGGGTTTCCTTCGAGATCATGCGGGGTTGCCCCGTCGGCTGCCGGTTCTGCCAGGCGGGGTACGTCTACCGGCCGACCCGCGAGCGGTCCGCTCCCCGGGTGATCGAGGGCGTGCGCCGCTCCGTCGCGGCGACGGGGTGGGACGAGTTTTCCCTGACCTCCCTGAACTCCGGCGAGTACTCGGCGATCGTTCCCCTGCTGACCCGGCTGATGGACGAGATGGAACCGCGGCAGGTCTCCGTGGGGCTTTCGTCCCTTCACGCCACGACCCTGACCCGGGAACTGGCCGACCAGGTGCGCCGGGTCCGGAAGACCGGGTTCACCATCGCCCCGGAGGCGGGAACCCAGCGCCTGCGGGACGTGATCAACAAGAACCTTTCCGAGGAACAGGTCCTCGCCGCCGCGCGGAGAGCGTTCGAGGCGGGCTGGGTCCTGGTCAAGCTGTACTTCATGATCGGCCTGCCCACCGAGACCGACGAGGACGTGGACGCCCTCGTCGACCTGGCGGGAAGGATCGCGGAGATCGGACGCCGGGTGCAGGGCAGGCGCGCCCGGGTCACCCTCTCGGCCTCGACGTTCGTCCCGAAGCCGTTCACCCCCTTCCAGTGGTGCCCGATGATCCTCCCCGGGCGGACCCGCGAGCTCCAGGCCCGGATCCGGAGCCGCCTGCCCCGGGGCGTCCAGTTCCGGCACCACGACCCGGGGGCGTCCTGGCTCGAGGGGGTCCTTTCCCGCGCCGACCGGAGGTTCGCCCCGGTCATCCTTTCCGCCTGGCGCCGGGGGGCGGTCCTCGACGGGTGGACGGAGCACCTGCGGCTCGATGCCTGGCGGGACGCGTTCGCGGAGCACGGGATCGATCCCGACGCCTGGGTGACCCGGGAGATTCCCCCGGAGGCGGAACTCCCCTGGGAGGTCATCGACCCGCTGGTCCGGCGGGAATGGCTGGCGGCGGAGTCCCGGGCGGCCCTCGCCGGCCGGACCGTGGAACCCTGCGGCGAGGAGGCGTGTACCCGGTGCGCCCCGTTCGCGGCGCACTGCATCCGGGGGGTGGTGGCCGCGGGCCGGCGGGAGAACGCCGCCTGGGCGGACCGCGCCCGGGCCGCACGGAGGGAGACGGAGGAAACCGGCGGCGGAGACGGTGGACCGGACCCGCCGGTCTACCGCTGGCGGGCCCGCTTCGCCAAGGAGGGGCCGGCCCGCTTCCTCGGGCACCTGGACCTGGTCCGGGCGATCGTCATGGGTTTCCGGCGGGCGGGCATCCAGCCGGGGTACACCCGCGGGTTCAAGCCGCGGCCGAAGGTTGCCCTCTCGCCCGCCCTCGGCCTCGGGATCGCTTCCCGGGACGAGTACATCGACTTCGAGACCACGGCGCCCCTCGACCCGGCGGAGTCCCTCGGACGGATCGCGGACGCGATGCCGCCCGGGATCCGGTTTCTCGCCCTCGTTCCCCTGGACCAAGGGGTCCCGGCCCTCCAGGACGTGATCGAGCAGGCCATCTACGAGGCCGAGGTGCCGGGCCTGCCGGCCCCGGACCTGGGGGCGCGGGTGCGGGCGTTCCTGGGGAAGGACCGCCACGAGATCCGGCGGACGCGCAAGGGGAAGACCCGCGTCCTCGACGTGCGGCCGCTCGTGGAGGAGGCCGGGGTGACCGCCGGGGGGCGGCTCCGTTTCGTGCAGGTGCTCCGCCGGGAGGGGACCGCCCGGCCGGCCGAGATCCTGGCGGCGATCCTCGGCGAGGAGGCGGCGGGGAAGGCGATCGTGGTGCGGACCGGCCTCCTCGCGCGGGTCGGAGACCGGTTCGTCTCCCCCCTGCTGGCGGCCCGGCGGCGGCGCGGGGCAAGATAGGGGACGATGGATCCTCGCGCCCCGGAAGGTCCCCTGGTCGAGCTGCGGGGGGTGCACCGTCATTACCGGATGGGGGACACGGTCGTCCGGGCCCTCGACGGGATCGACCTCGAGATCCGGCGGGGCGAGCTCGTCGCGGTCACCGGCGCTTCCGGCTCCGGCAAGTCCACCCTGATGAACCTCCTCGGCTGCCTCGACACGCCCACCGCGGGCAGCTACCTCCTGGCGGGGCGGGACGTGGCGAACCTCACGGACGACGAACTGGCCGGGATCCGCAACCGGGAGATCGGGTTCGTCTTCCAGGACTTCCACCTGCTCGCCCGGCTGCCGGCGTGGCAGAACGTGGCCCTGCCCCTGGTCTATGCCGGCGTTCCCCCGGCGGGACGGCGGGAGCGGGCCCTGCGGGCCCTCGCCCGGGTCGGCCTGGCCGACCGGGCGGACCACCGGCCGGACCAGCTCTCCGGCGGTCAGCGCCAGCGGGTCGCCATCGCCCGGGCCCTCGTCACCGGGCCCTCCCTCGTCCTGGCCGACGAACCCACCGGCAACCTGGACAGCCGGGCGACGGGGGAGATCCTGGAAATCCTGCTCGGCCTCCACGCCGGGGGAAAGACGATCGTCCTGGTCACCCACGAGCGGGAGATCGCGGCGGCCGCCCCCCGGCGGATCACGATGCGGGACGGGCGGATCGTGGAGGACGAGGGTGCGGCCGCCTGACCCCCTCCGGGCGGGGGCCCTGCTGGCGGCCCTCGTGGCGGCGGCGGGCTGCGGCGCCCGGCCCCCGGCGGACCGGGGAACCGCCGCCCCCGCTCCCGGGGGCACGGCGGGAGGGGAACCGCTGCTCCTCGGCGGGGTCCTCGAGGCCGGCGAGGGCCAGCGGCTCCTCGCGCCGATCACGAGCACCTGGGTGGACCTCCAGCTCCAGTGGCTCGTCCCGGACGGCGGGCACGTGGAACCGGGGGACGTGGTCGCACGGTTCGACCCGGGAGCGGTCCTGGACGGGCTTTCCGACCTCGAGGCCACGCTGGAGGAGAAGGAACGGGAGGCCCGCCTGCAGGAGGTCCGGGCGCGGCGCCTGCGCCTCGAGCTGGAGGCGAAGCTGGCCGAGGCGGAGGCCGCCGCGCGCAAGGCCGCCCTCGAGGCGGAGGTTCCGCCGGAAATCGGCGGGGAGTGGGCCCACCGGAAGGCGAGCCTCGAGGCGGCCCGCAGGGAGAACGATCGCCGCCGGGCGGAAAACGAGCTGCGGGTGCACGACCTGGTCGAGACGGCGCGCCGGGGGCAGCTGGAGCTGGAACTCGCCGAGCTCCGCCGGAAGATCGAGGACCGGCGGGCCGACCTTTCCGCCCTGGAGCTGCGGGCCGAGCGTCCCGGGGAGGTGCTGATCCGGGAGCACCCCTGGGAAGACCACAAGCTCCGGCCCGGGGACCGGCTCTGGCCGGGGTACGAGGTCGCGGTCATCCCGGACCCGTCAAGCCTCTACGTCGTCGCCTGGGCCCGGGAGGAGGAGGTGGGGGGATCGCCCCGGGTCTCGGCGCCCTGTGCCTTCCCGACGCGCTTCCGGGACGCGCCTTCCGCGGCAGCGTGAAGCATGTCGCCCTTTCCGGCGAACGGAGGCCGGCCCGGGGAGAAGGGCGGTGGTTCCGGGTGGAGATTTCCCTGGCCGACGTGGACCCCGGCGTGCTGCGGCCCGGGATGGGGGTGCGCTGCGAGCTCGGGGGGAAGGAATCCGGTCCGCCGCCGGCCGTTCCGGCCCGGCCGGGGCCGGTGCGGGGCAACGGCACGATCGTTGCCCGCCACGCCGCCCCGGCTCCTCCTCCGCGGGTTTCCCGCATGTGGAACTTCACCATCACGTGGCTGATCGACGAGGGCACGGAGGTTCACGAGGGCGACCCGGTGTTCGCCCTCGAGGACCGGGAGCTGCGGGACCGGCTGGAACTGGCCGAGGGGAAGCTCGAGACGGCGCGCAAGGAACTGGAGGCGGCGATCCTCGAGGAGGAGGACAAGGTGGCCGCCCTCGGCCTCGAGCGGATCGAGCTCGAGGCGGAGCGCCGGAAGCTCGAGCTGGCCCTCGCGGTTCCGCCGGAACTGCGCGGGCGAAACGAGCTGGCCGCCGACCGGATCGACCGGGAACTGGTGGAGAAGAAACTCGCCCTGCTGGACCGCAGGGAGAAGGCCCAGCGCGAGGTCCGGGACCTTCGCGTCGGCCTCGCCCGGGCCCGGGTCGCCGACCTGGAGCGGGAGGTGGACCACCTGCACCGGGACATCGATCGCCTGCGGGTCCGGGCTCCCCGGGACGGGTATGTCGCGTACGTCCCCCGCTGGAACGGTTCCCGCTACCGCGTGGGGGACAGGATCTGGCGCGGTTCACGGGTCCTCGAGATCGCGGACCTGCGCGACCTGGAGGTCGCCGCCAGCATCCCGGAAACGGCCGCGTCCCGGGTGGAACCGGGGATGGCCGTGGAGATCCGGCTGGATGCGGCGCCGGACCGGGCGTTCCACGGCCCGGTGCGCCGGGTGGGCCGGGTGTTTCACGCCCGCTCGTCGGAAGTGCCGGAGATCGTCTTCGACGTCGTGGCCACGATCGACGACCCGGACCCGGGTCTCCTGCGCCCCGGGATGGCGGCCACCATCGAGATCCGGCCACCGGGCGCCGGGGAGGACGGTTCGTGAAGGGGGTGCCGTTCGCGTCGCTGGTGCTGCCGGCCGCCCTGGTCCTGGGCGCGGTCGCCTGCGGCGGCCCGCGGGGGCCCGGCAAGGTCCCGGTCATCCGGGTCGCCCGGGGAACCTTCGAGATCCGCATCGAGGGGGACGGCATCATCGAGCCGAAGGTCTCGACCCCGGTGAGCGTGCCGCTCGGGGCGCGGGGGACCCAGCGGATCGCCTGGATCGCCCCGGACGGGGCGGCGGTCGCCCGGGGGGACGTGGTCGCGCGCCTGGACGGACGGCGTCTCGGGAGGGAGATCTTTCTCGCCCGCTCGGCCCTGCGGCGGGCGCGGCTGGAGATCCGGGCGCGGGAGCGGGAGATCGAGCGCGAGCGGGAATCGATCTCGTCCCG
>CAZOTT010000095.1:0-11783 GCA_964582785.1 uncultured Acidobacteriota bacterium | reverse complement strand
GCACCCGCCAGGAACCGGGGCCGGCGGGGCACGTTGCACGCAACCTCTGCTATTTCCATCGGTTACGATTCCGCGCGCCGAAACCACCATCGACCCCTGCGTCTCTTGAGGCGGGCTGGGACCTCCTGGAGGGGATATTCACGGGGGGGATGTGCGGGTCGGGGTGACAGAAAGAGGGGGGATGTGACGCAACCCGGGAATCGACCCCGGTCTCCCCGGCCCTGCGGGCGCGAGACCCGGCGAGCGGCAGTCCTCGTTCGCCGGGCCGGATCTCGGGCAGGCTGAGGGAGAACCGGTGGGCCGCCGCGTGATACACCCGGCAGGCTCCGCGGCCTGGTCCGCAGGCGTGGCCCCCCACCGTTGCGACCCGGGGGAGAGCCACCAGGGCAACCCGGGCGGAGTGCGAAAGCACGGGGGCGCCGGGTCGCCGGGGACGGCCGACTCCGGCGAGCCGTGCGAGACCCGGCAATCGCGTGGTCCGGAGCGCCGAAAACGAGCCGCTGAGCGGCGGGGGCGCGCAGCGCCCGCGGCGAGCCGGCCGCAGCGCTACCGGGTGGCGTGCCGGGACGGCGGCCTGCGCGGCCTGATCCGCAGGCGTGGCCCCCGCCGTCGCGGCCCGGGGGGAGAGCGGCCGGGGCAACCCGGGGGGATCGCGAAAGCACGGGGGCGCCGGGCCGCCGGGGGCGGCCGACTCCGGCGAGCCGTGCGAGACCCGGCAGTCGCGGGGTCCGGAGCGCCGAAACGGAGCCGCGCAGCGGCGGGGGCGCGCAGCGCCCGCGGCGAGCCGGCCGCAGCGCTACCGGGTGGCGTGCCGGGACGGCGGCCTGCGAGCCGCAAGGCGCGGAGGACCCCGCGACCGCCGCCGTCGAGCCGGCGAGACGGCCGGAGGCCGCTCCCCGGCGGCCCACGCGACCGCCCTCCGGCACCACGACACGCCGGTCGAGCCGGCGAAACTGCCGGAGGCCGCTCCCCGGCGGCCCACGCGCCCACCCCTGGCCGTGCGACCGCCGCCGGTCGAGCCGGCGAGACGGCCGGAGGCCGCTCCCGGCAACCCACGCGACCACCCCCGGCACCGCCACACGCCGGTCGAGCCGGCGAGACGGCCGGAGGCCGCTCCCGGCGGGCCCCTGCCGCCCGTCTCCCTCCCGGGTACGGGACCCGACAGTGTCGCCGGCGGTCCGCCGGGGGCATCCTCGCTCCATGGTCGTCGAGGGGCGGCAGGGGGGCCGGGGGTACGCACCGCCGGCCGGAGATGACCCGGCGGAACTGCGTGGGTGGCTGCGGCTGGCACGGTGTGGAATCTCCCCCCGTCGCGCCTTCGCACTGGCGGAGCGGGCGGGCGGCGGCGCACGGTTCGCCGACCCGGGCCTCCCTTTCCTCCGCGCGCTGGGAACGAACCGGCGGGAGCAGCGGCGGCTCCTGGACCGGGGCCTCGAGAGGGAACTCTCCCGGGAGCTGGCCGTCGCACAGCGGCGGGGCTGGCGCCTGCTGCACCCGGGCCACCCGGGCTACCCCGTGCTGCTCGCCGAGATCTCCGACCCGCCCCCGGTGGTGTCGGTCCTGGGGGAGCCAGGGGCCCTCGCACGGCCCGCGGTGGCGATCGTCGGGGCCCGGGGCGCGTCCCCCTGGGGACTGGACCTCGCCGGCCGCCTCGCCGGGGACCTCGCCGCCCTCGGCCTGGTCGTGGTCAGCGGCCTCGCCCGGGGGATCGACGGGGCGGCCCACCGGGGGGCCCTCGAGGCGGGGGGCACGACGGTGGCGGTCATCGGTTCGGGACTCGACAGGATCTACCCCGAGGAGCACGGGGACCTGGCCGAGCGGATCGCGGCGACCGGCGGCGCCGTCGTTTCCGAGTTCGCGTGGCGGCATGCGCCCCTGCCACGCAACTTCCTGCAACGAAACCGGGTGATCTCCGGGCTGTCCCTCGGGGTCGTCGTCGTCGAGGCCGGGCGCCGTTCCGGGTCCCTGTCCACCGCCGCCCATGCCACCGGGCAGGGACGCCAGGTGATGGCGGTGCCGGGCCGCGCCGGCGACCCGCTGGCGGCCGGCTGCCTCGAGCTGCTCCGGGACGGGGCGGCCCTGGTGCGCCACGCCGCGGACGTGCTGGCCGAGCTGCCGCCGGCCCTCCGCCCCGCCCCGGCTCCGCCGGGCGCCGGATCCCCGGCCCCCCGATCCACCCGGGACACCGGCCTCCCGGCGGGCCTGGACCCGGCCCTCGGGGACCTGCTGGGACGGGTCCCGCCGGGGGAGGAGGTCCCGGTGGATCACCTGCTCGAGCAGGACTCCCGGCCCCCAGACCGGGTCCTCGCCGACCTGTTCTCCCTCGAGGTGGCGGGCCTCCTGGAGTCGCTGCCCGGCGGCCGTCTCCGGCGGCCCCCGGGAGGCCGGCGGGGCGGGGGGGCCGTTTGACACCCCCCCGCCGGGGGGCTATCCATAGCGGCGCCCGCGCCCCCGGTACGGACCCGGCCCGGCATCCCGCCGGGCGATTCCGTCTTCCGGGGGGGCGCCGGGAGGAGACCGTGGGGAAGAGTCTCGTCATCGTCGAGTCGCCGGCCAAGGCGAAGACGATCAACAAGTTCCTGGGGCGCAACTACGTGGTCAAGGCGTCGATGGGCCACGTCCGGGACCTGCCGAAGAACCCGAAGCGGAAGGGCGACCCGGAGTGGATCGGCATCGACGAGGAAAAGGACTTCGAGCCCCACTACATCGTCCTGCGGGACAAGAAGAAGACCGTCGACGCCCTGGTCGAGGCGGCGAAGAAGGCGGACGAGATCCTGCTGGCCGCGGACCCCGACCGGGAGGGGGAAGCGATCTGCTGGCACCTCCAGCAGATCCTGGAGAAGAAGGCGAAGAAGCCCGTCCGGCGGATCCTCTTCAACGAGATCACGAAGAAGGCGATCCGGGAGGCGGTGCGTCACCCCCGCGAAATCGACCTCCACAAGGTGGACGCCCAGCAGGCCCGCCGCATCCTGGACCGGATCGTCGGCTACCGGATCTCCCCCCTGCTCTGGGAAAAGGTGCGCCGGGGGATCTCCGCCGGTCGGGTCCAGACCGTGGCCCTGCGGATGATCGTCGAGCGGGAGCGCGAGATCCGGGAGTTCCAGCCGGTCGAGTACTGGAACGTCCTCGCCCGGCTGGCCACCGGCGAGGAGACCACCGCCCCCGGGAAGGACGATGCTCCTCCCGCGATCGAGGCGAAGCTTCACACCTGGCGGGGTGAGACGGTCCCGTGGAAGAAGGGGATCGAACCCGCCAGGGGGAAGGCATCCACCGGGAAGGACGGGCGGGAGAAGGTGCCCACCCTCCCGAACGAGGCGGCGGCACGGGAGGTTGTCGAGCACGTCCGGGACCGGGAGTTCGTCGTCGAGGAGGTCGAGGCGAAGCGGACCCGCCGGGCGCCGCCGCCCCCCTTCACCACCAGCCGGCTCCAGCAGGAGGCGGCCCGGCGTTTCCGGCTCCCGGTGGCCCGCACGATGCGGATCGCCCAGGCCCTCTACGAGGGGAAGGAACTCGGGGACCTGGGGAGCGTCGGCCTGATCACCTACATGCGGACCGACTCGGTGCGGATCGCCGACGAGGCGATCGCGGCCGCCCGGGAGTACATCCGGGGCGCCTTCGGGGAACGGTACCTGCCGGCGAAGGCCCGGGTCTACCGGCAGAAGAAGGGGGTCCAGGACGCCCACGAGGCGATCCGGCCGACCAGCCTCGAACTGCCGCCCGAAAAGGTGGCGCCCTTCCTGTCGGCCGACGAGCTGAAGCTCTACACCCTGATCTGGAACCGCTTCGTCGCCTGCCAGATGGCGCCGGCCGAGTTCGACACCACCCGGGTGGACATCCGCGCCGGGGATGCCGTCTTCCGGGTCACCGGGCAGGTGCTGCGGTTCCCGGGCTGGCTCCAGGTCTACCGGGAAGCCCCGGAGGAAGACGCGGAGAACGGCGGGGTCGCGGGGAAGGACGGCGGGGCGGGCACGCTCCCGGACCTGGCGCGGGGCCAGCGCCTCCGGCCCCTCGCGATCGAGCCGGAGCAGTCGTTCACCCAGCCGCCGCCCCGCTACACCGAGGCGATGCTGGTGCGGGCCCTCGAGGAGAACGGGATCGGCCGCCCGTCCACCTACGCCTCGATCCTCTCGGTGCTCTCCGACCGGGACTACGTGGACAAGGTCGACGGCCGGTTCCGGCCGAGTCCTCTCGGGGAACTGGTCGTCGAGCTCCTGGTGCGGCACTTCCGGGACCTGTTCGACATCGACTACACGGCGCGGATGGAGGAGGAACTCGACCGGATCGAGCTGGGAGAAAAGCGCGGCAGCGAGACCCTCAGGGCGTTCAACGAGGCGTTCCGGCGGCAGCTCGCCGAGGCCCGGGAAAAGATGGAGAACGTCAAGGCCCGGCAGGTCCCCACGGACATCCGGTGCGATGCCTGCGGCGCGATGATGGTCCGCCGGTGGGGCCGCTACGGCGAATTCCTCGCCTGCGAGCGCTACCCGGAATGCCGCAACACGAAGGACCTCGGAGGGGACCGGAAGCCGCTCCCGGACGTCGAGGAAACGTGCCCGAAGTGCGGGCGCCCGATGGTCCTCAAGAAGGGCCGGTGGGGCCCCTTCCTGGCCTGCTCCGGGTACCCGGAGTGCCGGACGACCCGCAGGATCCGGGTCAGGGACGGCCAGGTGGAGGTCCGCCGGGACCAGGTGCTCGAGGAAAAGTGCCCCCTGTGCGGCAAGCCCCTCGCGCGGAAGTCCGGCCGGTTCGGCGAGTACATCGGCTGCACCGGCTACCCGGAGTGCCGCTACACGAAGAAGGAGGAGATCGGCGTCCCCTGCCCCAGGTGCGGCAAGCCGATCGTCGTGCGGCGTTCCCGGCGCGGCCGGGTGTTCTACGGCTGCTCCGGCTACCCGGACTGCGACTTCGTCTCCTGGAAGAAGCCGGTGGCGAAGGCCTGCCCGAAGTGCGGCTCCCCGTACCTCCTGGAATCCGTGACGAAGCGGTGGGGCCGTCGGCTGCTCTGTCCGAACGAGGAGTGCGACTACGTGGAGCGGCTCCCCGACGAGCCCTCCGAGGCCGGGGGGGCGGGGCCGAAGGAGGGCTCGTCGTCCTCGTAGCAGCGTCCCCGCGGGTATAGAATCCGGCACCTCCCGAACGGAAACAGGCGAACCCGGATGCTGGTCGCCGGGACGTCCGGTTCCTATGTTTCTCCCCGAGAAGGAGGACGACGATGCGCCCGACAACCGCCCGCCCGGTCCGCGGTTTCCTGGCCCTGCTCCTGCTCGGCCTGGCGTTCGCCCTCCCCGCCGCCGCCGGGACGGCGCCCGGGGACACCGGTCACGAGCCGGCCGCGCTGGCCGGGAACGGAAATGCCGCCGGCGGCTCCACCGGCGCGGACGCAGCGGTCACGCCGGGGCACGAGCCGGCCGCGACGGCCCCGGAGGGGAACGCGACCGGGAATCTCCCCGGCAAGGCTGATGCGGCAGGGGACGCGGAGGCGGCGGAAGAGCCGGGCGGGGGCGAACACGGGGGCGGTCACGAACTGGGAGCCCGTCTCCCCCTGTGGTCCGTGATCCCCTTCGCCGGGATCCTCCTCTCGATCGCCGTCTTTCCCCTGGTGGCGCCCCGCTTCTGGCATCACCACTACCCGAAGGTCGCCGCCTTCTGGGCCCTCGTCTTCGCCCTGCCCTTCCTGCTGGTGTACCGGGGGGCCGCCTTCCACGAGATCCTGCACATCTACCTGATCGACTACATCCCGTTCATCATCCTGCTCTGGGGGCTGTTCACGGTCGCCGGGGGGATCGTCGTCCGCGGCTCGATCCGGGGGACGCCCCTGGTCAACACGGTGATGCTCGCCATCGGTACGGCGATGGCCTCCTGGGTCGGGACCACCGGGGCGGCGATGGTGATGATCCGCCCGGTCCTGCGGGCGAACGCCCATCGCCGGAACAAGACCCACATCGTGGTCTTCTTCATCTTCCTCGTGGCGAACATCGGCGGCTCGCTCACTCCCCTCGGTGATCCCCCCCTGTTCCTCGGGTTCCTCCACGGGGTCCCGTTCTTCTGGACGTTCGCGATCATCCGGCCGCTGCTGGTCGTCGGTGGCGCCCTGCTCGTTCTCTTCTTCCTGCTCGACACGTGGATGGCGAAGCGGGACGCGGCGGTCCCGCGGGAAGACGATCCCGCCCGGGTTTCCCTGGCGGGCTGGCACAACTTCTTCTTCCTCGCCGGCATCGTCGGGGCGGTCCTGATGAGCGGCGTCTGGCGCCCGGGCGCGATCCACGTGCTCGGGATCCCCGTCGAGATCCAGAACATCGTCCGGGACGGGATCATCGTGCTGATGGGGCTCCTGTCGCTCAAGACGACCCACCTGGACCTGCGGCGGGAGAACGACTTCACCTGGGGCCCGATCCTCGAGGTCGGCTACCTGTTCGCCGGGATCTTCATGACGATCATCCCCGCGATCGCCATCCTCCGGGCCGGGGAGCACGGCGCCCTCGCCGGGCTGATCCGCTCGGTGGAGGCGCCCTGGCACTACTTCTGGGCGACCGGGACCCTCAGCTCGTTCCTCGACAACGCCCCCACGTACCTGACGTTCTTCAACACCGCCCTCGGCAAGTTCTACCCGGGGCTGCCGGAAGCCCGGGCGGTGCACGAGCTGATCGCCACCCACGCCCACTACCTCGAGGCGATCTCCGCGGGGGCGGTCTTCATGGGGGCGAACACCTACATCGGGAACGCGCCGAACTTCATGGTGAAGTCGATCGCCGAGGAGGCGGGAGTCGAGATGCCGTCGTTCTTCGGTTACATCGTGCGGTGGTCCCTCCCGATCCTCGTGCCGCTGTTCGTGATCGCCACGTTCATCTTCTTCCTCCACTGACGGGCCCTCCTCCCCGGCACCACCGGGCGGGCCCGCGGTCGGCTTTCCCGTGGCGGTCCCCGCCCGCAGGGGCCGGCGGCGCCCCGTTCCCGGGGGGCGCGCCCCCCGGGGCGGGGGGTATGCTCGCGGCATGAAGGGAAACCGGGTGACGATCGTCGGCGGCGGCCTCGCCGGGTCCGAGGCCGCCTGGCAGTGCGCCCGGAGGGGACTCCCGGTCGTCCTCCACGAGATGCGCCCGGCCCGGCCGACCCCGGTGCACCGGACCGGCTTCCTCGGCGAGCTGGTCTGCTCGAACTCCCTCAAGTCGGATGACCCCGGGACGGCCCACGGCCTGCTGAAGGCCGAGCTGCGCCGGCTCGGGTCCCTGGTGCTCGACTGTGCCGACGCCGCCCGCCTTCCCGCCGGGGCGGCCCTGGCGGTGGACCGGGAACGGTTCGCCCGGGAGATCACCCGGCGGCTGGCGGAGCACCCCCTCGTGGAGATCCGGCGGGAGGAGGTGACGGAGATCCCCGCGGACGGTCCGGTGATCCTCGCCCCGGGTCCCCTCTGCTCGGACCCCCTCGCGCGGGCGATCGCCCGGCTGACGGGCGAGGAAAACCTGTTCTTCTTCGACGCGATCAGCCCGGTGATCGAGGCGGACTCGATCGATCGCTCGGTATGCTTCGCCGCGTCCCGCTACGGCAAGGGCGGGGGCAGCGACTACCTCAACTGCCCCCTGGACCGGGAGCAGTACGAGAGGTTTCACCGCGAGCTGGTGTCCGCCGCCCGGGTGGAACCGCGGGACTTCGAGCGGGGCCGGCTTTTCGAGGGGTGCCTGCCGATCGAGGAACTCGCCCTCCGGGGGCTCGATACCCTCCGCTTCGGGCCGCTGAAGCCGGTCGGCCTGGTCGATCCCCGGACGGGGAAGCGGCCCTGGGCGGTGGTCCAGCTCCGCCAGGACAACCTGGCCGCCACCCACTGGTCGATGGTCGGCTTCCAGACCCGGCTGACCTGGCCGGAGCAGAAGCGGGTCTTCCGCCTGGTCCCGGGGCTCGAGCGGGCGCGGTTCGCCGTGCTCGGGCAGATGCACCGCAACACCTACGTCAACGCCCCCCGGGTGCTCCTGCCGACGTTCCAGGCCCGGGCCCGGGAAGACGTTCTTCTCGCCGGACAGGTTTCCGGCGTCGAGGGGTACGTGGAGTCCGCCGCCTCCGGGCTGGTCGCCGGTCTCGGGGCCGCGGCCCTCGCCCGGGGCGCCGCGCCGCCGGTCTTTCCGCCCGAGACGGCGATCGGGTCGCTCCAGCGGTACGTGGCCGGGGCGGATCCCCGGCATTACCAGCCGGTGAACGTCTCCTTCGGCCTGCTTCCACCCCTCGCGGCGGCCGTCCGCAACCGCCGGGAGCGGAAGCGGCTGCTGGTGGAGCGGGCCCTCCGGGCCCTCGAGGACTATCTTCGCAGGGAGCGGTCCCCGGGGGCCGCCGGAGGTGAGAGACCATGACGCCCTCCCACGACGCCCCTCCCCGCCGGCGGGTGGACGCCTGGTTCACCGCGTCCTTCGAGGTCGCCCGGCGCCTGGCCGAGGGCCGCGGCGCCGAGGCGATCGCCGTCCTCCGCCGCGAGCTGGAACGGACGCGGGAGTCCGAGAACCCGGCCGGACAGCGGTTCCTGCTGTCCCAGATCGCCCTCTGCCACGCCCGCATGGGCGAGCTCGACCGGGCCCGCGGGGTCCTCGAGGAAATCGAGCGGGAGATGCCCCCGACGATCGAGACCGCCCTGGTCCTGGCGGAAGGCTACCTGCTCCTGCTGGAAAACCCCGAGCGGGCGAGCCACCACGCGGCCCTGGCCCTCCAGTGGGCGGACGAGCGGGGCGAGGACGACCCCTCCCTCGTCTCCCGCGCCCACATGCTGATGGCCCGCGCCCTGCTCGCCCAGGACGATCTCCTCGGCGCCCTCGGGGCCTGGCGCTCCGCGCCCCTGCCGGACTGGCGCGTGGCCGTCGAGCTCCTCGAGGCCGGGGCGGACCGGGGAGAGGTCCGCCAGGTCCTCGCCGACTCCCTCCCCCGGCACGTGGAGGAGGAGCGGCGGCTGGGGGCGGCGGCCACCGCCGTCTCGGACCAGGTCCGCCGGCTGATCGCCTGGATCGACGCCGGCTGTCCGCGGCCATGACCGGGGAGATCCGGGCCTTCCTCGAGCACCTGGCCCTCGACCGGGACCGGTCTCCCCGCACGGTCCGTTCCTACCGCACCGACCTCCGGGACCTGTCCTCGTGCCTCGAGCGGCTCCTCGGCCGGGCGCCGGCGGTCGGCGAGGTGGACGCCGGGCTCGTCCGCGCCTGGGTGGCGGACATGCACGCCCGGGGCCTTTCTCCCGCGACGATCGGCCGCCGCCTCTCGGCGGCGCGGGCCTTCTGGCGGTGGCTCGGGGAGCGGGGCCTCGCCCGGGCGAACCCCCCCGCCGAGGTGCGGAACCCGAAGCGGGGGGAACGGCTTCCCGAGCGGCTCGACGTGGAGGACGTGGCGGCGATCCTGGCGGCGCCCGACCCGGGAACGCCGGCGGGCCTCCGGGACCGGGCCCTCCTGGAACTGCTCTACGGGGCGGGGCTGCGGGTCGCCGAGCTGGTCGGCCTGGACCTCGAGGACATCGACCTGGCCCGCCGCACGGTGCGGGTCCTCGGCAAGGGCCGCAAGGAGCGGATCGTCCCCTTCGGGCGGCCGGCCGCGGCGGCCCTGCGGGCGTGGCTCGCCGCGTCCACCGGCCTGCGGGAACGGACCCGGGAGGAGGCGCTCTTCCTCAACCTCCGCGGGGGCCGGCTCAGTGACCGGTCGGTGCGGCGCATCCTGGACCGGGCCGTGACCCGGGCCGCCCTCGCCCGCCGGGTCCATCCCCACGTGCTGCGCCACTCCTTCGCCACCCACCTGCTGGAGTCCGGGATGGACCTCCGCTCGATCCAGGAACTGCTGGGGCACGCGCGCCTCGCGACGACCCAGCGCTACACGAAGCTTTCTCTCGACCGGATCCTCGAGGTGTACGACCGGGCGCACCCCCGGGCCTGACCCGGGCCGCTCAGGCGGTGACGAACGCCAGCGACTCGACGGTCTCGTGGAGCCGCTCGGGATCCACCGGCTTGGTCAGGAACGCCTCCATGCCGACCTCGAGACAGCGCTTCCGCTCCTGCTCCCCCGAGTGGGCGGTCAGGGCGACGACCGGGACGCCGCGCGCCCGCTCTCCCGCCTCGCCGGCCCGGATCCGGCGGGTCGCCTCGAGGCCGTCCATGACGGGCATCTGGATGTCCATCAGGACCAGCTCGACCTCTTCCCGCGACAGCACTTCCAGGGCCTCCCGGCCGTTTTCCGCGTAGAGGACCCGGTACCCCTGCCGCTCCAGCAGGCGGCCGGCCACCTTCCGGTTGACCGGGTTGTCGTCCACGACGAGGATGCGCGCCCGGGAGGTCTCTCCTGCCCTGCGCTCCGTCTCCCGCCGCGCCGGCCGGTAGGGGATCTCCACGCGGAAGACGGTTCCCACGCCGGGGGTGCTCTCGAAGTCGATCCTGCCGCCGTGCATCTCCACCAGGCGCTTCGTGATCGGGAGGCCCAGCCCGGTCCCGCCCCGGGAACGGGTCAGGGAGCCATCCCCCTGGCGGAAGGGCTGGAAGATCTCCTCTCCCACCTCGGGGGGAATGCCGGGGCCGGTGTCCGCCACCTCTATCGACAGGTTCCAGGTGTCGTCCTCCTCCCGCGGGTAGAGGTGCACGTTCACGTCCACGTGCCCCCGGTCGGTGAACTTGACCGCGTTCCCGACGAGGTTGACGAGGATCTGGCGCAGCCGCTCCGGGTCCCCGCACAGTCCTCCCTCGAGGTAGCCCTCGATGCGGCTGTCGAGCCGGATCCCCTTCTTCTCCGCCATCGGCTGGAAGAAACGGACGACCTCGGCCAGGACCTCGTGGGGCTGGAACGGCACCTCCCGGAGGCGCATCCGGCCGGACTCGATGCGGGAAAAGTCCAGCAGGTCCTCGATCAGGGCCAGCAGGTCGTGGGCCGCCCGGTGGATGTCGTTGACGCACTCCCGGGCCCGGTCGGGCACCGGCGCCTCCCGCAGCAGGTCGGCGAGGCCGATGATCGCGTTCATCGGCGTCCGCAGCTCGTGGCTGATGTTGGCCAGGAACTCCGACTGGAGCTGGGCGGCGTGCATCGCCGCGTCCCGGGCGCGGCGCAGCTCGTCCTCCTGTTTCTTCTGCTCGGTGATGTCGCGCACGACCAGGACGGACTGGTCCATCTGGCCTTCCCGGTTCGGCAGCGGGGCAGCGCTGATCAGCAGCAGCCGTTCCTCCCCCCGGCCCGAGAGAATGCCCACCTCGTAGGTGCTGGACAGGCCCATCCTGCGGCGCCGCACCTGCTCGACGACCACCCCGCGGTAACGGGGCAGGACGTACTCGAACACGTTCTGGCCCACGAGGCTGCCGGCGGGGTGACCGATCATCTTCTCCGCCGCGGGGTTCCCGAAGCGAACGACCCCCTGGTGGTCGATGATGAGCAGCCCGTCCTCGCGACAGACCGAGCGCACGACGTGCTCCAGCCCCTTGACGACGACGTCGGCCTGCTCGCCGATGCCCACGTAGCTGGTGGTCGCCATGCTGGTGTGGTGCGTGTAGACCCCCTGAAAGCGGAAGTACGCGTCCACGGCCAAGCCGATGGGGGTCCCGCCGCGCCAGATGGAGATCACGTGCTTGGGTCGAAAGCCGTCCTCGTAGACCTTGCGCCCGAGCTTGAAAGCGTCCACCAGCAGCTCATTGGCGTCCACATGCAGAAAATCAACCATGTCTTGAAGCTCCGGGACGAGGTAGGGGCGGCGGCGGGGCCGCGGGAATAGGACGAGAGCGCGTCGCCAGCTCGGCTGGTCGGCGGAGGCGGCTAGCCGAGCTGGCTCATGGCGCGGCGCACCTTGGCGA
>CAZOTT010000094.1:0-11884 GCA_964582785.1 uncultured Acidobacteriota bacterium | reverse complement strand
CGCCACCCTGGACCCCACCGTGCGCCGGCTCGAGGCCCCGCCCCGGGGGACCGTGCTGCTCAAGGACACCGTCGGGTTCATCCGGAAGCTGCCCCACCACCTGGTCGCCTCGTTCCGCAGCACGTTCTCCGAGGCGGAGGAGGCGGACCTCCTCGTCGTGGTCCTGGACCTGGCGCACCCGGCGGCGGACCACCAGCGGGAGGTGGTGGAGGACGTTCTGGATGCCTCCGGTCTCGGCACCCGGCCCCGGATCGTCGCCTGGAACAAGGCCGACCTGGTGCCGGCGGAGGTCCTGGCCGGGGTCCGGGCGCGGGAACCGGACGCGGTGGTCGTCTCCGCCCGGACCGGGGAGGGGCTCGACCGGTTGCGGCGGATCCTGCTGGACCGGCTGCTCGGCCGGGCGCTGGCCGGGGAGGTCTCCCTGCCCGCCGCCCGGGGGGACCTCCTCGCCTGGCTGCACCGGGTCGCGGAGATCCGGGACGTGGTGGAATCGGGGGGCGACCGGCTCCGGGTTTTCCTGCGGGCGACCCGCGAGGTGTTCGGCGAGCTGGAACGCCGCCTCCTCGAGGGGTCATGATGGTCCCGGCGGAGGAGCGGACCGTGGAGCGGCTGACCCTGGCACTGGTCTTCGGCGGGGCCTCCCCGGAGCACGACGTGTCCCTGGTCTCGGCCCGGGGCATCCTGGAGCACCTGGACCGGGACCGCTACGAGGTCGTCCTCGTCGGGGTCGATCGCGGGGGCACCCCGCGGGTCGGCGGCGGGGATCTCCTCGCCGGGGGGCTCGACCGGGGGGCGGGAACGCCGGTCCGGTGGCCCGCCTCCCCGGCGGACCGCCGCCTGCGGGAAGAGGCCACCGGCCGCCCGTGCGGTCCCCCCCTCGACGTGGTGTTCCCGATCGTGCACGGGCCCGGGGGGGAGGACGGCACCCTCCAGGGGGTGTTCGCCCTGGCCGGGATCCCGTTCGTCGGGCCCGGCGTGCTCGGCTCCGCCCTGGCCATGGACAAGGACCGGGCCCGCCGGATGCTGGCGGCGGAGGGGCTCCCGGTCGTCCGGGACGTGGTTCTCGCGGGGCCGGTGCTGGACGACCCGGGGGGCCGGCTGGCGGCGGTGGAGCCCCTGGGTTACCCGGTCTTCGTCAAGCCGGCCCGGGCCGGTTCCAGCATCGGGATCTCCCGGGTGCGTGACCCGGCCGGGCTGGGCCCCGCCCTCGAGGAGGCCCGGCGGGTGGACCCGAAGGTCGTCGTCGAGGCGGCGGTCCCCGCCGCCCGGGAGATCGAGGTGGCGGTCCTGGGGAACCTGGAGCCCGCCGCCTCGGTTCCCGGGGAGATCGTCCCGGCCGGGGAGTTCTACGACTACCGGGCGAAGTACGAGGACCCCTCCTCGGAACTCCTCGTTCCCGCGCCCCTGCCGGTCGAGCTGGCGGAGCGGGTCCGTTCCCTGGCCCTGGACGCCTTCCGGGCCCTCGACCTGCGCGGAATGGCCCGGGTGGACTTCCTCTACTCGCGGCGGGACGGGACCCTCGTCGTCAACGAGGTGAACACCCTGCCGGGGTTCACCCCGATCTCGATGTACCCCCGCCTGTGGGCGGCCACCGGGCTGCCCTACCCGCGGCTGCTCGACCGGCTGGTGGAACTCGCCCGGGAGGCGTCCGGCCGGGACGGCGCGCCGGGTGCGGACAGCCCGACCGCGGCGAGTCGGCGGTAGAAGCGGGCACGCGACCAGCCGAGCAGGCGGGCGGCGCGGGCCTTGTTGCCCCCCGCCTCCGCCAGGGCGCGGCGGATCCGGTTCCGTTCCCGGTCCAGCGGATCGTCCTCGTCTTCCCGGAAGGGAAAGCCGGGCTCCCCCAGGGCCTCCCGGACCGTCCGGGAGCGGACCAGGGGACCCGGCGCGAGGATCGCCGCCCGCCGCAGCACCTGGAGCAGTTCCCGCACGTTTCCCGGGAAGGGGTGGCGCTCGAGCTCGACGAGGGCGTCCGCCGACAGGCGGCGGCCCGGGCCCAGGCCCTCCCCCGCCACCCGCCGAAGGAGGGCGGTGGCCAGCCAGGGGAGGTCTCCCCTGCGGGCCCGGAGCGGGGGCAGCGTCACCTCCAGCCCCGCGAGGCGCCAGTAGAGGTCCTCCCGGAACGCTCCCTCCCGGACCATCTTCCGGAGGTCGGCCCGGGTGGCGGCCACGACCCGCACGTTCACCGCCCGGGACCGGTCGTCCCCGAGGGGGCGGACCCGCCCCTCCTCGAGGACGCGCAGCAGCTTGGCCTGGAGGGAGAGGGGCAACTCCCCGATCTCGTCGAGGAGCAGGGTTCCCCCGTCCGCCGCCCGAAACCGCCCCGGGCGGTCCCGGTGGGCCCCGGTGTAGGCCCCGCGCCGGACCCCGAACAGCTCCGCCTCGAGGAGATCCCCCGGCAGCGCCGCGCAGTTCTCGGCCACCAGGGGCCCCGGGCGCCCGGAAGCGGCGTGGAGGGCCCGGGCCACGACCTCCTTCCCGGTCCCGGACTCTCCGCCCAGCAGGACGGGGAGGGCCGTTCCCGCCGCCCGGGCGAGGGGCGCCAGCAGGGGACCGAGGGACGGCGACGCGGACCGGGGCAGGAGCCAGGGGTCCTCCGCCAGCCGTTCCCGGAGCCGGCCCGCGAGCACCGGCGCCCAGGCCCGGACCCACCGCCGGCATTCCCGCCACGTTCCGGGGACGGGGGCCAGGGCCAGGGCGGGCACGGGATCGTCCAGGACGGCGAGGAGCCACCGTCCCCCGGGGCCCGGGAGAGTGTGCCAGCCCCCCCGGGGCAGCCGGGCGACCGCCGCGTCGAGGAGGGACGGCGGGGGCTCCGGCGCCCCGTCCGCGGGAAGGAGATGCCCCCCGGCCGCCAGGGCGGGCACCGGCGGAGGCAGGTGGGGCGGGGGGGTCGTGCCGGGTACGGGGGAAGCTGCCATCATGGTCTCCCGGGGTCGCGGGGGCCCGGTCCGGATGCTACGGGGCCCGCGGCCGCCGGGAGAGGTCCCGGGCGGGTCGTTCCCCGGCCCGGGAGGAAGCACCCGGGAGGTTCCCCATGCGCCGTTCGTCCCCGCCCCGCCGCCGCTCCCTGCTCCTCGCGGCGATCCCGCTGCTCCTGCTCGCCCTTGCCACCCTCGCCGCGGCTTCCACGGACCGGGTGTTCCTGCGGGACGGCAGCGAGCTCGAGGGAACCGTCGTCTCCCTCGACCGGGAGCTGCTCGTCCTCGACCTGCCCCGGGAGGGGCGCCGGAAGATCCCGCGGAGGGAGGTGGCGAAGATCGAGTTCGGGGAAGAGGAAGCCCCGCCCCTCGATGCCCGGGTCCGGGTGCTCGCCGCGGACGACGAGCTGCACCTCTACCTGGACGGGCGGGAACTGGCGGCGCCGGCGGAACTCGAGGCGGAATGGTTCGACCTCGCGCCGCACCTGGCGGACGGAGCCAACGAGCTGACCGCCGAGGTGGTCAACGTCTCCGGGCCGTGGGCGTACCGCTGGGTGCTCCGGGTCGGGGGCCGGAAGTACACGTTCGCCTGCGGGCTCGCCGGGAAGACCGGCTGCCGGCGCGGGGAGGGAGCGACCGGCCGGGAGAAGGGGACGTTCTTCGCCGGGCGGGCGTGGCTGTACGTGCACCGGTCCGACGGCTCGATCGACGTGCAGGTCGAGGAGGAGGAGTAGCCGGGCGACCCTATAATGCCCCCATGAGCTGGAACCGCGGCGCGCCCATGGGCGGCGGGGGTCTTTCCTTCGCGTTCCCCCCGGTGACCCCGATGATCCGGCGCATCCTCTGGACGCTGGGGATCGCCTTCGCCCTGCAGTGGATCGTCCTCTACCCGTTCCTCGGGCAGTGGACCGTGGACCGCTGGCTGGCGCTGACGCCCGCCGGGCTGCTGCACGGGTACGCCTGGCAGCTGGTCACCTACGCCCTCCTCCACGGCGGGCTGTGGCACCTGCTGATGAACATGCTCGGGATCTGGATGTTCGGCGGGGACGTGGAGCGGCTGTTCGGGTCCCGCCGGCTGCTCGTCTACTTCGTCCTCTGCGTGGTGGGCGGGGGGGTCGCCCACGTGCTCGTCGGGCTCCTCACCGGGAGCCCGGTCGGGGTCATCGGCGCCTCGGGAGGGGTCCTGGGGGTGGTCCTCGCGTTCGCCCTCTTCTACCCGGACCGGATGGTCTTCATCTTCCCCCTCCCGTTCCCGATCCGGGCCCGGACGATGGCGCTGGTCTACATGGTCCTCGACCTGTGGGGGGCCGTGAACGCCGGCGGCGGGGGAATCGCCCACTTCGCCCACCTGGGCGGGGCGCTGACCGGCTTTCTCTACATCGCGTGGTGGCGGGGCTGGGGCCCCACGCTGGCGGCCCTGGGCGTCCGCCGCCGGCGCCGGTTCCGGGTCGTCCGGGACGACCGCGACCCCTGGCACTGACGGTCCGGCTAATGGCTTCGTAAGGTGACCGTCCTTGCGGGGGGTGTTGACAAGTTCCCCCGGTTGCGGCCAGATTGATCCTTGCCAGCGTGGGGAAGGCACGTCTCCGGGAGGGCGGTTCCCGGTCCTGGACCCGTCCGAAAGGGATCGAACGCCACCCGCGTCGGTACGGCCTGTGGGGGGTCGTGGGGGTTGGTCGGGCCCGTCGCTCCGGTGCCGGGCCCGGGGTGAGGCAACGGGTGGCTGGTCGCAGGAAGCGCAGGCGCGACGAGTCCCGGGACGGATCCCCGGCGCGTCCGGGGAAGCCCGCGGGGGCGGACTCCGGCACGGCACCGGGGGCCGCCGGGCGGGCGGAGCGCGGGAGCAGCATGGGCGAGCCCAACACCGACAAGACGGTCCTCAGCCGCTACTTCACGGAGATCCGCGAGTACCCCCTCCTCACGAAGGAACAGGAACAGCAGCTCGCCCGGCGGGTGCGCCGGGGGGACCCGGAAGCGTTCGAGCACCTGGTGGCGTCGAACCTCTCCTTCGTCGTCAAGGTCGCCAACGAGTACCGCAACCTCGGCCTGCCCCTCGAGGACCTGCTCAACGAGGGGAACCTGGGCCTGATCGAGGCGGCCCGGCGGTACGACCCCTCGAAGGGGACCAAGTTCATCACCTACGCGATCTGGTGGATCCGCAAGTCGATCCTCAAGGCGCTGGCGGACCAGGTGAACCTGGTGCGGGTGCCCACCTACCAGATGAAGAAGATCCGCCAGGTCCGGGAGGCGGAACGGAACCTGCGGCGGGAACTGGGGCGCAAGCCCCAGCGGCACGAGATCTCCGACCGGCTCGACGTTTCCCTGCGGAAGGTCGACCAGGTCCTCCAGGTGAACCGGCGGGAGGTCTCGATCGACGACACGATGGGCAAGGAGAAGAAGACACCGGTCTCCGACTTCCTCGTCGACCATGACAGCGAGAGCCCGGAGGATCGCCTGCTGAAGCAGGAGGGGACCCGCCTGGTTTCCCGGGCCCTGCGGTACCTCACCGAGCAGGAACAGATGGTCATCCGGCACCGGTTCGGTCTCGACGGGGCGCCGGTCCTCACCCTGAAGCAGATCGGCGAGAAGATGGGGATCTCGCGGGAGCGCGTGCGCCAGATCGAGACCCAGGCCAAGCAGCGCCTGCGCCGGATGTTCAGCCGGCCGCGCGGGTTCCGGGTTCCCCTGCGCCGGGCGGCGGGTCCCCGCGACCGGCGGGGTGGCAGCGACCGGGACTGAAGCTCCGCCGTCCCTCCCGTTTCCACGTCCCGACTACAATGGCACCGCCGCGCGCGGCGCGGCGAAAGGAGAGGTGCGTGGCGCGGAACGCCTGGACCGGCCGGAACGCCCGGGAACTCCTGGCGGCGCGGGATCCACGGGATCTCCTCGCCGCGTGGCTCGCCGTGGTGGACCCGCCGGCGTCCTTCGCCGCCCTGGTCGTGCCTCCCCCGGGTGACTGCGTTCTCTTCCGCCGGGACGGAGGCCGGTTCCGTCCCCTCGCCGCGCCCCCGATCCGGGGAACCGTCCCGGGCCCGGCGGAGGGGCTGGCCCTGCTTCCGGGAGGGCGGGTCGATGCCCTCGACGACCTGCTCTGGTCCCTGGGGGCCGGCCGCCGGCTTTCCCTGCCCGTCGGGACCCCCCCGCGGGCGCGCCTCGTGCTGGGGGACACCGGCCTTGCGGGGGAACCGCCGGAGGTGCGCCGGGAGGACCTGGAATGGCTCCTCGCCGGGATGGAGGCCCTGGAACGGCCCGGGCGGGAAGGGGGAGACCGAGAGGTTCCCGTCCTGGTCGGGCTCGTCCGGGCCCTCGGCCGGGCGGTGGACGGGGCCGGGGCCGCCCGGGCAGCCGCCCTCGCCCTGGACGACCTGCTCCTCCCGGCGGCCGGGGCGATCGTCCTCCGGGCCAGGGACGGCGAACTGCTCGCGGCCCTGGCCTGGCCGCCGGGGCCCGCGGGGGAGGAAGCCCTGGGGCGGGCCGGCGCGTCGCGGGAGGAGGCGGGCGACCGGTTCGCCTGGCGGGGACCCCCCCGCCGGGGCGAGGTTCCCCGGGAGTGGATCGATCCCCGGGGCGGCCGGGGTGCGCGGATCACCCTCGGCTTTTCGGGCCCACCCCCGGCGGCCGCCCGGCGGCTGGCGGCGACCGTGGAAGGGTCCCTGGCCCTGGCGGCCGACCGGCTGGATCTCCAGCGGCGGCGGGAAGCCTCGCGGCTCGCCGCCGCCTTCGAGGGGTTGCCGGTCGGCGTCGTGCTGGTCTCCCGGGAGGGGAGGGTGCGCCTCGTCAACCGGGAGGGACGGGTCATGCTCGAGCGGCTGGGCGCCTGGCCGGGGGAGGGGGAGGCGCTGCCGTCCCTCGGGTCCCTCCGCCTCGCCGAACTCCGGGAGCGGGCTTCCTCCGGCGGCAGCGCCCCGGTCGACCTGGTGCAGCCCCGGGACGGGCGCATCCTCTCCGTGCGCCTCGTTCCCCTGCGGGACCGGGCGGGAGACGCCCTGCTGGTCCTCGAGGACGTCACCGTCGCCCGCAGGCAGCAGGCGCAGCTCGCCCGGGCGGAAAAGATGACGGCCCTCGGCGTGCTCGTCGGGGGGATCGTCCACGAGATCAACAACCCGCTGTCCACCATCCGGGGATACGCCCAGATGCTCGCCGCGGCCCCCGACGCGGAGCACCGCGCGGAATGGATCGCCACCCTGGTCGAGGAGACCGATCGCTGCCGCCGGATCGTCGGGGACCTGCTGACCTTTGCCCGGACGAAGGAACCGACGCGGCAGCCCGTCGCTCCCGGGGCGATCGCGGAAAAGGTGGTCGGCCTGCTCGGCTACCATGCCCGCCGCGCGGGGGTCGAGCTGGTGGTGGAGGGGGCGGGGGAGTGCCCCCCCGTGGAGGCGGACGCGGACGGCCTCGTCCAGGTGCTCGTCAACCTGGTGACGAACGCGATTCACGCCCTCGAGGAGCACGACGGGGAACGCCGCGTGACGATCCGCCTGCGGGCCGCGGGCGAGGACCACGTGCGGATCGAGGTGGCGGACACCGGTCCCGGGATCCCCCCCGACGTGCGGGACCGGGTCTTCGACCCGTTCTTCACCACGAAGCCGGAGGGGAAGGGCACCGGCCTCGGCCTGAGCGTCGTGGCGGGAATCGTCCGGGACCACGGGGGGGAGGTCCGCGTCGAATCGTCCCGCGGGGGAGGAGCCCTCTTCGTCCTCCGCCTGCCGCGGCGGGGAAGGCGTCCCGGGAAGGAGGGTCCGTCTTCCACCCCGGGACCGGCCGCCCCCCTGGCCGGGCGGCGGGTCCTGGTCGCCGAGGACGAGCCGGCGGTGGCGGGCCTCCTCCGGGAGGTCCTCGAGAACGACGGCGCCGAGGTGGCCGTGGTGGGCGACGGGGAGACCGCCGCCCGGAGGATCGTGGCGGAACGGCCGGATGCGATCGTCTGCGACGTCTCCCTTCCGCGGCGGACCGGGCTCGAGCTGGTCGCCACCCTGCGCCGCGAGGCCCCCCACCTGGTGGGCCGGGTCGTGCTGACCACCGGAGACCTGTCCCTGGCCGAGAGGCTGGCCCGGGAGCCGGGGGCCCCGCCGGTCCTGGCCAAGCCGTTCGACCTGGGGCGCCTCCTGGCGGCGGTCCGGCGCGCCGCACGGACCCCGCCCCCGGCGGCGGGGCGGGCCCCCGCCGGGGAGGCCCGGCCGTGACCCCGCAGCCCCGGATCGTCGTCGTCGGCACGGCGGGCCACATCGACCACGGCAAGTCGACCCTGGTGCGGGCGATCACCGGGACCGACCCGGACCGGCTCCGCGAGGAGAAGGAACGGGGAATCACGATCGACCTCGGGTTCGCCCACCGGCGGGTGGACGACCTGGTGCTGTCCTTCGTGGACGTGCCCGGGCACGAGCGTTTCGTGCACAACATGCTGGCCGGGGCGAGCGGCATGGACCTGGTGCTCCTGGTGGTGGCCGCGGACGAGTCGGTGATGCCCCAGACCGTCGAGCACCTGGAGATCTGCGACCTGCTGGGCAGCCGGGGAGGGGTCATCGCCCTGTCCCGGACCGACCTGGCGGACGAGGAACTGGCCGCGCTGGCGGAGGAGGAGGTCCGCGACCTGGTGGCGGGAACGTTCCTGGCGGGGGCTCCCCTCGTCCGGGTCAGCGGGAGGACCGGGGAGGGGGTCCAGGACCTGGTCGCCGCCCTCGTCCGGGTGGCCCGGGAGCTTCCGCCCCGGGAAGAAGGGCCCTGGCCCCGGGTCCCGATCGACCGGGTGTTCGCCGCGCGGGGATTCGGAACGGTGATCACCGGGACGCTCCACGGGGGCCCCCTCGCCGTCGGGGACGAGCTGGTGGCGGTGCCGGGCGGGCCGGCCGCCAGAATCCGGGGGCTCCAGGTGCACGGCGAGACCCGGGAGCGGGTGGAGCCCCCCGCCCGGGTCGCCGTGAACCTCCAGGGCGTGGACCGGTCGGACCTGCGGCGGGGCATGGTGCTGGCGCCGCCGGAAGGGGCCCTCGACACCCGGGTTCTCGATGCGCTCGTCCGGGTCGTCGACGACGCGCCGGTGCCCCTCGAGCACGGGATGCGCGTGCGGGTTCACCAGGGGACCGCCGAGGTCCAGGGACGCCTCCGCCTGCCGGAGCCGGGCCGCCTTTCCCCCGGCGAGGAAGGGGTGCTCCAGGTCCGCCTCGAGGAGCCCCTCGCCCTGCTCCCCGGCGACCGGTTCATCCTGCGGCGGACGTCCCCGGTGATCACCCTCGCCGGGGGGATCGTCGCGGACCTGGATCCCCCGCGCTGGCGCCGCGCCGACCCGGCCTGGGACCGGGAAGTCCGGGCCCTGGCCCGGGGCGGGCCGGCGGACCGGCTGGCGGTCCACGTGGAGCGCGCGGGGAGGGCCGGGTTTCCCGCCCGCCGGTGCCCCCGGCTGGGGATTCCCCGGGGGATGGCGGAACCGCTCTGCGGGAGGCTCGAGCGGGAGGGCCGGGCCCTGGCCCTCGCCGGGACCCGTCTCGTCTCCCCGGGCGCGGCCCGGGCGATCGCCGAGGAGCTGGTCCGGTACCTGGGGGACCTCCACCGGTCCGAGCCGCTCGAGCCGGGCCCGCCCCCGGAGAACCTGCGCCGGCGATTCGCGCCCCGGTGGACCCCGGACGAGTTCGCGGCGTTCCTCGACCGGCTGGCCGGGGAGGACCGGGTGGCCTGGACCCGGGAGTCCGTCCGGCTCCCCGGCCACGATCCCCGGCCGACCCCCGAACAGCAGGCGGCCCTGGACCGGATCCTGGAGATCCTCGAGCGGGCCGGCCTGGAGGCGGTGCCCGAGGACGAACTCCTGCGGCAGGCGAACCCGGGCCGGGGCGCCCGGAAGCTCCTTGCCTTCCTGGCGCGCCGGGGCCGGGCGGTGCGGCTCCGGGGCGACGCCTGGATCGCCGGTTCCACCTGGGAGCGGGTCGTGGAGGGCCTGCGGCGGGAGGCGGCCGCCGGGGACGGCTGGATCGACGTTCCCCGGTTCAAGCAGATCTTCGGCCTGACCCGCAAGTGGGCGATTCCCCTCCTCGAGGCCCTGGACGACGCGGGGGTGACCCGGCGCGCGGGGGATCGCCGGAAGATCCAGGTGTAGACTCGTACCGACCGTCCCCCGGCCCTGCCGGAGAGGGCGGTGGAGGTGAACCGTGGACGTGCGGCTGGCCGGTTTCGGTCCCCTGGGCTTCCCGGAGCTGTTCCTCCTGCTCGTGCTGGTCGTCATCCTGTTCGGGTGGCGGCGGCTCCCCGAGCTGGGGAAGGGACTCGGAGAAGGGATCCGCAACTTCCGGTCGGCGATGCGGGGTGACGGAGAGGAACCCCCCTCCCCGGGGACCGGCGGGGACCGCGGCCACTCCGGCTGACCCGGCCCGGTGCGCGACGACCCGGTCGCCCGGTTTCCCTACCTCTCCGCCCTGGCCGCGGAGATCGAGTCCCTCCCCTGGCGTCCGTGCCCGCCCGCGGCTTGGCTCGCCGGCGCCGCCGCGGCCGACGTGGTCCTGCTCGGGGAGTTCCACCCCCTTCCCGGCGCCTGCCGCTCCGCGATGGAACTGCTCCGCGCCTGGCGCGGGTCGGGCCGCCCGGCGGCCGTTGCCCTCGAGGCGTTCCCGGCCCGGGACCGCCGGCATCTGGAACGGTGGCTCGCCCGGAGGATCGGGGGCGGGGAACTGCGGCGCCGGGTCCGGTGGGACGAGGAGTGGGGATACCCCTGGGCACCCGTTCTCCGTCTCCTCCGCCTGGCCCGGGACCTGGGAGCGGGCGTGCTGCCCCTCGACGTGCTCCCGCGGGGTGGCGGGGAAAGCCTGCCGGTCCGGGACCGCCTCTTCGCCGAGCGGATCGCCGTCCACCTGGCCGGATCACCCCGGGGCGCCGGGGTGGTGGTCGTGGTCGGGGAGGCCCACCTGGCGGGCGGCCACCTGCCCCGGGTCCTCGGGGAGGTCCTTCCCCGCGCGGGGATCGTCCGCGTCTTCCACGACCTCGAGACGAACCCTCCCGGGCCGGGCCCGTGCCGGGCGGGAGACGCGTTCTCGGTGCATCGCCCCGTGCCCGGGGGCCGGCGGGGGGCGCTCGCCCGGGTGCAGGCCCGGTGGCTGGCGGAAGATCCGCCTCCGCCCCTGGCGGACCCGGGCCTGCTGGTCCAGGAGATCGCCCTCGCCTCCCTCGAAACGGTCGGGATCGACCCGCGCGAAACGGTGGTGGCCCCCGGGGCCCGGCTCGCCGACCTGTTTCCCCTGGTGCTCGGGGACCGGGAGCGGGGCCGGATCCGGCGCGCCCTCCGGGAAGCCGGGACCGGCCGGGAGGAGATCGACGCATTCCTGGGCCGGCTGGACCGGGAGGGCGCGGCCTGGCACCCGGCGGCCCGGGTCCTGGCCGCGCGCCCCCGGCGGCTCGCCGCGGTGGCCCGGGAGACCGCCCGCTTTCTCGTGGACGCCCTGGCCGGCCGGGTGGACGGTCTCGGGACGTTCCGGCCCGCGCCGCCCTGGCGCACCGTGCGGGACATGCTGGCCGAGGTCCTGGCGGCGCCGGTCGATCCCGGCCCGGCGGCGCGGCCGGAAGGGGGGGGCGGGCCGGGGCGCCGGCTGGCCCGGGCGTTCCTGGCCGGCCGCCTCCCGGCCGCCCGGGTGCGGGAATGGCTCCTGGCCCTCCCCTCGGCGGAACCGGCGGGTCTCCTGGATCGGCTGCGCCGGGAGGCGGCCGGGGGGGACGCTCCCCCGGCCAGCAACTGAACAGAGGTGCGCCGAGAACGGGGGCCGTTCATCCGGTCCGGGCCGCGTTCCAGGGGAAGGGTGCTGCCCGGCGAGGGCCCTCTCCGGGGAAGGGCCCCGGGAGCCGCTCCGTGGACGCTCCCGCCCCCGGGGGCGGGGCCCCTCCTCGGGCGGCCTCGCGCCGCCCGAGGCGGCCGGCGCCGCTTCCGCGGGCACACCCTCCCCGCGGCCGGTTCACCGGCAACCTGCAAAAGAAGGAATTTCCCGGGA
>CAZOTT010000093.1:0-11937 GCA_964582785.1 uncultured Acidobacteriota bacterium | reverse complement strand
GAGATGGAGCGGGTGATCCAGGTGCTGTGCCGGCGCCGGAAGAACAACCCGGTCCTGCTGGGTGAACCCGGCGTGGGCAAGACGGCGATCGTCGAGGGCCTCGCCGGGCGCATCGTGGAGGGCGACGTGCCCCCGCCGATGCAGGGGAAGCGGATCCTCGCTCTCGACCTCTCCCTCGTCGTCGCCGGAACCAAGTACCGCGGCCAGTTCGAGGAGCGCCTGAAGGGGATCATCCAGGAACTCGCCCAGGCGAAGGACGTGATCCTCTTCATCGACGAGATCCACTCCCTGATCGGGGCCGGCTCGGCGGAGGGGTCGCTGGACGCGGCGAACATCCTGAAGCCCACCCTTTCCCGGGGAGAGGTCCAGTGCATCGGCGCGACCACGCCCCGGGACTACCACAAGCACATCGAGCGCGACCGGGCGCTGGTCCGGCGGTTCCAGCCGATCAAGGTGAACCCCCCGACCGAGGAGGAGACGGTCGCGGTCCTGTCGGGCATCAAGGAACGGTACGAACGTTTCCACGGCGTGCGCTACACGGAGGAGGCGATCCGCATCGCCGTCTACCAGTCGAACCGCTACATCAACGACCGCTTCCTGCCGGACAAGGCGATCGATGTCATCGACGAGGCCGGGGCGTGGGTCAAGCTGCGCAAGCGGACCTCCTACCGGGCGCTGCGCGAGGTGGAGAAGGGGATCCAGGAGGCGGTGGAAGGGATGAAGGCCGCCCTGTCCCGCAAGGACTTCGACGAGGCGGTCACCTGGCACGACAAGGAGGTGGCCCTGCGGGAGGAGGCGGAGCGGCTGCGCGCCGAGGCGCGGCGGGAGGCCCAGACGATCCTCGAGGTCACCCGCCACGACGTGGAGGAAGTGATCGCCAAGTGGACGGGGATCCCGATCACCCGGGTGGCCGAGGAGGAGATGGAGCGCCTGCTCCGGATGGAGGACTACCTCCACCGCCGCGTCGTCGGCCAGCACGAGGCGATCTCGGCCCTCGCCCGGGCGATCCGCCGCTCGCGGGCCGGGCTGAAGAACCCCCACCGGCCCGTCGGCTCCTTCATCTTCCTCGGGCCGACCGGGGTGGGGAAGACCGAGCTGGCGAAGAGCCTGGCCGAGTTCCTCTTCGGGAACGAGCGCGCGATGCTGCGCTTCGACATGTCGGAGTACATGGAAAAGCACGCCGTGGCCAAGATGATCGGTTCTCCTCCCGGGTACGTCGGGCACGAGGAAGGGGGGCAGCTGACCGAGCGGATCAAGCGGCAGCCCTACTCGGTGGTCCTCCTCGACGAGATCGAGAAGGCCCATCCGGACGTGCTGAACATCCTCCTGCAGGTACTGGATGACGGGCAGATCACGGACGCCTGGGGCGACACCGTCGACTTCAAGAACGCGATCATCATCATGACCTCGAACATCGGGTCGTCGGCCCTGGTCAACCGGGAACGCCTCGGGTTCACGACCGGGGACGAGGCGGCCGCCGCCAAGGATCGCCGGGAGCTCGTGTTCCAGCACATGCGCAAGGCGCTCACCCCGGAGTTCATCAACCGGATCGACGAGGTGATCGTCTTCGAGCCGCTCAAGGAGGAGGAACTGGTCGAGATCGCGAAGCTGATGATCGGCCAGCTGAACGCGACCCTGTCCGAGAAGGGGATCCGGATCGTGCCGCGGGAGGAAGTCTACCGCTGGCTGGTCGACACGACCTGCCGGGACCGCTCGTACGGCGCGCGACCGCTGCGGCGGGCGATCCAGCGCCACTTCGAGGACGCGATCTCGGAAAAGGTCCTGGCGGGAGAGCTTTCCCGGGTCGGTGACATCGAGGTGCTGCTGGGGGAGGACGGGGAACTGGTGTTCCGCAACGCCCGGGAGGCGGCCGGGGACGGGGAGGTCGTCGGCGCCCGCAGCGGGGACTGACCTCCGGCGGCCGGGCCGGCGACCGGTCCCGCGGCCCCGCCCCACGGGGGCGGGGCCGTTTCGCGCCGATCGCCCTGCGGACCCGGCCGGCGGGGGGTAGAATGCGGCGAACGTTCCCGGCCCCGGGCCCGCCCCGGGGCCTTCGCGGAAGGAGTCGTCGATGGTTCCCAGGAAGCTGGTCGTTCCCGTCCTCGCCGTCGCTCTCGCCGCCGGCGTCCTCGCCGGGGTGCCGGCACGGGCCCAGGCGCTGAAGATCGGCGTCTTCGATGCCCAGCGGATCTCCGAGGAGACCGCCGAGGGGGCGAAGATCAAGGCGCGCCTGCGCAGGATCCAGGAGGACAAGCAGGCGGAACTGAAGAAGATGCAGGAGGAGCTGCAGAAGCTGCAGCAGCAGTTCGTGGCGACGGCCTCGAGCCTGTCGGACGAAAAGCGGAAGCAGCTCGGCATCAGGATCCAGCGGAAGCAGATCGAGCTGGAGGCGGCGCAGAAGTCGGCCAACCAGGAACTCCAGGTGGAGGTCGAGCAGGCGCAGGCCGAGTGGCAGCAGCGCGTGCTGCGGGCGGTCCAGGAGTACGGGAAGGCCCACGGGTACGTGCTGATCCTTCCCGTCGAGGTCATCGGGTACGCCGCCCCCTCGATCGATCTCACCGACGAGCTGATCCGGGCGATCGACAACCCGGGGGACACCGCCCCGGCGAATCCCGGCGGGCAGTGATCCCGCGCGTCCCGCACCCCCTGCCGCTCGGGGAACTGGCCCGTGCCCTCGGTCTCCCGCTGCTCGGCGGGGGAGAGGACGTGGTCGTGCGGGGCGTCGGCCCGCTGGAGGCGGCGGGCCCGGAGGACCTGGCCGCGCTCCACGACCCGCGCCGGGTCGACGAGGCCGCCGCCTCCCGGGCGGCGGTCCTCGTGGTTCCCGAGGACCTGGCCGGCCGGTTCGCCGGCCGCCCGGTCCTGCCGGCGCGGGCGCCCCGGGCGGCCCTGGCGCGGGCGATCGAGGTGCTCTACCCGGAGGCGGCGCCGGAGCCCGGGGTGGATCCCCGGGCCGTGATCGGGCGGGACGTGGTTCTCGGCCGGGGGGTGACGGTCGGTCCCCTGGCGGTGATCGGCGACGGTTGCCGGCTCGGAGAAGGGGTGATCGTCGGCCCCGGGGCGGTGCTCCACGCCGGGGTGACGGTGGGCGCGGGCAGCCGCGTCCACGCCGGGGTGGTGGTCTACCCGGGAACGGCGATCGGCCGGCGCTGCCGGCTGCTGGCGGGGGCCGTCATCGGGGCGCCCGGCTTCGGCGTGGCCGTGGACGGGGAGGGGAACACCGTGCGCCTGCCGCACCTGGGCACCGTCGTCCTGGAGGACGACGTGGAGATCGGGGCCAACACGACGGTGGACCGGGCCCTGTTCGGCGAGACCCGGGTCGGGGCGGGCACCCGCCTGGACAACCTCGTCCAGGTGGGCCACAACGTGCGCCTCGGGCGCAACGTCCTCGTCGCGGCACAGGCGGGGTTCGCCGGCTCGAGCCGGGTCGGCGACGGGACCCTGGTCGGGGCCCAGGCGGGGGTGGGAGACCACGTGGAGGTCGGTGCCCGGTCGGTGCTGGCGGCCCGGGCGGGAGTGCTGCAGGACCTCGGCGACGGGGCGGCGGTGGCCGGGTTCCCCGCCATGCCCCTGCCCGCCTGGCGGCGGCTCGTCGCCATCCTGCGGCGGCTGCCGGGGACGTGGCGGCGGCTGACGGCGCGGGGAGAAGACGGGGGAAGGGAGGAAGCGTGAGCGAGGAGACCCTCTTCGACATCCGGAGAATCCTGGAACTGGTTCCCCACCGCTACCCGTTCCTGCTCGTCGACCGGGTGCTGGAACTGGAGCGGCGCCGGCGGATCGTCTGCCGGAAGTGCGTCACGGTCAACGAGCCGTTCTTCCAGGGGCATTTCCCGGGGGTCCCGGTGATGCCGGGGGTCCTGATGGTGGAGGCCCTCGCCCAGGCGGCGGCGGTCCTGATCCTCCTGGAGGTGCCGGACAGGGAGAAGAAGCTGGTCTACTTCACCGGGATCGACGAGTGCCGCTTCCGCCGGGCCGTGGTGCCCGGCGACGTGCTGCGGCTGGAGCTCGAGGTGCTGCACCTCAAGCCCCACGCGGCCAAGATGCGCGGGGTGGTCACGGTCGACGGCAAGGTCGCCGTGGAGGCGCGCCTGTTCTCCATCATGCGTGACCGCGAGGGCCCGGTGTCGTGATCGAGTGGATCGCCGGGATCGACTCCCGCGCGGTCGTTCACCCGCGGGCGCGGCTCGCCGAGGGGGTCGCCGTCGGCCCCTTCGCGGTGATCGGGCCCGACGTGACCGTCGGTCCGGGCTGCCGCATCGGGCCGCACGTGGTGATCGACGGCCGCGTGACGATCGGGCGGGACAACGTCTTCTACCCCGGTTGCCACGTCGGTTTCCCGCCCCAGGACCTGAAGTACGCGGGCGGTCCCACCCGGGTCGTCATCGGCGACCGGAACGTCTTCCGGGAGAACTGCCAGGTCCACCGGGGCACGGAGCACGGCAACGGGGAGACGCGGATCGGGGACGACAACTACTTCATGGTGGCCTCCCACGTGGCCCACGACTGCACGGTGGGAAACCACGTCATCTTCGCCAACAACGGGACCCTGGCCGGCCACGTCGAGGTGGGGGACTGGGCCACGATCGGGGCCTACTCCGGCGTGCACCAGTTCTGCCGCGTCGGGCGTTACGCCTTCATCGGCGGGTACTCGGTCGTGACGCGGGACGCGTTGCCCTACTGCCTGACCGTCGGGGACCGGGCCCGGTGCTACGGCATCAACCGGATCGGGCTGCGGCGGGCGGGGTTTTCCCGCGAGACCATCGCCGCCCTCGATGCCGCCGTGCGCAAGATCTTCCTTTCCGGGCTTTCCCGGGAGGACGCCCTGGCGGCGGCGGCGGAACGGTGGGGCGAGCGGCCGGAGGTGCGCGAGATGATCGAGTTCGTGCGGACGACGCGGCGCGGGGTGATCCCGATCCGCCTCGAGGCCCCGCCCTCATGATCGGCGACCTGCGGGCGGGCGTGGTCGGGGTGGGCCACCTGGGCCGGCACCACGCGCGGCTCTACGCCACCCTGGACGGGGTCCGCCTGGCGGGCGTCGTCGACGCCGACCGGCGGCGCGCCGAGGAGATCGCCGCCCGGTACGGGGCCCGGGTCTTCGATTCCGTGGAACGGCTCGCCGCCGAGGTGGACGTCGCCTCGGTGGCCACCCCCACCTCCGTGCACCTGGAGACCGCGCGGCCCCTGCTCGCGGCGGGAGTGGCGACCCTGGTGGAGAAGCCGATCGCCGACGAGGTGGCGGCCGGGCGGGAGCTCGTCGCCCTGTCCGCGGGGCGCGGCGTGCCCCTGATGGTGGGGCACATCGAGCGGTTCCACCCGGCCGTGGAAGCGATCCGCGGCGAGCTCTCCGCGCCCCGCTTCCTCGAGATTCACCGCCTGGCGCCGTTCGTGCCGCGGGCGCTCGACGTGGACGTGGTCCTCGACCTGATGGTCCACGACCTCGACCTGTGCCGGGTCTTCCTCGGCACGCTGGAGGTCGAGCACCTGGAGGCCGCGGGCGCCTCGGCCCTGACCGACACGATCGACCTGGCCTCGGTGCGGATCCGCTTCGCCGGGGGAACCCAGGCCAACCTGACCGCCAGCCGGATCAGCTTCGAGAAGGTTCGCCGGATCCGGGTCTTCGAGCCGGGAAGCTATCTCTGGGCCGATACCGGCACCGGCGACGCCGGCCTGTTCCGCGTGCACCGGGCCGGGGAAGGGCGCCGGATCGAGCGGCGGACCCTGGACGTGCCCCGCGAGGAGCCCCTGGCCCGGGAGATCGCCGCGTTCCTCGCCGCGGTCCGCGCCGGGAAGCGTCCGCCGTGCCCGGGGGAAGACGGGCTGGCCGCCCTGGAACTCGCCCTCCGGATCCGGGACCGGATCGTGGCGGAAAGCCCGGGCGGGTTCCCCGCCTGAGTCGCGGAAACCGCCGGGATGGCCGATCATCGGGCGATGGATGTTCCCCGTTCGCGGCCGGCCGGGGCGACCCGCAGCCCGGCCGTCGGCAGCCTCCTGGCGGCCCATGCCCGGGCCGGGCACTGGCCGGGGGCCGTCTACGCCTTCGGGCCCCCCGGTCCGGAGCCCCTCTGGATCGACGCCGTGGGCCGGCTCGCCCTCGAGCCGCGGCCCGAGACCGCGCGGCCGGATGCCCTGTACGACCTGGCCAGCCTGACGAAGCCGCTGGTCACGACCGCCGTGCTCCTGGCCCTGGCCGGGCGGGGAGAGATCGACCCGGACCGGCCCCTCGCGGACCTCCTGCCGGAGCTGCGGGGGTACGCGGGCCGGACCCCCTCCCCGGTCGACCTGCTGGCCCACCGGGCGGGGCTGCCCGCCTGGGCCCCCCTGTGGGCCCTCTGCCGGGGGCGGGACGACGTGGCGGCGGCCCTCGGCGCCCTGCCGCCCGCCGGGCCGGCCGGCGAGACCGTGACCTACTCCTGCCTGTCCGCCATCGCCGCCGGGATCGCCCTCGAGCGCCACGCCGGGGCGTCCCTCGGGGAACTCTTCGACCGGCTGGTGAGAGAGCCGCTCGGCCTTCCTCCCGCGGAGGCCTGCCCGGGCCCCCTGCCCGCCCCCCTGCGCCCCCTCGCGGCTCCCACCGAGCGGGGCCGCCGGCGGGAATGGGAGCTGGCCCGGGCCTGGGCGCGGGAACGGGGCGTCCGTCTCCCCCGGGACGGGCCGGTTCCCGGCCCGGACGAACCCCTCCGGGGAGACGTCCACGACGGCGACGCCGCCCACCTGGGCGGGCTGGCCGGGAACGCGGGCCTGTTCGCCACGGCCCGGGCCACCTTCCGGCTCGTGTCGGCCCTCGCCCTGCCCGGCGTGCTGGCGGACGAGCGCCTGCTCCGGCTCTGCCGGGAGCCCCTCGCCCGGGGGGGTGGTGACGTCCGCACCCTCGGCTTCCGGCACGCGGCGGCCGCGAACGCCCCGGGCTCCGTGCTCGGCCCCCGGGCCTGGGGCCACGAGGGGTTCACCGGCACCGCCGCCTGGGTGGACCCGGACCGGCCGCTGGTCGCCGTCCTCCTCTCGAACCGGGTCCATCCCCGGTGGAGCGACGCCCCGGTCCAGGCGTGGCGGCGGGAGGTGTTCGCCACCATCGCCGCGGTCGCGGACGGGAGGTGCCGGTGACCTCCCCGGGCGCGGTGACCCGGGAACTGCCGGGGAACGAGACGCGGGCCACGGTCCGGCGGTTCGCGGTCGCGGTCCTGCTCTCCGTCCTCCTCCACCTGCTCCTGCTCATCCTGCTCGCCGCGTGGGCCCGGGCGACCCCGGTCCGGCAGGACCGGGAGGTCTTCGTGCCGCTGGCCCTCGAGCCTGCTCCCCCGCCGCCTCCCCCCCCGCCCGAGAAGTCCGCCCCGGAGCGGCCCGAGCCGCGGAAGCAGCCCCGACAGGGAGACAAGCCCCCCCGGGAGCGGTCCCTCCTCGGCTGGAAGTCCCGGGGCGAGTTGAAGGGAACGCCGGACCGTCCCCCCGGCCCCGAGGCGCAGGTTCACGCCCCCCCGCCCCCGGGAGGGGGGCCGTCGGAGCAGGAGGGTCCGGAGGTGGTTCCCGACCGGGGCCCCCTGCCGGAGCAGGCGGAGACCGGCCAACCCCGGGAAGGTCCCGAGGTGCCCGAGCCGGAAACGCCGCCCGAGCAGCAGCGGGAGCAGCCGGCGGAGGAAACGCCCCCGGAGCGGGAGTCTCCATCCCTGCCGCGGGACGTGACGTCCGAGCCGGTCCCGGGGGAGCCACCCGGCCGGCAGCCGGAACGGGGGAAGGAGGTCCCGGAGGCTCCCCCGGCGGGGGCCGTGCCGCCGGTCCGCGGTCTGCCGCCCCTCCCGCGCCGCCGCCCGGAACGGCCGGTTCCGACGCGCCCCGACCGGCCCCCCGGGCAGGGTCATGCCCCCGATTTCGACGCCCGGATCGAGGGGGGGATGTTCGGCAACCTCCGCTTCGACAGCAAGGACTACGACTGGTCCGACTACTCGACGAAGGTCTACTTCGCCATCTACCGGGCCTGGCTGCGGGAACTGTACGGGCGGGTCCGGCGATTCGAGCGGGACCAGAAGCTCCGGGGCCTGCCGACCCTGGACGGGGAGGTGAAGATCCACTTCGTCCTGCACCGGGACGGTTCCGTGACGGACGTCCGGGTGGTCTCTCCCTCCGTGCTGCCGGCCCTGGACGACGCCTCGGCGGCGGCCCTGGTCCGGGCCGTGCTGCCGCCCCTCCCCGCGGATTTCCCCCGGGACCGGGAGGGCCTGACCTTCCTCTTCGAGATTTCCGGGTTTCCTTCCGCCTACCACCTGGAGCAGCAGCTCCGGTGGCGGCGGATGAACGGGGAATTCTGATGACCGCCGGGGGGGCGCCGGGCGCGGATCGGCGGTAGGATCGCGGGAGCCATGAACTTCGACGACTTTCCACTGCGGGACGAACTGCGGGCCGCCCTCCGGGAACGGGGGTTCGTGCAGCCGACCCCGATCCAGGAGAAGGCGATCCCCGTCGCCCTCGAGGGGCGGGACGTGATCGGCGTGGCCCAGACCGGGACGGGGAAGACCCTCGCCTTTCTCGTGCCGATCCTCGAGCGCCTGCGGCCCAGCGGCAACGTGCAGGCGATCGTCGTCTGTCCCACCCGGGAACTGGCCCAGCAGGTGGCGGGCGTCGCGGCCGACCTGGGCGGGGCCCTTGGTGTCCGGACGGTGGTGCTCTACGGCGGCACCGCTCTCGGGGACCAGCGGCGCCAGCTCGAGGAAGGCCCCGACCTGGTGGTCGGAACGCCCGGGCGGCTGATCGATTTCCTCCAGTCCGCCTGGTTGCGCCCCCGCTTCACCCGCTGGCTGGTCCTGGACGAGGCGGACCGGATGCTCGACATGGGGTTCATCGACGACATGGTCACCATCTGCGCGCGGGTGCCCCTGTCGCGCCAGACGATGCTCTTCTCGGCGACCATGCCGCCCCCGATCCAGGAACTGGCCGGGCGATTCCTCTACGAGCCGGTCACCGTGCGGGTTGCCCCGGAGCGGGCGGCGGCGGAAGGGATCGAGCACCGGCTGTTCGTGGTTTCCGCGCGGGACAAGGAACGGGCGTTGCGGAAGCTGCTGCGGGAACACCGGGAGCGGAAGGTCCTGGTCTTTACCGCCACCCGGGAGGCCACGTCCGAGATCGCGTCCCTCCTCCGGCGGGACGGCCACGAGGTCGTCAGCCTTTCGTCCCTCCTGAGCCAGGCGAACCGGGAGCGGGCGATGGCGGCGTTCCGGGCGGGAGAGTACCGGATGATGGTCGCCACCGACGTGGCGGGGAGGGGAATCGACGTCACCGATATCGACGTGGTGGTCAACTACGACCTGCCCCAGTCGCCCGACGACTACATCCACCGGGTGGGTCGGACCGGCCGGGCCGAGCGGCGCGGTCTCGCCCTGTCCCTGGCCACCCCGGCGGACGGACGCCGGGTGGCCGAGATCGAGCGGCGCCTCGGGGAACCGATCCCCCGGGGCGAGATCCCGGGCATCGAACCGGCCCGGCTCGCGGCCGGGGGCGGCAGCCGCCGGGGTGCCGGCGATCGCCCCGGGCGCCGGCGCGGGAGCGGGCGCGGCCGCCGGCCGGGCGGGAGAAGCGGCTCCCGCGGGAGACGAGGCAAGTGAGCACGATGCTGTCGCTGTTCCGCCAGGGCGGGCCGATCATGTGGCCCATCCTGGTGCTGTCGATCGTGGCCGCGGCGGTCGCCATCGAGCGTGCCTGGGTGCTGACCCGGGCGCGGGTCGTTCCCCGCGCCACGGTGTCCCAGGTCCTGCGCCTGGTCGCCGAAGGGCGGGTGCGCGAGGCGATCGAGGTGTGCCGCCATGACGGGGGGCCCTTCGCACGGGTGGCCATGGCCGGGCTGGAGTGGTGGGACCAGGGGCCGGAAGCGGTCCGCGAGGCGATCGAGGACGCGGGGCGGAGGGAAGCGCCCCGCCTGATGCGGTTCCTCGGGGTGGTCGGGACCGTGGCCTCGGTCAGCCCGCTCCTCGGGCTGCTCGGAACGGTGACCGGGATGATCAAGGTTTTCCAGACCATCTCCCTGACCGGGCCAGGGCAGGGGGAAGCCCTTTCCGCCGGGATCGCGGAAGCCCTGCTGACGACCGCCTTCGGGCTCGGTGTCGCCATTCCCGCCCTGATCGTCCACAACATCCTGGTTTCCCGGGCCGAGCGGCTGGTGCTCGAGATCGAGGAGGCCTGCCACGCGATCCTGCGCCACGCCGGCGCTCCCGCCGGGGAAGCGGAACCCCGGGCGGTGGGGCGGGTCCCGGGGGCCTGACCGATGCAGTTCCTTCCCCGGCAGCGGCGGCGCCCGACGATCGACCTCTCGCCGCTGGTCGACGTGGTCTTCCTGCTGATCATCTTCTTCACCGTCTCCACCACGTTCCGCGAGGGGACCGGGCTCCCGGTCCGGCTTCCCTCCTCGGGAACCGCCGTCTCGCAGCCCACCGGGCCGGTCGAGGTGACGATCGGGGCCGACGGCCGGATCGCCCTGGGGGGAACCGTGTACCCCTCCGTGGAAGCCCTCGCCGGGCCGCTGCGGGCCGCCCTCGAGAAGGCCGATCCCCGGGCGGTCCTGGTCCGCGGTGACCGGCAGGCCCGGTACGAGACGATCGTCCAGGTGCTCGACCTCGCCCGGTCGCTGGATGCCACCGGTGTCACCCTGGCCACCCGGCGGGGCGGGGTGGCACCGGCGGGCCCGGGGGCCGGGGGCAGGAGCGGCGGGCGGCGGTGAGGATCGTTGCCGGCCGGTTCGGGGGCCGGCGGCTGGCGCCGGTACCGCGGAAGGGGGTGCGGCCGACGGCCGACCCGGTGCGGGAGGCACTCTTCTCCATCCTCGGCCCGCTCGTGGAGGGCCGGCCCTTCGTCGATCTCTGCGCGGGCACGGGGGCGGTCGGGCTGGAGGCGCTCTCCCGGGGCGCGCGCCCCGTCGTCCTGGTGGAGCGGGCCCGGGGACCGATCGCCACGATTCACCGCAACCTGGAACTGCTCGGCGTCCTCCCCGGGGGCGGGGTCCACGTGGTCCGGGCGGACGTCGGGGAGTGGCTCCGGGGACCCGGCCCCGCCGGGATCGGCCCGGGCGCGGTCGTCTACCTCGACCCGCCCTGGCAGGAAGAACGGCGACTCGCCCGGTGGCTCCGGGACCTGGCCGCGACCCCCCTGGCGGAGGGGGACGCGGTGCTGATCGTCGAACACCGGGCGGGCCGGGCGCCCTCCGTGCCCCCGGGCTTCGAGGAGGCGTGGACGAGGCGCTACGGGGACACCGGGCTCCTCGCGATGCGTCCCGTGGAAGGCCGGTAGCTGGCGAACGCTCGCGGATCCCCGTTGCCCCGGGCGGGTGGGGGGATATACATTCCCCCGAGAGCCCGTGGGTTCCCGGGGCCCCGGCGGGGAGCGATTCCCGCGGCGGGGCCCGACCCGGTGTGGAGGCATCGATGACGATCGTCCCCCGGCGGATCTCCGCCCGCTTCGTTCCCGTGGCCCTGGCCCTCTCCGTCGTGGTGTTGCCGGCTGCCGTCGCCCAGCAGGGGACGTCCCTCCCCGACGGCCGGGTGAAGGGGTACGTTCCTCCCCCGGCGAACCTGCACCTGGTGGACGGGCACTGGACCCCGTACGAGCCGCCGGCCCCCCCGGAGGATGCCCGCGTCCATGTCGTGGTGCCCGGGGACTGCCTGTGGAACCTGGCGGCCCACTACTACGGTGACCCCTGGCTCTGGCCCACCATCTGGGACGCCAATCGCTGGGTGAAGTGGTCCCACTGGATCTACCCGGGGGACCCCCTGGTCATCCCGCCGAAACCGGGGGAAGTGCCGGAGAAGGCGACCCTCGAGTACCCGCGGGCGGTCACCGAGCCGCCCCCCGAGCCGGAGCCGGAGACCCCGCCGGAGGCGGCCCCCGCCGGGGAGACCGCGCCGGCGGCCCCGGTCCTGGTCCCCGCGGTGGAGCGCCAGGAGATGATCTGCGTGCCCCAGC
>CAZOTT010000092.1:0-12238 GCA_964582785.1 uncultured Acidobacteriota bacterium | reverse complement strand
CTGCCGTTCTTCACGATCCACATGGCGCTCGGGACGATCATGATCGCCACCCGGACGATGCACGTGCTCGCCACCGTCACGGCCGCCGGGCTGCTGGGGGAGTACCTGGGCGAGGCGTCGGGCTGGCTCGCGTTCCACGGGATCCACCCCGAGGTGACCGAGTGCGGGCGCGCCTGCGACCTGCACCTGGTGGCGATCACCGTGGCGATGTTCGGGATCATCTACCTGACCGACTCGGTGACGAGCCGCTTCAAGCGGCGCAACATCGAGCTGCACCACGCGAAGCGGGAACTGGAGGAACAGGCGGCCCGCCTGCGCCGGGCGCTGGAGGACATCCGCCGCGTCGAGGACCGGAAGTCCCACTACATGCGGATCTCGGCCCACCAGCTCCGGTCTCCCCTCGGGACGATCCGGACGACCCTCCGGGTGCTCCTCGACGGGTACGTGGACCCGGCATCGGACAAGGGGAGGAAGTTCCTCGAGGGAGCGGTGGAGCGGGTGGACGAGCTGCTGGCGATCGTCGGCGACCTGCTCGAGCTGGCGAAGGTCCGGGAGGGGCTGGACCGGGCACCCTGGACGCGGAACGTCAACCTGAACCAGCTCCTCGCCGACATCTTCGATTCCCTCGAGCCGGCGGCGGAAGGAAAGCAGGTCCGGCTCGTGCCGGATTTCGAGGGGGTCGCGGTCCTCGAGCACGGGATCCCGCCCGACCTGGTCTACGCGTTCGAGAACCTGGTCGACAACGCGATCAAGTACTCGGAACCCGGGGGCGAGGTCGTCGTCGAGCTGCGCCTCGTCGACGGGCGGGCCCGGGTCCGGGTGAAGGACCGGGGCATCGGGATCCCGGAGGAGATGCTCGAGGACGTCTTCCTCGAGTTCGTCCGGGCCCCGAACGCGAAGCGGTTCACCCGGGAGGGCACCGGGCTGGGACTGTCGATCGTCAAGGAGGTCATCGAGGCCCACGGGGGGAAGATCTGGGCCGAACGGCGCGAGGGAGGGGGAACGGTGGTCACCGTCGAGCTCCCGCTCCGGGGCGATCCCCGGCCCCGGTCCCGGGAGGGGAACGGGGGCGTTACGCCGGAGGAACTCCCGTCCTGAGCGCCCGTCCGGGAAGGGAAACGGTCCCGCGCCGCCGTTTCCCCCGGCTCCCGCAAGTCCCCGCCGCCGCTGGAGTTTTCTCCTCGCCGGGAAGGGCGTCACCGCGGGGAAACGCTGGTACACGCCTTGCAGCCGGCGAAGACCGCGGAGATGCGGCCGCCGACCGGCCGCAGGGAGGCAAACGTGAGGAACCGAGCAGCGAAATGGATGCTGGTGACCGCCCTCGCGCTCACCCTGGCGCTGGCCGCGCCGGTCGCGAAGGCGGCGGAGAAGTACAAGGGGTTTCCCCGGGGCGAGTCCCTGATCTCCGTCCAGGAGCTGAAGCAGCTCATGGACAGGAAGGACCCGAAGCTGGTGATCATCGCCGTGGTCCAGCCGGTCTCCTACCGGGCCGGCTACATTCCCGGGGCCCTCAACGTCTGGCGGTCCGACTACGAGCCGCCGAAGGGCGAGCCGTTCCCCTACGGGGGGATGATCCTGGGCCGGAAGGCGTTCCAGGACTTCGCCCGGAAGCTGGGGATCGACAACGACTCCAAGGTCGTCCTCTACGACGAGAAGTACGACGCCACCCGGCTCTGGTGGGCGTTCTACCTCTACGGGAAGACGGACGTCCGGGTGCTCGACGGGGGCTACCAGGCCTGGAAGAAGGCCGGCTACGACGTGGACCGGCTGATGGCGCCCCCCACCCCGAAGCCGGGGAACTTCGTGGCGAAGGACCCGCTTCCCGGCTGGACCTGGGGGCTCGACGAGGTCTGGCGGGCCAAGGTGGACCAGGACATCCAGCTCTGGGATACCCGGGAACCGGACGAGTGGGACGGCCGCAAGCTGAAGAAGGGGGCGTTCCGCAAGGGGCGGATCCCGTGGGCGAAGTTCCTCAGCTGGAAGGAGTTCAAGAAGAAGGTGGAGGATGGCGCGCCGCCGACCGAGTTCCGCACCGCGGCCGAGATCCAGAAGGTGATCGAAAAGCACGGCCTCGACCCGAACAAGCACCAGGTCTTCTACTGCCAGTCCGCCGTGCGCACCACCACGGAGATCTTCGCCCTCTACCTGATGGGCTGGGACCCGGCGAAGCTGCACAACTACGACGGCTCCTGGATCGAGTGGAGCTACTACAAGGAACTGCCCGTCGTCTGCGAGAAGTGCAACTGACGTGAGCCACGCGGGGGCGTCGCGGTCCGCCCGGGGCCGCGGCGCCCCCCTTCGCGGAACCCGGAGGGAGCCATGAACGCGGGCCGGAAGGAAAGGGGTCGCGGCGGGCTGGTCAGGCTCGTCGTGGCCGTGGCCGTCATCGCCGCCGGGGTGCTGGCCGCCCGGCACTTCGGTCTCTTCGACCAGCTCACCCTGGAGAACGTGGAGCGGCTGGACGCCTGGTTCCGGGGCTTCGGGATCTGGGCGCCGGTGATCTTCATCGGTGTGTGGATCGTCGCCTGCGTGTTCTTCCTGCCGGGGCTGCCGATCACGATCGTGGGCGCCCTGATCTTCGGCCCCATCTGGGGGACCGTCTACTCGCTGGTCGGCGCCACCCTCGGGGCGACCGCCGCCTTCCTCGTCGGGCGCTACGCGGCCCGGGAGATGGTCGAGGGGCTGATCGAGAAGAACAGGATCCTGCGGAAGATCGACGAGGGCGTGGAGAAGCAGGGCTGGCGGATGCTGATGATCACCCGGCTCGTGCCCCTGTTCCCCTTCAACGCCCAGAACTACGTGTACGGCCTGACGAAGATCCGCCTCTCCACCTACGTCGTCGTCTCCGCGATCTGCATGCTGCCCGGCACGATCATGTTCAACTTCGCCGCCGGGTCGATCCGGTCCGGGAACTTCGGCAGGGCCTTCGTCTACATCGCCGTGGCCGCGGTGGTGTTCGTCTTCCTCTCGCTCCTGCCCGGGTGGATCCGGAAGAAGTTCGGCGCCGACGAGCTGCTCGAGGAGAACGGCTGACGCGGCGGGAGCCCCCCGGCGGGCGCGGCAGCGGCCGCGCCCCGTCGCCGGCGGGGTTCCGGGCCACCCCGCGCGGGAGAGCCGGCGGCGGGCACCGGGGGTCGGGGACCCGGCCGGGGAAGCGGGGGGAACGCCCGTTTCGCGTCGGTAACGGCCGGGCCGGGAGGCCCGGGTCCGCAACTCGCTGGAAAGACGTCGCTTGGGTCCACGAGGACCGGTCGGCGGGGGCGCGCCGGGCATGGCACGTGGCTTGCTCGTCCGATTCGCCGGAACCCCACGCCGGAGGGACGAGATGGCCGAGGCTGCGCAGAGGCCCTGCCGGGGCACCTTCACCGTCGACGAGATCCAGGAGCGGCTGAGCTACATCATCGAGAAGGACCGGGTCGATCCCCACGACCTGGCCGGGCAGTTCCTCGAGGCGTTCGCCGCGATCCTGAAGCACTCGAACTACCGGCAGGTGATCGACAACTACGCCCGGATCACCGCGCGGTGCATGAACTGCGCCTGCGCCTGCCAGATCTACCAGCACACCCGGGCCCCCGAGGACATTCCCTGCTTCCGCTCGAACCTGCTGCTCGAGGTGTACCGCCGCCACTTCATGCTCCGGGGGATCGTCGAGACGCGGATCCTGGGGATGCACTTCCTGACCGACGAGAAGGTCGTCGAGATGGCGGAGACCTTCTGGCACTGTACCGCCTGCCGTCGGTGCACCCTCGAGTGCCCGCTGGGCATCGACCACGGGCTGGTCACCCACCTCGGGCGGTACATCCTCGCGGAGATCGGGCTGGCGCCGCGGGCCCTCGTGATCTCCGTGCGGGAGCAGCTCGAGGGGAAGACCCGCAACACCTCGGCGATCCCCTTTCCCGCGATCCGGGACTCCATCGAGTTCCTCGTCGAGGAGATCCGGGACGACAAGGGGATCGAGGTTTCGTTCCCGATCGACCAGGAGGACCGGGACTACGTCTTCTTTCCCGCCGTCTCCGACTACCTGATGGAGGCGGAGACCCTGATGGGGATCGCCACCGTCTTCCACGTCTGCGGGGACGGGGACCGCTGGACGATCGGGACGAACTACTTCGACGGGATCAACTACGGGCTCTTCTTCAGCGACTGGCTGCTGGAGCGGATCCTCCTCGAGGAGATGAAGGAGGCCCGCCGCCTCCGGGCGAAGAACGTCCTGATCGGGGAGTGCGGCCACGCCTCCCGCTCGGCGAAGGTATTCATGCCGACCTTCGGCGGGGCGGAGGCGCCGCCGGTGATGCACATCCTGGAGTACACCTACCGCCGCTGGAAGGAGGGCCGTTTCCGGCTGCGGGACGACGTGGTGACGGAACGGGTCACCTACCACGACCCGTGCAACATCGGCCGCACCGGGTGGATCGTCGAGGAGCCCCGGGAGATCCTCCGCAGCTTCTGCCCCAACTTCGTCGAGATGACCCCCCGCGGGCCGCACAACCTCTGCTGCGGCGGCGGCGGGGGGACGGTCTCCATCGACGAGATCCGGCCCTACCGCACCGGCACGACCGGCGCGAAGAAGGCGGAGCAGCTCGCCGCCACCGGGGCGAAGTACGTGGTCGCCCCGTGCGCCAACTGCAAGAAGCAGCTGCGCGAGGTCATCGAGGATCACGGGCTCGAAATGGAAGTCGTCGGGCTCCATGACCTGGTCTACCGGGCGATCGTCATCGAGTAGGGGAGGAGAGCGATGCTGGACGCGATGATCGAGCTGGCGCGGGGCCCCCTGCTCAGGCTCTCCCTGCTGGTCATGTTCGCCGGGCTCCTGCGGGCCTTCGCCCTGCAGGCCTGGGAGATCGGCTGGGCGTTCCGGCGGGCCGGGGACCACTTCGTGCCCTGGCGGCTGGTGATCGCCCGGAACCTTTCCTGGCTCCTGCCCTGGCGCTACCTGAAGAGCGAGGAGCGGTTCGTCTACAACTTCGTCTCGTTCCTCTTCCACGTGGCGATCATCCTGGTCCCGGTGTTCCTCGCCGGCCACGTGGCGATCTGGGAGAAGGAACTGGGCATCGGGTGGTGGACCCTGCCGCCCCGGGTCGCCGACGTCCTGACGGTGATCGGCATCCTGGCCCTGGTCGGGCTGCTCGCCGGCCGGTACGCGAACCCCGGGTCCCGGCACATGAGCAGGGCCGGGGACTGGCTGCTGCCGGTGCTCTGCCTGGTGCCGTTCGTGACCGGCTTCATGACCAGCCATCCCGGCTGGAGCCCGTGGGACGCCCGGGTGAGCTACCTGGCCCACCTGCTGTCCGCCGAGCTCCTGCTGGTCGTCGTTCCGTTCAGCAAGCTGGTGCACGTGGTGCTGTTCTGGTCGAGCCAGGCCTCCAGCGAGCTCGGCTGGCGCTTCCCGCCGGGCTTCGGGCACCGGGTGCGGCAGACCCTCGGCAAGGAGGGCCAGGGCGTATGATCCAGGATCCCTGCATCCTCACGGACGTCACGAAATGCATCGGCTGCGAGGAGTGCGTCGCGGCGTGCAAGAAGGCGAACGGCCTGCCGCTCGAGGACCCGCCACCGCGGGTGGGGCATTCCCGGGACGGCCTGTCGGCGACCCGCTGGACGAGCATCATCCGCCTGCCGAACGGCGTGAACGTGCGCAAGCAGTGCCGGCACTGCCTCGACCCGGCCTGCGTCTCGGTCTGTCCCGTCGGCGCCCTGCAGAAGACCCCGGAGGGGCCGGTCATCTACGACAAGTCGATCTGCATGGGGTGCCGCTACTGCATGATGGGCTGTCCCTACGGCATTCCCCGCTACGAGTGGAACTCGGTGAACCCGGCGATCCGCAAGTGCATTCTCTGCTACCAGAAGCTGAAGAGCGGGGAACTCGCCGCGCCCGCGTGCGTGGCGGCGTGCCCGACGAAGGCGACGATCTTCGGGTCCCGCCGCGAGATGCTCGCCGAGGCGCACCGGCGGATCGCCGCCGAGCCGGGGAAGTACATCGACCACGTCTGGGGGGAACACGAGGTCGGCGGGACGAGCGTGATCTACGTCTCCCACGTGGACCTCGGTTTCCTCGCCTGGCGGGACCCGCGCTACCTCGGGGAGGAGCCCCTGCCGCACCGCACCTGGGAGGCGCTGCGGAAGGTTCCGTTCGAGTTCATCGGCATGGGCGCGCTGATGACCGGCATCTGGTGGGTCATCGACCGGCGCATGCAGCGGGAGCGGGAGGCCGCGGAAAGCGGCGGGGGAGCGGCGCCGGGTGAGTCCCCCGGGGAAGGGGAGCCGGTGCGGGGGGAGGACGACGCGGACGGAGGCGAGGAGCGATGACGAGCCGGGTCCAGGTCTTCAAGGGCATTCTCTGGTTCCTCGTCGGTCTCGGCGCCGCGGTCACCATCGTCCGCTTCGTCCGGGGCCTGGGCGCGACGACGGCGCTGACCGACACGACCCCGTGGGGGCTGTGGGTCGGGTTCGACGTGATGGGGGGAGTGGCCCTCGCGGCCGGGGGCTTCGTCGTCGCCGCCATCGTCCACATCTTCCACCGGGAGAAGTACGAGCCGGTCGCGCGGCCCGCGATTCTCACCGCCCTGCTGGGGTACGCCGCCGTCGCGGTGGGGCTGCTCTACGACCTGGGCCTGCCGTGGCACATCTGGCACCCGGTGATCTTCTGGAACCCGCGCTCGCCCCTCTTCGAGGTGGCGTGGTGCGTGATGCTCTACCTGACGGTCCTCTTCCTCGAGTTCTCCCCGGTGTTCCTCGAACGGACGAGGTTCCAGTCCGCCTACCGGGCGCTGCTGCGGCTCCAGTTGCCGCTGATCGTCCTCGGGATCGCGCTGTCCACCCTGCACCAGTCGTCCCTCGGCACCCTCCTGCTGATCATGCCGTTCCGGCTGCACCCGCTCTGGTACACCTCGCTGCTGCCCGAGATGTTCTTCGTCTCCGCCATCTGCCTCGGGCTGTCGATGGTGATCCTCGAGTCCTCGGTGACGTCGTGGCTCTACCAGCGGAAGCCGGAGACGGAGATGCTGGCCGGCCTCGCGCGGATCGCGACCTTCGCCCTGGGCTTCTACGTCGCGTTCCGCGGGTGGGACCTGTGGCGCCAGGGGAAGCTCGGCCTGCTGGCGGAGGGGTCGTTCGAGAGTCGCCTCTTCATCACCGAGATGCTCCTTTCGGCGGTGATCCCCCTCGTGCTGTTCGCCATCCCCCGGGTGCGCCGCACGCAGAACGGGATCTTCGTCGCGGCGCTGGCGAGCGTCGTCGGGTTCGTGCTCGACCGGATCGCCGCGTCGGGCCTGGCCCAGGTGTGGGCGACGCGGGCCAGCTACTTCCCCGCCTGGACGGAGTTCGCCGTCAGCCTGGGCATCGTCGCCGCCTTCACCCTCGCCTACCTGTTCATCCAGGAACACTTCCCGGTCGAGAAGGAGATCGTGGACGAGCTGGCGGAGCTGCGGCGGTACCAGCTCTTCGAGCTGCCGCGGTTCGACCGGCAGCATCTCATCTGGCTCGGGGACCCGGGGTTCTGCGCGCGCCGCATCTTCTCGCTGCTCTTCGGCGTGGCGCTCGGGATCGGGCTGGCCCTGACCCCGTGGAGCCCCCTCGTGGCGAAGACGCCCGTGGAGCGGGCCCGGGGAGGAGACGTGCTGCGGGTGGGGTTCCCCGCGGGAACGGTCCAGTTCCCCCACCGGGCCCACATCGAGCGGATCGGGAAGGAGCTCGGCGGCCGGGAGCGGAGCTGCGGCGCCTGCCACCACCTGGCGAAGCCGGGGGACCGGGGCACGCCGTGCTCGGAGTGCCACGCGGACATGTACCTGCCGACCCGGATCTTCGACCACGAGCTGCACGTGCGGCGGACGGGGGGCAACGGGGGCTGCCGGGAATGCCACCCGCCGGGCCGGCCGAAGGCCGCCGGGTCGGCGAAGGCCTGCCAGGACTGCCACCGGAAGGACATGATGGCGGCGAACGAGCGGGTCAAGGAGTTCCGCCACGCGGCCGCTCCCGGCCTGCGGCGGGCCGCCCACGGGATCTGCATCCCCTGCCACGAGCGGGCGGCGAAGCGGCCCGGGGCGAAGAAGCCGGACCTCTACCGCTGCGCCACCTGCCACCGGACCCCGGTGCCCCACGGCACGGTCATCCTGGAGCAGGCGAAGGGAGAGGGCGGAAACGTGCAGTTCCCGTGACGGTTACCGGGAGGTGACGTTCGCGCCCCCGCCCGGGAGATCGGCGCGCCCGGAAGAGACACAAAGAGAAGGACTTGGGTCGGGGCCGGCGCCGGCCGGCGTGGCATGTCGCTTGCACCGTTACGCGCAGGGGACTGGTCCCCGAAGGAGGAGATCATGTCGAACGCGAGCAAGCCGTCGCCCTGGCCCACCGCGGAGATGACCACCGGGCTCCTGTTCTGCCTGGCGGTCGCCGTCGTGTCCTACCTGTCGAACCGTTTCATCTACGGGAGAATCAGCGCCCTCCTCTGGGCATTCGTCTACAGCATCCTGGTCGTCAACATCTTTCCCCCGTCGGAGAAGCTGCTGCGGGGCGCGAACTACGCCGCGGGGAACCTGCTGAAATTCAGCATCGCCGTCCTCGGGCTGACGATCAGCGCCCTCGCCTGGATCCAGATGGGGCTCGTCGGCCTCCTCGAGGTTCTCGTCGTCATCGCCTTCGCGATGATCGTCGGGCTGTACCTGGGCAAGGCGATGGGCCTCAGCGACCACCTGGCCACGCTGATCGCCGCGGGCACCGGGATCTGCGGCGCCACGGCGATCGCGGCGACGGGGCCCACCATCGAGGCGAAGGAAGAGGAGATGGGGATGGCCGTGGCGTGCATCACGCTGTTCGGCCTCGTGGCGATGTTCCTCTATCCCTTCCTCTTCACCGACACCATCCTCGGCGCCTGGCTCCACCACTCCGACCTGGCGGCCGGCGTGTGGTGCGGAACCGCCATCCACGAGACGGCGCAGGTGGTCGGCGCCGCGGCCCAGATCAGCGACAAGGCCCTGGCCATGGCGATGGTGACCAAGTCGGTGCGCATCTTCTCCATCGCGCCGGTGGTGATCATTCTTTCCGCCCTCTTCCACCGGCGCCGGGGCAGCCAGGCCGCCGGCGGGAGCCTGGTTCCGTTCTTCGCCGTCTGCTTCGTGGTCTTCACCCTGGTCAACTCGGCGCTGCTCTGGTTCCCGGCCACGAAGGCCGCCTGGGAACCGTTCATGAAGACCTACCTGAAGCCGGTCGTGACGTTCCTGCTGGCGGTCTCCTTCGCCGGCGTGGGCGCCAAGGTCCGCTTCCGGAGCTTTGCCCAGCTCGGCTTCCGCGCCTTCGCCACCGGCTTCGTCGTCGCGGTGCTGACCGCGGTGCTGGCGCTGGTGCTGGTCGTGTTCGTGTACATGCCGGCGAACGGCATCTGAAGGGTTCCCCGCACCGGGGAACGGGAGGATCGATCGGTGCAGGTTGCCCGCCGGGAAGTCCGCCGGAGCGCACCGCGGGGAAACCATGCGTTACCCGGGCGTAACGCCCGCGGCCGCGGCCCGCACCCGTGCGGCGCCGGCGAGGCGGCAACGCCCGGTTTTTCAACAGTTGGCTTCGGCGCGAAGGCCGGCTCCCGTGGCACGCCGGTTGCACAAGGAAGGGACGGAACCGCCGACCGGCTCCCGGACACCTGGCGCGGGGCGACCAGGGAACCGGAGGAAAGGAGATTCCATGGCTGAGAGAGAGGTCAAGACACCGTTGCTCGACGAGCTCGAGAAGGGGCCCTGGCCCAGCTTCGTGAAGGAGATCAAGAAGGAGGGGGAACGCCCGATGGTCCGGGACCTGCTCGGCCAGCTCGAGCGGTCCTACGAGGAACACATCGGGCACTGGAAACACGGCGGCCTCGTCGGCGTGATGGGGTACGGCGGCGGCGTGATCGGCCGCTACTCCGACCTGCCGGACGAGTTCCCCGAGGTCGCCGAGTTCCACACCTACCGGGTGAACCAGCCCGCCGGGTGGTTCTACACCTCCGAGGCGCTGCGGACCCTGTGCGACATCTGGGACCGGCACGGCTCGGGCCTGACGAACATGCACGGGTCCACCGGCGACATCATCTTCCTCGGCTCGAAGACCGAGGCGCTGGAGCCCTGCTTCGCCGACCTGACGGCGGCCGGCTGGGACCTGGGCGGTTCCGGGTCCGACGTGCGGACCCCCTCGTGCTGCGTCGGTCCCGCCCGCTGCGAGTGGGCGTGCTACGACACCCTGGCGGCCTGCTACGACATCACGCAGACCTACCAGGACGAGCTGCACCGCCCGATGTTCCCCTACAAGTTCAAGTTCAAGTTCTCCGGCTGCCCGAACGACTGCGTGGCGGCGATCGCCCGGTCGGACATGTCGATCATCGGCACCTGGAAGGACGACATCCAGGTCGACCAGGAGGCGGTCCGCGAGTACGCGAAGAACGGGACGGACATCCAGCGCGAGGTCTGCGCCCTCTGCCCCACCGGCTGCATCCGCTGGGACGGCGAGACCCTCGAGATCGACAACGACGAGTGCGTCAAGTGCATGCACTGCATCAACGTGATGCCGAAGGCCCTCGCGCCGGGGAAGGAGCGCGGGGCGGCGATCCTGATCGGCGCCAAGGCCCCGATCATCGGCGGCGCCCTGCTCTCCTCGGTGTTCGTGCCCTTCATCGAGATGAAGCCGCCGTTCGAGGAGATCAAGGAGCTGGCGGAAGCGATCTGGGACTTCTGGGGCGAGCACGGCAAGAACCGCGAGCGTGTCGGCGAGTTCATCCAGCGCGTCGGGCTGGGGAACTTCCTGGAGGCGATCGGGCTCGACCCGGTGCCCGAGATGATCGCCCACCCCAGGACGAACCCCTACATCTTCTTCGACGAGGACATGGACGAGGAAGACGACGAGGACGAGGAATAGCGGCCCCCGGCCGGCACGCGACAGGAGGCTTCCCATGGCCCAGGCGGAAAGAAAGACCGATATCGGACCTCCCCACTACGAGCAGTTCCTGCCGGAGATCATCCGGAAGAACTACGGGAAGTGGAAGTACCACGAGATTCCCGAGCCGGGCGTGCTGCTCCACGTCGCGGAGAGCGGTGACCGGCTCTGGTCGGTGCGGGCGGCGACGCCGCGCCTGCTGAGCATCCAGACGATCCGCTTCTTCGCCGACCTGGCGGACAGGTACTGCGGCGGGCACCTGCGGTTCACCAGCCGGCACAACGTCGAGTTCCTCGTCACCGACGAGGCAAACATCCGCCCCCTCAAGGAGGAGCTCGAGGCAAACGGGTACCCGGTGGGCGGCACGGGCAACGCGATCTCGGCGATCGTCCACACCCAGGGCTGGGTGCACTGCCACTCCTCCGCGTCGGACGCTTCCGGCGTGGTCAAGTCGCTGATGGACGAGCTGTTCCCCCACTTCAGGAACATGGACCTGCCGGCGAAGCTGCGGATCGCCTTCGCCTGCTGCCTGAACATGTGCGGGGCGGTGCACTGCTCGGACATCGCGGTGCTCGGCGTGCACACCCGTCCGCCGCGCGTGGACCACGACGAGCTGCCGAAGGTGTGCGAGGTCCCGACCCTCGTGTCGTCGTGCCCGACGGGGGCGATCCGTCCCGCGACGGTGGACGGCAAGCAGTCGGTCGAGGTCGAGGAGCAGCAGTGCATGTACTGCGGGAACTGCTACACCGTCTGCCCGGCGATGAAGATCAACAACGCCGAGACGGACGGCATCTCGATCTGGGTCGGCGGGAAGGTGAGCAACGCCCGCTCGGAGCCGATGTTCTCCAAGCTGGTCATTCCCTACCTGCCGAACAACCCCCCGCGCTGGCCGGAGGTCGTGGACGCGGTGAAGCACCTGGTCGAGGTGTACGCGAAGCACGCGCGGAAGCACGAGCGGATGGGGGAGTGGATCGAGCGGATCGGCTGGCCGCGGTTCTTCAAGCTGACGGGGCTGCCGTTCACCAAGTACCACATCGATGACTTCACCCACGCGGGCGAGACCTTCAAGCGGTCCGTCCACCTGAAGCGCTGACCGGGGCCGGTCCCCGGGGGCGTGGCCCCCGGGGACCGGCGAGCCAGGAGGTGACCCATGAGCCAGCCCACGGTCGAGGAAGTCGCCGAGGCGATGTACCAGCTGGTCAGGGAGACCCATGGCAAGAAGAACCTGAAGGCCATGGACCTGACCAAGGCGATGATCCAGAAGTTCGGCGAGGACAACTGCGACAAGAAGCTGTGCAAGCAGGCTATCCGGCAGCTGATCGACTCCGGGCGCTGCATCTACAGCTACGTCGGT
>CAZOTT010000091.1:0-12286 GCA_964582785.1 uncultured Acidobacteriota bacterium | reverse complement strand
CCCTCTACGTGGAGAAGGTCGGGGGCACCCTGCACATCGCCATCGGGGCCAGCTACCCCCAGTGCTACGTGGAGGACCCGAACTCGCCCGCCGGGAGGGAAGAGATCGAACGGCTCGCCGCCGCGGGCGTTCTCAACCGTTCCGCCCAGCACGTGGACATCGTGACGGACTTCCGGCCCGGGGGGTCGGGCCGGGAGGTCTGGCTGGACGACGTCCGCCTCGAGGTCCGGGACGGGAACTGGGTGGTTCCGTAGGACGGGGCGCGGTCCGGCCCGGGGCCTATAATCCGGGACCATGGAAGGACGGACGATCGTTCCCGCGGTCCTGGCCGCCGCCCTGCTGCTCGGCGCGGCGCTTCCCACCCCGGCCCAGCGGCGAGCCGCCCTGGTGGCGCCCGGCGAAGCCCTGCCGGTTCCCCTCCTCGAGGCGGAAGGAGGCCCGGTCGGCCGGGCCGTCGCCCCCCTGGTGGGGAAGGCCCCGGTGCTGGCGGTCTACTGGCGGCCGGGGGATCCCCTCTCCGAGGAGACGCTGGTCCGGGCGGCGGCCACGGTGCAGGAGATCACGACCCGCCTCCACCTGGTGCCGGTGGCGGTCCTCGCCGCCCGCCAGCCGCCGGACGCCGTCCGGGCACGGCTGAAGGCGATGGGGATGGCCGGGTTTCCCCCGCTGGTGGACGGGGGGCAGTTCGCCCGGATCGTCGGCGTCCGGGCGATCCCCTCGTTCGTGCTCGTCGACGCGGGCGGCATCCTCCGGGTCGTGGGGGGATCCGACGTCACCCAGGTCGGCCCGGGGAGCGTGTCGATCGCCGAGGCGATGGCGGCGGCGGCGGCCGGGAAGCCGGTCCCCACCCTCGGGGTGCTCCCGACCCGCCGGGTGTTCCGGCTGCTGCGGAAGAAGCTGCCGGCGCTTGCCGGAACCCGGCTGGACGGGAAGACCTGGGTGAAGCTGACGGACTTCCTCGACGGCCGGCGCTGGTTGCTCGTCGTCTTCTGGTCCCCCACCTGCCCCCACTGCGTGAAGATGCTCCCGGAACTGCGGCTCTGGCTGAAGACCCACCCCCGGGACGACCTGCGGGTGGTGGACGTCGCCCGGGGGGACGCCCCGGCCCTTCGGCGGGGAGCCCGGGAGTTCATCGGCGGCTACCCGTTCGAGCACGTCCTCGACGTGGACCGGCAGATCTCCCGCGGACTGCAGGTCCACGAGACCCCGGCCCTGTTCCTCGTCGCCCCGGACGGGACCGTGAAGGCGGTCCAGGCGGGGGGCTCGGTCGACCCCGGCGCCTGGCTCGCGGCGGAGCTGCCCGGGAAGGGGCGGGGCGGCTCCACGACCGGGCGGAAGGGAGCGAGATGAAGGAAGGGGACCGGCCCCGCCGGGGGCAGATCGCCTCGGAACGGGCGCGCTACCAGCTCGGGCGAGAGAAGAAGGTGCTCGCGGAGGGGCTCGGGGAGCCACCGCCCGGGTACGGCCTGACGCTGGTGGCCGCCTGGGTGCGGGACCCCCGTCACCTGGTCGCCTGCTGGGACGTCAACGACGGGGAAGCCCTCGCCGAGGCGGCGCGGGAGGGCTGGGAGAGCCTCGAGCTGCGGGTCCTTGCCGGGGACGGGAGGGAACTCTCCCGGGCCCGCCCGGGCCGCCGCGCGGGGACCTGGCACCTGGAAGTGCCGGAGAGCGGGGTCACGGTCCGGGTCCACCTGGGATTCCTGCACCGGGACGGCTTCTTCCACGCGATCGCCCGGAGCCGGCCGGTCCGGCTGCCCCCCGAGCGGGTGTCCGCCGGCGGCCGGGGGGGCTTCGTGCGGGTGCCGCCCGGGTTCCCGCGACGGCTCCTCGCCGCGGTCGACGGGCCCCCGTTCCCCGGGCACCATCCCGGGGGCATGGGTCGGCTCTCCGCCGCCCGGCGGCTCGCGGAACGGCTGCGCCTGGCGGCGCGCCTGCTGCCTCCCGGCGAGGCGGAGGCCCTGCTAGCGGACCTCGGCCCGCCGCCGGGCCCCGGGACCGCCGCGCCCGCCTCCTTCGGTCCCTGGCCCACCCCCTGGGGCGGCCCGGAGGGCCCGGCACCGGGGAGCGAGGAACCCGCGGCGGCCGCGTCGCCGGCCCCGCCTGCCGGGGATCGACCGGTCCTGCCGGCGGGGCCCTCCTCCCGGGACCTGCCGCCGGCTCCCCTGTCACGTCCCGGGGGCGGGGGGTCGGAAGACCGGATCCTGCCCGGCGGGTCGGAGGGGCGCCTCCGGCCCGGGGCGGGCAGCGGGGAAGGCCGGTGAACCGGGCGGGGCTGGTCCTGCTGCTCCACGCGCACCTGCCCTGGGTGCGCCACCCCGAGCTCCCGTTCTTCCTCGAGGAACACTGGCTCTTCGAGGCGGTGGCGGAGACCTACCTGCCCCTCGTCGAGACCTTCCGGGAGCTGGAGCGGGACGGCGTGCCGTTCCGGGTCACCGTGGACGTGTCCCCGACCCTGGCCGCCATGCTGGCGGACCCGCTCCTCCGCACGCGCACCGCCGCCTACTTCGAGCGGCTGCTGGACCTCCTCGAGAAGGAGGCGGAGCGGACCCGCGGGGACGGGGGCCTCGGGCCCGTCGTGGCGTTCTACCGGGAACGGCTCGGCCGGCTGTTCACCCTGTGGCGGGACGAGCTGGGGGGCGACCTGCTGGCGGAGCTGGCCCGCCTCGAGGATGCCGGCCGCCTGGAACTGGCGACCTGCGTCGCCACCCATCCCCTGGTCCCGATGCTGATGGACTGGCCGGAGCTGGTCCGGGGCCAGGTCCGGACCGCGGTCCGGGAGCACGAGCGCCTCTTCGGCCGGCGGCCCCGGGGGACGTGGCTGCCGGAGTGCGCCTACGCGCCCCCGGTGGAACGCTACCTGGCGGAAGCGGGACTGGAGTGGTTCGTCGTCGACGCCCACGTCCTCGAGGGGGCCCGGCCGCGGCCGCGGGCCGGCGTCCACGCGCCGGCCTGGACGGCGCACGGCGTCGCCGCCTTCGCCCGGGACGTCGTCCCCTCCCGCCAGGTCTGGTCCGCCGAGGCGGGCTATCCCGGCGACCCGGTCTACCGGGAGTTCTACCGGGACGTGGGCTGGGACCTCCCCCTCGAGTACATCCGCCCCTACATCGACCCGGACGGAACCCGGATGTTCACCGGGCTCAAGTACTACCGGATCACCGACCGGCGGAGCGACCACCGGGAGCCGTACCACCCGGGGTGGGCCCGGCAGCGGGCCGACGACCACGCCGGCCACTTCTTCGACTCCCGCCTCGCCCAGGTGCGGCACCTTGCGGGGGAACTCGACCGGCCGCCGGTGATCGTCTGCCCCTACGACGCCGAGCTGTTCGGCCACTGGTGGTTCGAGGGACCGTGGTTCCTGGGGTACCTGCTGCGGAAGCTGGCCTGGGACCAGGACCTGCTCGAGACGATGACCCCCTCGGACGTCCTCGCCCGGGAACCGGTCCAGGAGGTGGTCGACCTGGAACCGGACACCCGGGGGGCGGGGGGATACTTCGACGTCTGGCTCGGGGCGGCCAACGACTGGTGCATGCCCCACCAGGTGGGGGTCTCCGAGCGGCTCGCCCGCCGGCTGCGGGAGCACCACGAGGGGCGCGCCACGCCGTTCCTCGAGCCGGCCCTGCGGGACCGGATCCTGCGGCAGGCGACCCGGGAAGCGATGCTCGCCCAGGGGAGCGACTGGCCGTTCCTGATGAGCACCGGGACGGCGGTGGAGTACGCCAAGCGCCGCTTTCTCGAGCACGTCGGGCGCTTCCACCGCCTGGACACGATGCTGGAGACCGGGGAGGCCGACACCGAGTTCCTCGAGCTCTGCGAGGCGCGGGACGGGCTCTTTCCCGGCCTCGACCTGGCCGACTTCGCCTGAGGGGGCGCCGTGAAGCACGAGGAGGAGATGGTCTCCCTCGTGGACGCCCTGGCCCGCGTCCGCGTCGTGCTCGTCGAACCCCACTACCACGGCAACCTGGGCCAGGTCGCCCGGGCGATGCGGAACTTCGGCCTCTCCCGGCTGTTCCTGGCCGGTGGACGGGCGGACCCGGACCACGAGGAGGCCCGCTGGTACGCCCGGGACGAGGGGGAACCGGTCCTGGACGGCGCGGTGCGGGTCGGCTCCCTCCGGGAGGCGGTCCGGGACTGCCGGCTGGTGATCGGGAGTTCCCGCCGGCTCGGAAAGCGGCGGGGTCCCGGCGAGCCCCCGGACGAGCTGTTCGCGGAGGTCCGTCCATGGGAGGTCCCCTGGGAGACGGCCCTCGTCTTCGGGCGGGAGGCCCACGGCCTGTCCACGGGGGAACTGGACCTCTGCCACCGGACGATCTGGATCCCCACCGACCCCGCCTGCCCCTCGATGAACCTCTCCCACGCGGTGGCGGTGACCGGCTACGCCCTGGCCCGGGCGGCCCGGGCGGCCCTGGGGACCGAGCCGCGGCCGTGGGACTTCGTCCCGGCGACCCACGAGCAGGTGGAGGCGATGTTCCTCCACGCGCGCCGGGTCTGGCTGCGGATCGGGTACCTGAAGTCCCAGAACCCGGACGCGATCCTCCACCGCTGGCGGCAGATCCTCGGCCGGGCGGGGCTCTCCGAGCGGGACGTGCGGGTGATCCGGGCGATGCTCCACCAGACGGAGTGGGTGGCCACGGTGGCCGGGATCCCGGAGGCCGGTCCCGCCGCTTCTCCCCCGGAGCTGTTCGACAAGCACGGCGGCCTGAAGCCGCCCCCGCCCCCGGAGGTGGAGGACGGGGACGACTGAACCGCTCGTCCCCGGGCAGCGCCCGTTCGCCGGAGGGGGGGCAACAACCGGGGCGTTCGCGCGCAGGAGGCCGCGGTAGGATGGGCCGCCCCGGGCGTTCCACCCGCGCCCGGCCGGCGTGCCCCGCCACCGGGAGGAGCAGCGCAGATGCCGATCGTGGAGTACCGGGACGTTCACAAGAGCTACGGGGACGTCCACGCCGTCCGCGGGATTTCCCTCGCCGTCGAGCCGGGGGAGGTCTTCGGCCTGCTCGGGCCGAACGGGGCGGGGAAGACGACCCTGATCCGCATCCTGATGGACATCATCCGGGCCGACCGGGGGGAGGTGTTCCTCTTCGGCGAGCCGTTCCGCCGGGACCAGCTGGACCGGGTCGGCTACCTGCCGGAGGAGCGGGGCCTCTACCGGCGGCAGAAGGTGCTGGACGTGCTCGCCTACTTCGGGCAGCTCAAGGGGCTCTCCCTCGCCCGGGCGAGGGACCGGGCCTTCCTCTGGCTCCAGAAGATCGGCCTCCCCCGGGTGGCCTCCTGGAAGGTGGAGCAGCTCTCCAAGGGGATGGGCCAGAAGGTCCAGCTCGCCGGCACCCTGCTCCACGGCCCCGACCTGTGCGTCCTCGACGAGCCGTTCTCCGGCCTCGACCCGGTCAACATCCGCCTCGTCCGGGAACTGATCCTGGAGCAGAAGGAGAACGGCCGGTCGGTCATCCTGTCCACCCACCAGATGAACGAGGTCGAGACCCTCTGCGACCGGGTCGGCCTCGTCCACCGGGGACGCCTCGTCGTCGGCGGCACGGTGGAGGAGGTCCGGCGGCGGTACAGCGACCCGGAGGTCCTGGTCGAGGTCCGGGGAGAGCTGCCGGAGGTCCCCGAGGTGACCGGGCGGCGCCGCCGGGAGGACGGCACCTGGCGGCTCACCCTCCGGGAGGGGGTCGAGCCCCCCCGGGCCCTGGCCGCCCTGGTGGCCGCGGGCGCCGAGGTCGAGCGGTTCGAGAAGGTGCTCGCCCCGATGGAGGAGGTGTTCGTCCGGGTGGTCGGCGAGGAGGACGCGGCATGATCCGGTGGCGGAAGGTGAAGGCCGTGGCGACCTTCGAGTTCCTCTCGACGGTCCGGCGGAAGGGCTGGCTGATCATGACCCTCGGGATGCCCCTGTTCATGGTCGCCTACGGCGCGATCGTCTCCGTGCCCGGCTACCTGATCGAGAAGAAGAAGCACGAGGTCCGGGCGTGGGGCGTCGTCGACCGGCCCGGCCTGCTCCACCTCGAGGGGGACGTGGCGGCGGCGCCGCCGCGGGTTCCCGAGGAGGCGCGGCGGATCGCCCGGGCCACCGGGAAGGAGGACGAGCTCGAGGCGGCCCTGCGCCAGGGGAACGCGATCTTCCGCCCCTACCCGGACGAGGAGGCGGCCAAGGCCGCCCTGGCGGCGGGGGAGATCCGCGGCTACTACGTGTTTCCCGGGGACTGGCTGGAAAAGGGCAGGGTCGTCTTCGTCCGCGGGGAGGGAGGCGGGATCGCGGGCCTGAACGGCGCCCGTTCCCAGCTGCGGCGGCTCGTCATCTCCCGGCTCCTCGCCGACCGGGTGCCGGAGAAGATCGCCGAGCGGATCCGGAACCCGATCGCCGGCGAGGAAGAGCTGGTCGTGCGCAAGGGAGGGAAGGTCACCCCGGGCTCGCCGGCCGAGGAGGTATCGAAGGTTGTCGTCCCGATCGTCTTCGCCGTCCTGCTGATGATCTCCGTGCTCAGCGGCTCGGGGTACCTGCTCCACGCCGTGGCCACCGAGAAGGAGAACCGGCTGGTCGAGATCCTGCTCTCCTCGGCGAACCCGGACGAGATCCTGGCCGGGAAACTGCTCGGCCTCGGGGCGGCGGCGCTGATCCAGGTGGTGGCCTGGTTCGGGATGGTGGTGGTCGCCGGGCTGGCCTTCGCCGGGGCCCTGGCCACGGCGGGGCTCCGCGTCCCGTGGGAAGTGGTCGCCCTCGCCCCGCCCCTCTTCGTGCTCGCCTACCTGTTCGTCGGGACGCTGATGCTCGCCACCGGGTCGATCGGCAACACCCTCAAGGAGAGCCAGCAGTACTCGATGCTCTGGACGATCCTGATGGTCCTGCCGATGGTGATGATGGGGGCGTACATCGCCGACCCCCAGGGGGTCGTGCCCCGGGTGCTGACCTGGATCCCGTTCGCCACCCCGGTGTCGTTGATGCTCCGGGTGGCGATGGACCCGGCCGGGGTCCCCTGGTGGGAGATCGCCGGGCCGATGGCGCTGCTGGCGCTGTCCGGCTGGCTCGCCCTGCGGTTCGGGGCGCGGCTGTTCCGGGTGGGCATCCTCCTGACCGGCTCCCGGCCCGGCCTGCGGGCGATCCTCCGCCAGGCGCGCCTCGCCCCCTGAGGCCCCCCCCGGGCCCGGGGGCGGGGCCCCGGCGGCTCCGACGGGCGTGCTCTCAGGACCGGCCGTGGATCCCGGGGAATCGCCGCACCCAGAAGCGGTGGCCGCGGTAGTCCACCGGCAGGATCTCCCCGGCCGCCGCCATCTCCTCGAGCAGCCGGGCCTCCGCGCCGGCCTTCGCCAGGAGGGCGCGGGCGGCGTCGTCCCGCAGGGGGTGGACCGCGGTCACGGCGAGGATGTCCCGCCGGGGGTCGCCGGTGGCCGCCACCTCGTCCCCCTCCCACCCGACGAGGAGCTCGACCCGCAGGCCCCGTTCCCGGAACGCGGCGAAGGCGGCGAGCACCCGGTCTTCCGGGGGTGGCTCCACCCCCGCCTCGGCCGGGGGGCGGGTCGGCACCGCGAGGTAGGCGACCGCGGGCCGGACCCGGGCGAGGAAGTCGGCCGTCCGCGCCGCTTCGCCCGGCGAGTCGTTCAGGTCCCGGACCAGCATCGTCTCCGTCACCAGGGTCCCCCGGTATTCCCGGGCGAACGCCTCGATCCCGCGCAGGACCGTCCCCGCGTCCAGGGACGGGTGCGGGCGGTTCACCCGCCGGAAGGCCCGCGGCTCGACCGCGTCGACCTTGACGCTGACCCAGTTCGCCTCGCCGACCTCCGCGCGGACGTCCTCCCGGTGGAGAAGGGATCCGTTGGTGATCACGGCGACCGGCATGCCATGGGGGCGGATCGCCCGGATCTCCTCGCCGAGGTGAACATCCAGGGTCGGTTCCCCGTCCGGGACGAAGGTCACCCAGTCGAGCGGTTCCCCGGCCGCGCGGCACGCCCGCACCCGGTCGATCACTTCCCGGGCGAGGTCCGCCGGTGGCTGGAACTCCCGCCGTTCGAGTTCCGGGCGGGGCGTGCGGCCGACCTGGCAGTAGACGCAGGAATAAGTGCAGTGCTTGGGGGGGGATGTTGTTCACCCCGAGGCTGCGGCCGAGGCGGCGGGACGGGACGGGTCCGAAGACGGGCACGGGAGCCTCCCCCCGGCGGGACGTTCACCGGGGAGCAGGGTAGCATTCCGGCGGGCAAGGAGGGCAGCGATGGCCGTCCACGGCGGCGGGTTCGAGGTCCGGACCCGGGGCAAGGGAACCTACGAGATCACCGGGGAGGTGGCCCGGATCGTCCGCGAGTCGGGCATCCGGGAGGGGATCGCCCTCGTGTTCACCCGCCACACCTCGGCGAGCCTCGTCGTGATGGAAAACGCCGACCCGACCGCCCGGGCGGACCTCGAGGAGTTCCTCGAGCGGCTGGTGCCGGAGGGGGACCCGCGCTGGAGGCACGTCCTCGAGGGTCCCGACGATTCCCCCGCCCACGTCCGCATGGCCCTGACGCGGACCTCCGAGGCCCTGCCGGTGGAGGACGGCCGGCTTTCCCTCGGCACCTGGCAGGGGGTCTTTCTCTTCGAGCACCGCCGGGCCCCCCACCACCGCCGGGTCGTGGTCAAGGTCGTGGGGGACTGAAGGGCTCGTCCCCCCCGGCGGCCGGTCCGCCCGGGCGGCCCGCGTCGCGGGGAAGAAACCAGGCGGCGGCGGCGCCGGAGAAGGAGAGGAGGGCGCTGGCGACGAACGACGTGGCCAGGCCCCAGCGGTCCCCCATCCAGCCGACCAGGACGACGACCGCCGAGCGGGCGGCGAAGCCGACGGTCATGTAGACGCCGTTGGCGAGGGCGGGACGGCTCCCGGCCCGCTCCTGGACGAGGGCGAGGAGCACCGGGTTCGTGGCGAAGGCGACGAGGCCGAGGAGCACGAGGCAGGGGAAGAGCAGGAAGGGCGGGGCGAACACCATCGCCAGCATCGCCAGGGGGGAGGCCACGGTGACGAAGAGCAGGACCCGCCGCCGCCCGAACCGGTCGCTGACCGTCCCGGAAAGGAGTGCGCCCACCGCCCCCGCCCCCTGGATCACCGCCAGGGCGATCCCGCCGAGCCAGACCGACCCGCCCCGGGCGACGATGAACGCGGGGAGAAAGACACCCGCCGCGGCGGAGAGGAAGGAGCGGCCCATGATCACCGCCGAGACGTCGACGAGGATCCGCACCAGGGGACCCCAGGGCTCCCGGTGGTCGCCGTGGGGGTCGGCCGCCTGCCGGCGGGCCCGGTCCGCCCGCGCGGCCTTCCGCCCCGCGTCCGAGCCGAGGCCCCGGGTGGCGAACATGAGCAGCAGCGACGTGACCACCGCCACCGGGACCAGGTAGGGGATCCCCGCGGGCCCCCACAGGGTGACGGCGGAGAGGACCAGGAGCGGTCCCGCGCTCCGGGCCCCCTCGCCCGCGACCATGAACAGGGACATCCCGGTCCCCACCCGGCGGCCCGAGGCCCGGGCGAGGACGACCGGGGCCGGCACGTGCCAGACCGCGGAGCCGAGCCCGCCGAGGAAGAGCAGCAGGGCGAGGATCTCCCGGCTCGGGGCGATCCCGATCAGGGACATGGAACAGGCGGTCAGGGTCGGGGCGAGGACGAGCAGGAAGCGCAGGTTCACCCGGTCCGCGAGCCACCCGAGGAGGACGTTCCCGAAGGAGGGGATCCGCTGGAAGATCGTCAGGATGCCGGCCGCGGTGTAGGAAAGGCCGAGCCGTTCCTGGAGGAGGGGGAGAAGGGGAGCGAAGAAGGAACTGTAGACGTCGTGGACGAAGTGTCCCCAGGACAGGGCGAGCACGGCGCCCCAGCGGGCGCGGGGGACACCTCCCCCGACCGGTGCGTCCTGGCGGCCCTCGTCCATCGGCGATCCCTCCCGGGAACGGAGCCGCCATCTTAGCCCCCATGGTGTAGCGAAGCTTTCAGGCGGCGAACGGATCACGAAAGGCGAGGGTCCGCTTGGCTCCGGAATCGTTCGAAGACCTTCGATACCGTGCCGCCGGGACCGCGACCGGCAGGCTCGGGAAGCCCACCTGAAAGCTTCGCTACACCATGAGGAGGGCGGGTGGCGGCCCCATGCCACCACCCGCCCCCGACTGGTCGAGAGGAACGAAGGAGGGAACTCAGCTCTGCTTGCCCTTCATCATCTTCATCTTCGCGTGGCGGGGGCAGTTCCCCTTCGCGCACCCGGGGCAGGGGGCGGCCTTCCCGGAGGTGGCCATCGCCACCTGCTTCTGGAGGGCCCGGACCCCGGCGGGATCCTTGGCGGCCAGCTCGATGACCACGTTCGGGCCGTCCGCCTTCACGGTCCGGGTGACACCCTTGGCGGCAAGGGGGCAGCCGCCGTCACAGGGCTCCTGGGCGGCGATCTCCTTCGCCAGGTTGGCCGCGTGGGTCGGACAGCCCACGGCCAGGGTGACCCGGACCCCCTGCTTCGTGTTCTCGACCTTCTTCTCGATGTTCTTGTCGGCGAGGGGGCAGCCGCCGGCGTTCTTGCCGCAGGCGAGGGCGCTGGGGGCGAAGACGAGGCCGAAGAGGGCGACGAGGGCGATGGCGAAACCGAGACGCGTCATTTCAATCTCCTTTGGAGTTAGTAAGCCTTACCGAATCGATGTTGATGTTAATCCTTCCCCCGGACCGGCGCAACCCCCGGGCCCGGAGCCGGCCGCCCCCCCGCCGGCACCGGGTTTCCCCGGTGGGGCCGGTTCGCCCCGGCGGTCGGCGGCGGGAAGCGGCAGTCCTCAGGACTCGTCCAGGGCGGCGACCAGGTCCTGCATCGCCTGCTTCCCGTCCCCGAAGAACATCAGGGTGTTGTCCAGGGCGAACAGGGGGTTGGGGATCCCGGCGAACCCCGGGGAGAGGCTCCGCTTGATCACGACCACCGTCCGCGCCCGGTCCACGTCGATGATCGGCATCCCGGCGATCGGGCTCTTCGGGTCGGTGCGGGCGAGGGGGTTCACGACGTCGTTGGCGCCGATGACGATCGCCACGTCCACCTGGTCCATCTCCGGGTTGATCCGCTCCATCTCGACGAGCTGGTCGTAGGGAACGTCCGCCTCGGCGAGGAGCACGTTCATGTGGCCGGGCATCCGGCCCGCCACCGGGTGGATGGCGAACTCGACCTTCGCTCCCCGCCGTTCCAGGCGCTGGGCGAGCTGGTGAACGGCGTGCTGGGCCTGGGCCACCGCCATGCCGTACCCGGGCACGATGACGATCCGCCGGGCCCCCTCGAGGATCATCGCGATCTCCTCGGCCCCCGCCGACTTGATCCTTCCGCCGTACACCTCGTCCGCGCTGGCGGTGTCCTCCCCGGGCCCGAGGACCCCGAACAGCACGTTGGCCAGGGAACGGTTCATCGCCCGGCACATGATCCGGGTGAGGATCACGCCGGAGGCGCCGACGAGGGTGCCGGAGATGATCAGCACGTTGTTCGAGAGCACGAACCCGGTCGCCGCCGCCGCCAGTCCCGAGTAGGAGTTCAGGAGGGCGATCACGACCGGCATGTCCGCCCCCCCGATCGGGATCGTCAGGAGCACGCCCAGGACGCTGCCGAGACCGGCGACGACCGGCAGCGCGGCCGGGTTCGCCGGGTCGGCGACCAGCCACGCGCCGGCGCCCAGGGTGGCGAGGAAGACCGCCCCGTTGACCAGCTTCTGGCCGGGGAACGTGACCTGCCCCTGGGGAACCAGGGCCAGGCCCTGCAGCTTGGCGAACGCCACGAGGCTGCCCCAGAAGGTGACCGCCCCGATCAGCGCGGAGGCGGCGGTGGCGACGGTGAACTGGAGATCCGCCAGGCTCCCGGGGTCCGCCTCGAGGAAGACCGCCGCGGCGACGAGAACGGACGCCGCCCCGCCGAAGCCGTTGAACAGGGCGACCATCTGGGGCATCGCCGTCATCTCGACCCTGAGGGCGGCGACGGCGCCGAGGATGGCTCCCACCGCCACCCCCGCCGCGATCAGCTCGTAGCGGAGGCCGTTCGCCGCCAGGGTGACGGCGGCCGCGAGGAGCATCCCGAGGGCGCCGAGGGTGTTGCCCCGCACCGCCGTCCGGGGGTGGGTCAGCCCCTTGAGGCCGAGGATGAACAGCACGGAGGCGACCAGGTAGGCCAGGTCGACGAGGGAGACGGGAATCGCGAAGGTCGTGTCCACGGTCTCACCCCTTCCGGCGGAACATGCCGAGCATGCGGTGGGTGACGAGGAACCCGCCGACGACGTTGATCGTGGCGAACACCAGGGCGACCAGGGCGAGGACCGTCGTCACGGTCGACGCTCCCTGCCGGG
>CAZOTT010000090.1:0-12418 GCA_964582785.1 uncultured Acidobacteriota bacterium | reverse complement strand
CCGAAGAAGGTCTACTGGGTGATCGGCCACGGGGAGCGCACGGTGGACGTTCCCGGCGGGCGGGGCTACCAGCGGTTCCGGCAGGAGCTGAAGAAGGAGTACTACCGCCTGGACACCCTCTCCCTCGGGACGGGAGAAGAAGTTCCGGACGACGCCTCCCTGCTCGTCTTCGCCGACCCGGCGAAGCCCCTGCCGCCCGCCGAGGCGGCGATCTACGACCGCTGGCTGCGGCGCGGCGGCCGGGCCCTGGTGCTGGTCGACGTGGACTTCAACCAGCAGGCGGACGAGGCGAACCGGATGGCCGCCCTGCTCGACCGGTGGGGCCTGCGGCCCTTCCCGGGGCTCGTCTTCGACCCCCGTTCCCGGACGGGTGAGAAGGACCCCCGGGTCGTCGTCGGCGACGTGTTCGGCAACCACGCCGCCGTGTCCTCCCTGCGGGGAAGCCTCGCGATCTTCCCCTTCGCCCGGCCGGTGGAGTTCTTCGAGGTGCCGGACGACCGGCAGATCTTCCACCACGTGCTCGTCCGGGTCGGGCCGGATCCCGAGGCCCGGGGCCGGGACCCGTACGTGGACACGAACCTCGCCCGGGCGGAGGGCAGTGCCGCCATCGACGGGGAGGCGCGCCGGGCCTGGGGCGGCCGGCCGATCAACCTGGTGGTCGCGGCGTTCCGCCGGTTCGAGCCTCCCCCCGGGTCGAACTTCGCGGGACGGGAGGCCCGCGTCGTCTGCGCGGGCGACGCCGACTTCCTCGACGACGAGAACTTCGACCGGCAGGCGAACCGGGAGCTGGCGATGAACCTGGTCCACTGGCTGACCGGGGAGGAGCTCCTGATCCGCCGGGAAGGGGAGAAGAAGCTGGCCAAGCTGGCGATGAAGGTCGAGCCCGAGCAGTGGCGGTTCGCCTTCGCCATGGTCCTGACCCTGCCGATCGCGATCTTCCTCGCCGGGTGGGTCGTCTGGTTCCTCAGGAGGTCCAAGTGAAGTCCCGCGGGTTCCTCGTCGGCCTCGTCGTCGTCGTCATCCTCGCCCTGTTCGCCTGGCACGAGGTGCGGAAGGACCGGGAAACCGGGAAGCTGGCCGGGAACCAGGAGATCTTCCCCTACGCGGCCACGCGGGTGCGGGAATTCCGGGTCGTCTTCGACGGCCGGACGACCGTCGTCCTGCGCCGCGGGGAGGATCGTTCCTGGCAGGTCGTCGAGGGGCCCCCGGGGACCGATCCTTCCTTCGCCGCCGACTTCCTCGGGGCCTGGAGCCGGGTGCGGTACCTGGACACCGTGGAGGAACAGCCGACGGAGGAGTCCCTCGCCCGCTACGGCCTCCATCCGCCGCGGCTCCTCGTCGAGGCCCGCCTGGCTCCCGACGGGGAGGGCCGTCTCCCGGAGCGGCAGCCGCGGCTGGAACTGGGCGCCGCCGCGCCCCTCCAGCCCTCGATGTACGCCCGGGTGGACGGGTTCGAGCGGGTCGTCCTCGTCAGTCCCTCGGCCGGCGACCTCTACGAGGGGGTGGGACGCGAGCTGATCGGGGAGGAGCCGGTCCAGCTCCCGGACGTCCGGTCGGGACCGGGGAAGGGGGGCGGCGGTCCGCGCTGACCGGTCCGGCGCCGCCTCCGCGCGGCCGCTTCCGCCGCCGCCGGGGGCAGCCGCGCGCCGCCCCGCGGCGGTCCGTCAGTCGCCGCCGTCGCCGCCGACCATCGGGGCCGGCTCGGGAGTCGGCGCCTCGGGCACCGGGTGCCGGGCGGGGGCCAGGGGCCCGAGGACGGTCGGGGGCGGTTCCCGCTCGGCGGTCTCCCGCACCGTGAACGAGACCGTCCGCTCGAGGGGAGGGCCGGCGGCGGCGCGGGCGACGAACCGGATGCGCCACTCCCCGGGGGGCAGGGTTCCCGCCGGCACGTCCCAGGCCCGGGGTCCCCGGGCGTCGTCCAGGTGCCCCGGCCGGCCCCAGGCCTGCCACTCCCCGCCGGGCCCGCTCCGCCGCTCGAACGACCAGTCGAGGGAGACCGGGAGGTCCGTCCCCGGGGGCGGGGCGATGCCGACGAAGAGGCGGAACGGGTTCCCGGGCCCGAGTACCCGGTCCACCCGGGGGACGTAGACCACGTCGCCCCAGCGGAACGGCCAGGTCCGGCCCGCTTCCGGGGCGGGTTCCCGGGCCAGCGCCCGGCAGAGGACCGGCCCGGTGACCGCCGGGGACCGCCGGTCCAGGGGAGGGACCTCGAGGGGAGCCCTGGCCGTGGCCGCGCCGCCCCCCCGGCGGTCGAGGACGACTCCCGTCACCTCCCACGTGCCGGGGGGCACCGGCCGGACCGCCTGGAAGAGAAGCCAGGGGGCCGCCGGGTCCGGGGCGGGTTCCCCGGCGAACGCGTCGTCCGGGACCTCGATCGGGGCCCGCGGGTTGTCCTTCGCGGGACGGATCATCGCGCTGGCCGCGAAGCGGTCGGCCAGGCCGGTGGCCGACCCGTCCCAGGGCGGGGACAGGTCCTCCCGCCGGATCGCCAGGGTGATCGCGACCAGGCGCCGGCCGTCGGCCGACGTGACCGGGTGGAAGGAGATCGCCCCCCGGCAGGTGCCGAGGAACTGTTCCGCCTCGACCACCCGCCGGAGCAGCTCCCGCTCGCTGGGGACCTCCTGGAGGGCTGCCAGGTCCATCGCGATCCCCAGGTTGCCGTCCTCCCACGGCACCAGCTCGAACAGGCGCGACAGGGCGGTGTCCGGGTCCTGCCGGGAGGGGAACGGGTCGGTGATGTCGAAGTAGGGGGAGTTGAACCGGGGCTCCCGGGTCAGGTGCCAGTCCCCGTCCCCGGTCCGGACGAAGGCGACGACGTAGTAGGCGGAGTTCGCCGCCCGCCGGAGCCCGTGGTAGACCCAGCGCAGCAGCCCCCGCCCGACCGAGCCTTCCTCCCGGTGGTCGTAGTTGTCGTCCCGCTCGATGTCGGTGGGCGGGCCCAGGAGGATGTAGATCTTGCCCCGGTCGGTCTTCCACCCGGGCAGCGGCGTGTCGTCGAAGAGCCGGTTCGCCTCGCGCACCCGGTGCCAGAAGACCAGCCGGAACTCGTTCTCGGGGGTCCGGGGGTCCGGGTCCCGGCGTTCCCAGAACCGGCGGATGAACGCGATCCGGTCCTCGCGGGTCTTCAGCTTTCTCCAGAGCTTCGCCTCTCCACGGGTCATCAGGTAGCGGACCGGTCCCTTCGCCCATTCCCGGACCGGGTCCCGGGGACGGCGTCTCCCCCGCGCCGGCGACGGGACCGCCAGGACCAGGACCAGCAGGATGACGAGGAGGGCGGGGCCGCGCCCGCCCCGGTTTGACCGCTCGGGAAGCACGGGCCTAGGATAGCTGCCACCGGCGGAATCTGCCGGGAGATCCTGATCGCGCCGCGATCCGAGGGAGTGCTCCATGCCGTCCAAGCACAGGGCCGGCCGCCGGCCGGTGGTCCAGTACCTGCCGTTCCTGCTCCTTTCCTGCCTCCTGGCGGCCGCCTGCGGGGGCGGGGACGGCCTTCCCGGAAAGACACCCGACGAGAAGGCGATCGCCGCCGCGGAACTCGGTGTCAACGGGGCCGACAAGAACATCCCGGTGCTGGTCCACGCCATCGAGACCGAGCCGGAACTCGTCCAGACCTCCGCCATCGTCGCCCTCGGCCGGATCGGGACCCCCGCCGCGGTGGAGGCGCTGGCGAAGTTCTCGAACCACGAGGCGCGGCAGATCCGCCTGGCGGTCGCCCAGGCCCTCCAGGACGTGCTCCCCGAGTCCTACCCCGACGCGGCGAAGGTGCTGGTGGAGATGGGCAAGCACTGCCTGCCGCGGGGGCCGGGCAGGGACCCGGACCTCGAGATCCGGCGGGCGGTGGTCACCTCCCTCGCGGTGGTGCAGCAGCCGGTGGGCCTCGACTACCTGCTGGACCGGTTGCGGAACGACTACGACGAGAACATCCGCAACACCGCCGTGAAGACCCTGGGGCGGCTGAAGGACCCGCGGGCGGTGGACGTGCTGATCGACGTCTACCACCACGACAACACCCACAACCAGGCGTGGGCCATCGAGTCCCTGGGGGAGATCGGGGATCCCCGGGCGATCCCGACCGTCAAGGAGGCCCTCGACATCGACGTGACCTACGACGCGATCGTCCGGGGGAAGGCCGCCTGGGCCCTGATGCAGCTCGCGGGGAAGGACGCCATCCCGGACCTGGAGCAGGCGCTGGCGAAGGAGCCGGACGACATGGCCGCCGTCCGGATGGCCCACGCGCTTGCCCGGCTCGGGGTCGCGGAGGCGATCCCGGTCCTCGAGGATCGGCTCCTGCACGCGGAGCGGGAGTTCGCCCGGGCGGAGGCGGCGCGGGCCCTCAGGGACGTCGGCCGCCGGGAGAGCTTCAAGGTGGTCGACCGCGCCTTCCGCGAGGACCGCTCGGGCCTCGTCAAGAAGGAGGCCGGCCAGGCGGCGATCGCGCTGATCAAGAAGTTCCACCTGGAGCCGGGCAGGGACGCCGGTTCCGGGAAGGATTCCCGCTGATCGTTTCCCCGCCGGCCCGGGCGGGGGGACGGGAAGGAGAGACGCCGATGTCGATCTGGGGGCGCAGGGAAACCGAGGACGACCAGAACCCGGTGATGGTGACCGGGGAACCCGGCAACGAGCCCCGGACCGCCGCCGAGCGGCCGGCGACGAAAGGAGCGGCGATGGAGACCCGCAGGGCGATCATCGGGCCCTCGATCCAGGTCAAGGGGGAGCTGATCGGGAAGGAGGACCTGGTGATCGAGGGGAAGGTGGAAGGGGTGGTCCGCCTCCGGGACCACCACCTGGTGATCGGGAAGACCGCCGTCATCGAGGCGACCCTCGAGGCGAAGTCGATCCGGATCGAGGGCACGGTGCGGGGGGACGTGATGGCGGGAGAACGGGTCGAGCTGGCCAGCGGCAGCACGCTGACCGGCGACATCGTCTCTCCCCGGATCTCCATCGCGGACGGGGCGCGGTTCAAGGGCAGCGTCGACATGGACCGCTCGGGGGCGGCCAAGCCCGCCCAGCCGGCGAAGAAGGGCGCGGTCAGCACCCTCCCTCCCGGCAAGGAATCCGGTTCCGGCGCCCAGGCGCGCCCCGGGTCCTGACGTCCGGGCGGCGCGCCGCCGCCCCGGCATGGGCCTGTTCGGCTGGTGGACGAGGCGCCCCGGGGGAGGCGGGCGGGAGCCCGTCCCCCCGGAGCCCCGCCTCGGTCCTTCCGGTCCCCTGGTGCGGCTGCTCGCCGCCGCGCGGGAGGCCGTGGAGTCGGGGGAGCGCCGGCCGCAGGTGCTCCTGGCCGGGCCACCCTCCGGCCGCACGATCGAGACCCTGGCCGCCGCCGGCTTCCGGGTGACCGTGGACGGGGAGCCGGAACCGCGGCCGCCCCTCGGGCATCCCGACGGGCGATTCGACCTGGTCCTCGCCTTCGACCTTCCCGACGGCCTGCCCGACGAGCAGGTGGAGGCGCTCCTGGCCGAGTGGGGACGGGTCCTCCGGCCCGGGGGAACCCTGTGGTTCCTCGCCGGTTGCGAAGAGGGCGGGGCGGCCCCGCTGCGGCGCTGGGACCTGTGGCCCGACGGCAGCCTCTCCTCCCGGGACGTCCTGCGGCGGCAGGACCGCGGGTGCCGGCGCCGCTCGAACCGCGACCTCGAGCGGCTTGCGCGCCCCCTGGGCGGCGCTGAGATTACCCTGCGAAGGGACGGCCTCCGGGAGATCGTCTGCCGTCGCAGGAACTGACCTCCCGGGTCGTTCCCCCAGGAGGTTTTCATGCGGCGGCTGGCCCTCGTCGTTCTCTCCCTGTCCCTGCCGTTCTCGTTCCCCCTCCCCGCCGGCGCCCTGCCGCCCGCGCTTCCCGGTCCGCCCCGGGTGGAGCTGGTCGACGGCGCCTTCAGTCCTTCCCCGGTCGAGCCGGGGGAACTGCTCGCCGGGGCGGCAAGCCGGCACGCCCTGCTCCGGGTCGAGGGGCCGGTGACCCCCGCGTTCCTCGCCCGGCTGGAGACGGCGGGGGTCCACGTGGTCGAGCCGTTCGCCGGGCGCCTCCTCGTCGTCCGCCTGGACGCCGCGGCGGCGCACCTGCCCCGGCCGCTCCGGGAACGGGTGACCTTCTACCCCCTGCCCCCGGCGGAACGGCGCCTCGCGCCTCTCGGCCGGCGGCGGGTCCGGCGGATCCTGACCGAGCTCGCGACCCCGAGCGGAACGGTGGACCGGGTCCGGGTCCGCGCCTTCCCCGGGAGCGACGTTCCCGGCCTCCTGGCGCGGGTCGAGGCGGCGGGGGGCCGGGTTCTCCGGGAGCTGCCGGACGGGGGCATCGTCGAGGTCCCGGACTCCGTCCTCCCGCGGGTCGCGTCCTGGGACGGCGTGGCCTGGATCGGTCCGGCCCCCGCCCGCCGGGTACCCCTGAACGACCGGAGCCGGGCGGTCATCCACGCGACGGAAGTGGCCGGGGCGCCCTACGGACTGGACGGGAGCGGCCAGGTCGCCGGCATCTGGGACGTGGGGCCGGTCAGCCCGGACCACCCCGACTTCGGCAGCCGGGTGACCTGGCCGGCGGGCCAGGGCACGGCCCACTGCGCGAGCTGCGATCACCCGACCCACGTCGCCGGGACGATGGTGGGCGACGGGAGCCAGAGCGCGGCGCAGGGTTACGGGAACCGCCAGTACCGGGGGATGGCCCCGGCGGCGACCCTCGTCTCCTGGGACTACAACGGCATCCTGGCGACGGAATACACGGAGGCCTACCGGCAGTACGGCGTCCGGGTGGCGAACAACTCGTGGGGCGCCTGCATCGACCCGGACGACCCGGCCTGCTACGGCTGCGAGGGGTTCGGGTCCTACACCGACGAGGCGCGCAGCTTCGACAACACCGTCCGGGAACTGCCCGGGATGCTGGTCGTCTTCGCCGCCGGGAACGAGCGGAAAGACGGCATCTGCGGGTTCTCGACGGAAAGCCCCTGGCCGAACTGGACCTCCCTGACGCCCCCGTCGACGGCGAAGAACGTGGTCACCGTCGGGGCCGTCTGGTCCGACGGGGAGAGGATGACCGACTTCTCGTCCTGGGGACCCACCCGGGACGGCCGCCTGAAGCCCGACGTCGTCGCCGACGGGCAGTGGGTCACCTCCTGCAACGACCCCGACGGGTACGCGATGATGGCCGGTACCTCGATGGCCTCCCCCGCGGTGGCCGGCGCGGCGCTGCTCCTGCGCCAGGCGATGGTCGACGACGGGAAGACCGAGCCGGCGGCGGCGGCCCTGAAGGCCCTGCTGATCCACGGGGCGGAGGACCTGGACGACACGGCCGGCGCGGCTCCGGGGCCGGACTACGCCACCGGCTGGGGCCTCGTGAACATCCGGCGCTCCGTGGACCTGTGGCGCGAGGGCGCGCTCGTCGAGGGAACCGTCGCGGACGGCGGGGAGACCACGTTCGAACTGGACGTTCCCGCGGGCACCGCCACGGTGAAGGCGACCGTCGCCTGGACGGACCCGCCCGCCTCGTCCCTGGCGGCGACGAAGCTGGTCCACGACCTGGACCTGGAACTCGTGGACCCGGACGGCGAGGTGCACTACCCCTGGTCCCTCGACCCGGCGGATCCGTCCGCCCCGGCGGTCCGCTCCGGTCCGAACCACCTGGACAACGTGGAGCAGGTGCTGGTGGAGAACCCCGCGCCGGGGACCTGGACCGTCCGGGTCCGGGGGACGTCCGTGGCGGGAGGCGAACAGGCGTTTGCCCTCGTCACCACGCCCGCCGGCGCCGACGCGAACCCGGCGGAACAGGGTTTCCGTCCCCTGGCGCCGGCCGCGGGGAAGGAGTTCCGGGCGGACGATGCGCCGCCGCGCTTCTCCTGGGATCCCGGGGACTGGGACGAGTTCCGGGTGGTCGTCCGCCGCGGGACGAAGAAGGTCCTCACCTCGGGCAGGCGGTGGCTCACCGGGTCCTCGTGGACCCCGTCGGGCAAGGGCTGGCAGCGGCTGCTGCGGAAGGCGACGAAGGGCCAGTTGAACTGGGTCGTCGAGGCCCGGGTCCGGGGACAGAAGAAGGCCGGTGCCACCACCGATCCCCGCAGCTTCTCCCTCGCCGCGGCGGAGGCGCCGGTGATCACCGCGCCGGACGACGGTTCCACCTGGCCCGCCGGCGGCACCCCGCCGACCTTCACCTGGGACGGGGGACAGGCCGGGTCGTTCCGCGTCACCTGGTCGGCCTCGTCCTCGATGAAGGGCCGGAAGGCGTCCGGCAAGGGATTCCACCTCTCGGGCACCAGCTGGACCCCCCCGGCCGGCCGGTGGGCGAAGATGGTGAAGCTCGCCCGGAAGAAGGGGCACGGATCGGTCTGGGTCCGGGTCCTTTCCCGGGACGCGGCGCGGCGGAAGGCGGCAAGCGCCCCGATCGAGATCCGGATCACCACCGGGGACTGACCGGGAGGGGGGACCCCGGTCCCGGGGTCGCCGGGCCGCCGCCGGCTCCGGGCGGACCGGGAACGTCCCCTTCCGTTCCCGGGAGGTCGCGGGCCACCGGCCGACGGACGGTCGCCGGGACCGGTTGCCGCCGCCGGAAAGGACCGGATCGGTGCCGCCGGGGCCCCCGGTCCCGCCCGTCCTTGCCCGGTTCCGTCCGGGACCCTACGTTCGCCCCGAGGAGGTGCGACCCATGGAGAGGTCGAGGACCGGGGCTCCCTCCCTCGTGCTCGCCGGGCGCCTCGAGGCGTTCTCCCTCGCCGACGTGCTCCAGCTGCTCGCTTCCGGCCGCCGGACCGGGGTCCTGGCGGTGGAGCGGGAGGAACCCCCGGAGCGGGCCGAGATCGAGCTGGTCGAGGGCCGGGTGATCCGCGCGGAGCGGAGCGGGGCCCCGGACCGGGTGGGCGCCCTGCTTCTCGGCCGGGGACGCCTGCGGCCCGACCAGCTCGGCGCGGCGCTCCAGCGCCGGGCGGCCGCCGCGCGGCCCCTGGAGTCGGTCCTCCTGGAGATGGAGGCGGTGGAACCGGGGGAACTGGCGGAAGCCCTCGTCGAGCAGATCGAGGAGACGGTGGCGGCGGTCCTCTCCTGGAACGGGGGGGTGTTCCGCTTCCGCGGCAACCTGGCCCCGGGCCCGGCCGAGCCCCGGCCCCTCGCCGGCGTGGCCCTGGAGACCCAGGAGATCCTGCTCGAGGCGGCCCGCCGCCTCGACGAGTGGGGGACCGCGACCCTCCACTGACCCTCCCGGTGCGGCGCGGCTTCGGGTGCACCCCCGGCGCCGGAGCCGCCTCTTCCCCGGCGGCCGGAAACCCCGGTGACGCTCCCGCCGGCGGGAGCCGGGAACCCCCGGCCGGGGCGCCTCCGGGGCCCCCGCCGCGGGTTCAGCGCTTCCGTCGGTGCAGGGCGTCCCGCCGCCGGCGGGCCCGCTCCCACCGGGCCCGCTTCCGCTCCCGCTCCGCCTTCCTCCGGGCCTCCTCCCGGGGACCGGGCCCGGTTCCCCCCGGGGAGGGACTCCGCGGCGGCTCCGGCCCGGCGGTCCCGGGGGCGGAAGGGGCGGCCGGTTCCGGCGGGCGGGGGGAGGGGGCCCCGCGGCGCCGGGGCAGGCGGGCGGGGTCCACCGGGCCGGAGCCGGCGGGGATCTCCCCGTCCGGGGTGGGGGGCCCGTGGAGGTGGGGCGCCCGGACCGGGTTCCCGGCCAGGGCGGCCAGGTCGGCGGCGAGCCCGTCCGCCGGGAGGGACGCCGCCGCCCGGGGAACCCGCGCCAGGAGGCCCCGGTCCCGGGTGACCACCCGGACCGGGACCCCCTCCCGGTGAAGACGGTTCGCCTCATGGGCGATCCAGTCGTCCGCCTCCGCGGGCGGGTCGACCCCCACCGAGCGGACCCGCTCCCCGCTGGCCGGCGCGGCGGGACCGCGGCCGTCCCAGGCGACGACCACCCGCACCCCGCGGGCGTCCGCCCACGCTTCGAGCAGGTCGAGCAGCCGGCGGCGGGCCTCCTCCCGGGTCCCGGGGTCGCCGAGGGACTCCGGCGCGCCGGCCAGCCGCACCAGCAGGTTCCAGCCGTCGACCAGGACGACGGCAGCCCGGGGGATCCGTTCCACGGCCGAATGTCCTACCATGAACGGGCCCCGGGCGCCCGGGCCGGGGCCGAGGAGGTGCCGGCGTGGCGAGGCGAGGGAACCGGCGCGGGAGCCCCCTGGTCGTGACGGTCGGTCATTCCGACCGCTCGGCGCGGGAGCTCCTCTACCTCCTGCGCGGCCAGGGGGTGACCCTGGTGGCCGATGTCCGGTCGGCCCCGTGGAGCCGCCGCCATCCCCAGCACAGCCGCCCTTCCCTGGAGCGGTCCCTCGGGGAGGCGGGAATCGGGTACGCCTGGCTGGGAGCCACCCTGGGCGGCCTGCGGGAGGAGGGATACGGGGCCTGGCGGGAGACGGCGGAGTACCGCCGGGGCCTGGAGGAACTGGTCGCCCTGGCCCGGCGGGAAACCGTGGCCGTGCTCTGCGCCGAACGGGACCCGGCCCACTGCCACCGGCGGTTCATCGCGGAGGACCTCCAGCAGCGGGGGTTGCGGGTGCGGCACGTTCTCGGCCCGGACGACTGGCAGGACCTCGAGGTCTTCCTCCCGTTCTGATCAGAGACCCCAGTCCCGGGGGTAGCGGAAGTCGATCCCGATCGTCCGCGCCTGGACCTTGCAGACCAGGGGCAGGGTCCGCTTGAACTGGGTGCGCCGCACCCGCTCGACGATCCGCCGGGCCAGGTCCCGGTCGAGGCCCGCCTCGTCGATCGCCTTCTCCGCCGGCATCCGCCGGTCGACGACGAGCCACAGGAGCCGGTCCGCGTCGTCGTAGGTGAAGCCCAGCTCCTCCTCGTCGGTCTGCCCCGGCCAGAGGTCCGCCGAGGGGGGTTTCCCGAGGATCTCCCGGGGGACGCCGAGGTACTGCCCGAGCCGGCGGACCTGGCACTTGTAGAGGTCGCCCAGGGGGTCCAGATCGAACGCGCCATCCCCCCACCGTGTGGAGTAGCCGAGCAGGAGCTCCGTCTTGTTGCTCGTTCCCACCACCAGGGCCCGCCGCGCCATCGCCCGGTCGTAGAGGAAGGCCATCCGGACCCGGGCCGCCAGGTTGCCGCGGCGCAGCGGGTCGTCGGCGCCGAGCACCTCCCGGGCCGCCTCCACCGGCCCGGTCACCTCCAGGGTTTCCCCGGGACACCCCACCGCCCCGATGACCAGGTCGGCGTGGGCCAGGCTCGCCGGCGAGCTGTCCCGGTGGGGCATCCGCAGGGCCAGGACGTTCTCCGGCCCCAGGGCCCGGACGGCGAGCAGGAGCGCGACCGCGGAGTCCAGGCCGCCGGACACGCCGACCACGGCCCGGGAGAACCCCGCCTTGCCGGTCTCCTCCTGCAGGAACGCGACGAGCTGCCGCGTCAGTTCCGGGGGATCCATCGGCAGCGGCACCGGCGTGCTCACGGGAGGTCCTCCCCGCGGTCCAGGATGCGGCCCAGTTCCCGGTGGACCAGGTCCGGGCGCTCGTCCCGCAGCAGGGGGTAGGCGAACCGCATGTCGCGGGTCCGTTCCACCGGCACCTCGACGAGGAGCAGCTCCGGGTCGATGTCCCGGGCCGCGGCGAGCAGGTTGCCGGCCGCGTCGGTGGCGAAGCTGCCCCCGCCGAAGCCGAGGCCGTCCTCGAAACCGGTCCGGTTGACGTAGCAGACGGGGAAACCGTGGAAGCGGGCGAGGGTGGTCAGGAGCTGGACCCACGTGTCGATGGACAGGTTGTGCCGGCCGACGCCGAGCCCGCGCAGGGGGCTCGCCGAGAGGACGAAGACGAGGGTCGCGCCCCCGAGGGCGAGGAGCGTGGCCGCCGAGGGGTGCCAGGCGTCCTCGCAGATCAGCAGGCCGGCCCGGCCGAAGGGGGTCGGGAAGGTGCGGATCCGGTCGCCCCGGGCGAAGTCCATCCCCTCCCGGAACATGCCATACGTAGGAAGGTAGCACTTGCGGTGGACGTGCCGGAGTTCCCCGCCCTCGAACCAGGCCGCGACGTTGTAGTAGAGGTGATGGCTCGACTCCTCGACGAGGCCGATCGCGAAGGGAATCCTCCGGGACGCGGCGGCGAGACGCTCCAGCACCGGGCCGGGCCGGTCGAGGCGCAGGGCGACGTCCGGGACCAGGTCCCCGAGCCGGTAGCCGGTGAGGAACAGTTCCGGCAGGAGGGCGACCTCCGCCCCCCGGTGCGCGGCCTGTTCCAGGAGCGCCACCGTCCGCTCGAGGTTGGCCCCCACGTCTCCGAGGCGGGGGGTGTCCTGGATCAGCGCGACCTTCACGGGCCTTCTCCCTCCCGGCGGGGACCGCAAGAATAGCCCGTCCCGGGGGGCGGGGGAAGGATGCCCCGGGGGGAACGGGGTAAACTCCTCCGGCGCAGGCGAGGAGGAACGACGATGGCCGCGATCCGGTACCCGGCGGTGGCAGGAGCCTTCTATCCCGCCGATCCGCGGC
>CAZOTT010000089.1:0-12556 GCA_964582785.1 uncultured Acidobacteriota bacterium | reverse complement strand
GAGCGAGAAGGGTGGACGGGTGCTGGAGCGTCGGATCGTACCGGGAGGGGAGGACAGAGGGAAGTGAGGGGGTAGCAGGGAAGGGCAAAGCGCTGCTCATCGTTCCCTCGCTTCCCCGGCGATGACGGGGTAGAAGGCCGGCAGGACCAGCAGTGTCAGGACCGTCGAGGTGGCCAGGCCGCCGAGGACCACGGTGGCGAGGGGTCGCTGCACCTCGCTGCCCGTACCGGAGGCGAGCAGCAGGGGTGCAAGCCCGAGGGCGGTCGTCGTGGCGGTCATCAGGACGGGACGCAGCCGCAGGAGCGCCCCCTGGACGGCCGCCTCGATCGGGGACAGTCCTCCCGCCGCCAGCCGGTCCATCGCCGAGATCAGTACCATTCCATTGCCCAGGGCGATGCCGAACAGGGAGATGAACCCGACGGAGGCGGGGACGGAAAGGTCCTGCCCGGAGAGGGCCAGGGAAACGACGCCTCCGACCAGGGCAAGGGGGATGTTGGCCACGATCAGGAGGGTCCGCCGTACCGACCCGAACGCGGCATGCAGGAGGAGAAAGACGAGGAGCAGGGTGATCGGCACGACCAGCGCCAGCCGCCGGTTCGCCTGCTGCTGGAGCTCGAACTGTCCCCCCCAGGTGACAAGGTACCCCGGGGGGAGCGGGACCCGCTGCCGGATCGCGTCCTGCGCCTCCGCCACGAATGAACCGATGTCCCGGCCGGCCACGTTGCACTGGACCGTCGCGAACCGCTGGCCGTCCTCCCGGGTCACCTGGCGGGGACCGATGACCTCCGACACCTCCACCAGCTCGCCGAGCGGCACGCGGATTCCCCCCGGCCCCCGGACGAGGATGGATTCGATGGCCCCCCGGGTATTGCGCCTGCCCTCCGGGTAGCGGACCAGGATATCGAAGCGGCGGATCCCCTCGAACACCTGCCCCGCCACGGCCCCGCCCACCGCGGCGCGGATCGTCTCCTGCACGGTGGCCACATCCAGGCCCCACCGGGCGATCGCCTCGCGGTTCACCCGGATCAGCAGCTGGGGTGACCCCGCCAACCGATCCACCTGGACATCGGCGGCCCCGGGCACCGTCCGCACGACCGCGGCGATCTCGTTCGCCGTCCGCTCCAGCGTCGCCAGGTCCTCTCCGAACACCTTGATCGCGAGCTGGGCGCGCACGCCCTCGAGCAGCTCATCGACGGTCATCTCGATCGGCTGGGTGAAGTTGACCAGCACCCCCGGGATCACCCCGAGGTGCTGCCGGACCAGCTCCTCCAGTTCCTCCTGGTTCCCGACCCGCCAGCGTTCGCGGGGCGCGAGAAGGAGGTACATCTCGGCGCTGTTCACCGGGTCGGTGTGCGCGCCGACCTCGCCCCTGCCGATCCGGGTCACGACGGACCGCACCTCCGGCAGCGCCATCAATTTCCGCTCGACGGAGAGGGCGATGCGCGTGGACTCGGTCAGGGCGATCGAGGGGGCCATCGTCAGGCGCACCACCATCGTCCCTTCCTGCAGGGTGGGGGTGAACTCGGAACCCAGGAACGGAATCACGGCGGATCCCCCGGCCAGGAGGAAGAGGGCGAGGAGAAGCGGAAGGATCCTGCGGCGGGCAAACCCGCGGAGCAGCGGTTCGTAGACCCGGCCGAGCAGGGAGAGGAAGCGGTCCGCGAGGCCGGGACCGGCGGCGCGCGGCCGGCGAAGCAGGAGGGAGGAGAGGGCCGGGGCCACCAGCAGCGCCCACGCCAGCGAGCCCGCCATGGCGAGGGTGAAGGTCCACGCGAGGGGCCGAAAGGTCTTCCCTTCCACGCCGCGGAGGGTGAAGAGGGGAAGGAACACCACGACCACGATCGTCACCGCGAAGAGGATCGGCCGGGCCACCTCGGCCCCGGCGCGGACGGCGATCTCCCGGGGACTTTCACCGGCCGGTGCGGTGCGCAGAACGCGGTCGATGTTCTCCACCATGACGATCGTTCCGTCGACCATCATGCCGATGGCGATTGCCAGTCCGCCGAGGGACATGAGGTTCGCGGAGAGACCCAGTTGTCGCATCCCGATGAAGGTTGCCAGCACGGAGAAGGGAATGGAGAGGGCCACGACCAGGCTGGGTCGGAATCCGCCCATGAACAGCAGGAGAACGATCACCACGAGAATGATGCCCTGAACCAGCGCGTCCACCACGGTCCGGACCGCCGCCTCGACCAGGCTCTTCTGCTCGTAGTAGGGGACGATCCGCACACCCTCCGGCAGGATCTCGTTGATCTCCTCGACCTTTCGTTCCACGGCGGCGATCACCGTGGAGGCATTGGTCCCGAACAGCTTGATCACCTGCCCGGCCACCACCTCGCCGACGCCGTTCCGGGTCTGCACCCCGCGCCGGACCGCCCCGCCCACGCGGATCCGGGCCACGTCGCGGAGCCAGACCGGAGTGCCGTCGACCGCGCGGAGAACGATCCGTTGCAGGTCGTCCACGCCGGTCGCCAGACCGATGGAACGGACGACGAGCTCCTCGGCGTTCCGCTCGATGAACTGGGCGCCGACGTTCAGGTTGTTGGCGCGAATCGCGGCGATTACCTCGTCGATCGTGACGTCGTAGCGCAGGAGGGCGTCGGGGTCGACTTCCACGTGGAACTGCTTTTCCCATCCCCCGATTCCCAGGACCTCGGTCACTCCCGGGACCTTCTGCAGGTGGATCTTGACCAGCCAGTCCTGGAGAGTCCGCAACTCCTCGAGGCTGTAGCGGCCTTCCGGGTCGTCGAGATAGTAGAAAAGGACCAGCCCCATGCCGGTGGAGATCGGGCCGAGCTGCGGGTCGCCGAATCCCTCCGGAATCTGCTCCCGGGATTCCTGGAGCCGTTCGCCGACGAGCTGCCGCGCGAACCAGATGTCGACGTCGTCACGGAAATAGATGCTGACCACGCTGAGGCCGAAGTTCGAGATCGAACGGATCTTCCGCACGCCGGGCAGGCCGTTCATCGCCGTCTCGATGGGGAACGTCACCCAGGTCTCGATCTCCTCCGGCGCAAGCCCGTCCGTCACCGTGAACACCTGGACCAGGTTGGGCGAGACGTCGGGGAAGGCGTCGACGGGAAGCTGCTGCCAGGTGAACCAGCCGGCCGCCATCACGAGGAATGCGAGGGCAAGAACGACGAGGCGGCTTTCGACCACGAGGCGGAGCATTGTCTTCATGGCGGTCCCCCGTTCAGTGTTCGTCGTGGTCGAAGGAGTCCTTGCGCAGCTCTGCCAGCAGCGCGAATCCTCCCGCGGCGACGTACCGTTCTCCCGGCTCCAGCCCGCTCACCACCTCGGCGTGACGGTCGTCCGTGCGGCCGAGCACGACCCTGCGCAGGATGAACCGGCCCGCCGACTGGGCGACGAAGACCGCGACCGAGTCCCCGGCCGGACGAAGAAGGGCGGAGAGGGGGATGGCAACCGGCACGGCGGTTTCCTCCAGGCTGACGCGTCCGGTGACGAACGTCCCGGGACGCCAGGCGCCCCGCGGATTGGGCAGAACGACCCGGGCGGTGGCGGTCCTGGTTTCTTCTCCGAGAAGGGGGGCGACGTAGTCGATCGTGGCCGCCGCGCGAAGGCGCCCGTTCCCGGCGGAAATGACCACCGGGGACCCCGCGGTGACGAGGGCCAGGTCCCGGGGGTAGACGGCGAGGTCCACCCACGTCGAGGAGAGGTCCGCCACGGTAAACACCGTCGCGAGCGCCGCGATCGCTTCCCCCGGAGTGATGTGACGCTGGATCACTTCCCCCGCGAGGGGCGCACGCAGTTCGAGGCGGGCGAGGTCGGCGGCCCGGAGATCGTCCAGGCGATCGAGCTCGTCCGGGGGGACGCCGAGGGCGAGGAGCTCCTGGCGGGCGGCGCGCTCCGCGATTTCGGCCCGCGCGAGGGCCGTGCGGGCATTCAGCCAGTCCTGTTCCGCGCTGACCTGCTGACGCCGCAACCGGTCCTCGCGGCGGAAGGTTTCCCGCGCCAGGTTCAGCCGCGCACGCGCGGCGAGGAGCGCGGCCCTCGCGCGGGCGAGCTCCCGGCTCTCGAGAACGGCCAGGATCTCCCCCCGGCGAACACGATCGCCCAGGCGGACGGAAACCCGGCGGGCGATTCCGCCGACGCGGGGAGCGACGTGCGCCAGGCGGTCACCGTTCGGCCGCACCTCCCCGGGAAGGTCACGGTAAAGGGCGATCGTGCCCGGTCCCGCCACCGCCAGTCGAACGCCCGCCGCGGCGGCGACAGCGGCGTCGACGGAAGGGGGCCCGGGATCGTGGTCGGCTCCCGGGTGGTCGCCGGGCGCTGAGGAGGACTCCCCGGCGGCGGTTGCCGGGGGAGGAGGAACCTGCGCCCGGCAGGCGGCGAAAAAGGGCAGCAGGAGGACAGGCAGCAGGGAAAGGACCGTCTTCATCGTGCCACCCCGGGGGGAACGCGCAACGCGTCCGCGGTGCGGAGGTCGAGTTCCACGCGGGCCAGGAGCACTTCCAGCCCCGCGTCCAGGAGGAGTTCCCGTGCGGCCACTAGGTCGCGCCGGGCGTCGAGCACGTCGATGAAACCGAACTTGCCTTCCCGGTAGCCGGTTTCCACCAGGCGGAACGCCTCTTCCGCCGAGGGGACGACTTCGTTCCGCAGGGAGGCCAGCTCCTCCTCCGCGGCGGCCAGGCGGGCGCGGATCGCCCGCAGGGCGGCCACGAGCTCGGCCCGGGCGGCCCGGGCCGACAGCTCCTCCCGCACCTTGCCCAGCCGCGCCGCCCGGCGGGCTCCCCGGTTCCGGTCGAGGACCGGGAGGGGGATCCCGGCGCTGGCGATCCAGGCCCGGTCACCGGTGTCGGCGAACCGGCGGGCCCCGACGCGGAACTCGGGGTCCGGAATCGCCCGCACCCGCTCGCGGCGGGCGGCGGCCGCCGCCCGTGCCCGGCGGGCGGCGAGGGTGCGGATGGCCGGGGTGCGCTCGAGCGCGTCGAGGAGTTTCTCCCACGGGGGTGCTGCCCGAGGAACCGGAAGGTTTCCCCGGACCCGGGAAAAATCGGGCGCCAGCGCTCCCCAGGTGGCGGCGAGGGCAGCCCGGGCGGCGGTCCGGTTGCGGCGGGCCCTCGCGAGGGCCGTGCGGGCGCGGCTCACCTCGACGCGTGCCCGGATCCCTTCGACGGGGGCCGCGCGGCCCGCTTCCACCCGTCGGTGTACCGTCTCGGCGAATCGCCGCGCGAGTCGCAGCATTTCCTCGCGGAGCACGACCCGCTCCTGCGCGACGAGGGCGCGGTGAAAGGCGGCCCGTGTCCCGGCCAGAACCGACAACCGGCGCTCTTCGCGGGCGAGCCGGGCGAGGTCCAGTTCCACCCGGGAAAGGGCGCGTCGCGCGGCCCGTTTCCCCCCGAGGGGGATCACCTGGGCCAGGGAAAGGGTCCACTCGGACGCCCCCGTCCCCCGGAAGGGGCCGTTCCCGGCGATGTTCTCCGCCTCCAGCTCGACGGTGGGATTCGGCAGCCTCCCGGCCTGGAACAGGAGGGCGCCGGCGGCCTGGGCGGACAGGTCCGCCTCCCGCAGCAGGGGGTTGCGGGAGAGGGCGCGGGCCTCGGCCTCCGCGAGGGTAATGGCGGGCAGGGTGTCTTCCCCGGGCTCCCCGGCCGCGGCCGGGGGAAGGAGGCACAGGAGACACAGGAGGAAAGTTGCAGGTACCGGGGTACGGCGGTCCATCGCTGGATCCTCGTCGGGGACGGGAGGTACGGGTCGCGGGTGGTGGGGCGGCTTCCCGGAACGGTGCCGGGGGGCCGCCGGGCGCGGAAGGACGTGACGAGGATCAGGACAGCAGGACGACCGCGGCCAGGGCGCGAAGAGAGGGGTGGACCACGGAAGGGTATCGCCGGTCGTCGTCGGCGGGATCCGGCGCGGCGGCCCCCGGGGCCGGCCCCGCGCGGAGGATCGGCAGGGGGCCGGTGCCGGGAAGCAGGGGGACGGCCAGCGCCAGGTCGACGCAGCCGTCGTCTCCGGGGGAGGCGGTTTCCCCGGAACCGGCCGGGGCCACCGTCCGACACGTGGAGAGAACCCCCTCGACCGCACAGTGGCTGCCGGACAGGCAGAGAACCGGTGTTGCGGCAGGCAGGAGCCCGCCCGCAACAAGCAGCGCCACCGCGGTGAGGGCGGTGGTCACGGTTCTCCCCATGGCGGCCGGTGAACTCATCAGGGCAGCAGGGTAAGGCCAGTCCGGCCGCGGCGCCAGAAAACAAATCATTTCGTCAGGACGGACCGCCCGATCATCTGCCGGCGCGAAGGGCCCCGGCCGGTGAGGGGGCCCGGGAGGAAGCGGGAACGGGGTGCGGGGGGATGACCTCCCGGCAGAAACGGCCGGGGGGACCGGCTCCCGCCAGGGAGCGTCAGCCGAGGGCGACGTCGAGGATCATCATGACGGTGAAGCCCGCCATCAGGCCGCCCGTGGAGACGTCGGTGCTGCCCTCCTGCTGGGCCTCGGGGATCAGTTCCTCCACGACCACGTAGATCATCGCGCCGGCGGCGAAGGCGAGGGCCCAGGGAAGCAGGGGCCGGATCGCCAGCACCGCCGCCGCCCCGAGGACGCCGGCGACCGGTTCCACCGCGCCGGAGAGCTGGCCGTAGAAGAAGCTCCGGGCGGTGGACAGGCCCTCGGCCCGCAGGGGAACCGCGACCGCCGTTCCCTCGGGAAAGTTCTGGATGCCGATCCCGATGGCCAGGGCGATCGCCCCGCCCAGGGTCGCGGAGGGCAGCCCGGCGTGCACCGCCCCGAACGCCACCCCCACCGCGAGCCCCTCGGGAATGTTGTGCAGGGTGATCGCCAGGACGAGCAGAACCGCCCGCTGCCACGAGGTCGGGATCCCTTCCGCTTCCTCCCGGGGCAGGCCGAGGTGCAGGTGGGGCAGCACCCGGTCCACGCCCCACAGAAACGCCCCGCCGAGCAGGAACCCGCCCGCGGCGGGCAGCCAGGAAACGCCACCGGTTTCCCGGCTCATCTCGATCGCCGGCGCCAGCAGCGACCAGTAGCTGGCGGCGATCATCACCCCGGCGGCGAACCCGAGGGAAGCGTTCAGGGCGCGCCGGCGCATGGTGGTGAAGAGGAAGACGAGGGCCGCCCCCAGGGCCGTGACGCCCCAGGTGAACAGGGTGGCCAGGAGGGCCTGCACGACGGGATGCTGGCGGGCGAAGGCGTCGAGCACCGGTTCTCCTCCGGGGGCAGGATAACCTGCCCGGCCGGCGGCTGCCCCGGAACCCCTTGCAATCCCCGGCCGTCCCCGTACCTAATAGGGCGAGCGGCCCGGGTACGCCTGCCCGGGCCGGGGCCGTTGTGCCGTGCCGGCGGTGGGGAGGCCGCCCGGTCAGCGGGGGGCAAGGAGAACCACCGTGCGCCGGATGCTGTCGCTTGTCGTCTTCCTGCTCGTCACCGCGTTTCTCCTGCCGCCGGCCGCGGCGGCCGGCAGCGGCCCGGTCGCCGTGCGGCTGGTCGCCGATGACGGCCACCGGATCGTCCTGGACGTGGACCTGCTGGACTTCCAGCGGGAGAAGGTCGTCATCGACGGGCGGGAGTACGTGCGCTTCGTCGTTCCGGGGGAGGGAGTACTCCTCGAAAAGGGCAGCCCCGAGCTGCCGGTGATCGCCCGCAGCGTGATCATCCCCGACGACCGGCGGATGGCCGTCCGGTTGCTCGAGTCCACCTGGACCGAGGTCGAGGCGGTCCCCGTCCCCTCGAAGGGCAGCCTGCCCCGGACGGTCGACCCGGCGACGGTGCCCTGGGCGTTCGGCCCGGTCTACCGGGCACGTCGCCCGTGGCCGGCGGCGCCGGTGACCGCGGGCCGGCCGTACATCCTGCGCGACGTGCGGGGCCTCCCGGTGCGGGTGACGCCGTTCGTCTTCGACCCGGTGCGCGGCGTGACCCGGATCTACACCCACGTCCGCGTCGAGCTGCGGGACGCCGGCCCGGGGACGATCAACGTGATCGACCGGGGGCGGGTGGGATGGAAGCCGTCCCGGGCGTTCCGGGAGCTGATGCGGTCGCTCTTCGTCAACTTCGATCACCACGACCCGGGCCGGGCGGCGGCGGGGGAGCGGGGCGATCGCTACCCCGACATGGACGAGGACGGGTCGATGCTGATCATCTGCCACGACCCGTGGGTCGACCGGATGTCGGCCTTCGCCGACCACAAGGAGGCGATGGGCATCCCGGCGGACGTGGTGCCGGTGGGCGACATCGGCAACGACCCCGACTCGATCAAGCAGTACATCCAGCAGCGGTACGACAGCACGAACCTCGCCTTCGTGGTTCTCGTGGGGGACATCGACCAGGTGGCCAGCCCGACGGTGAACTACAGCGGCCGCGAGGGACCCGGGGACCCGGTCTACGCCCTGCTGGCCGGGGACGACGACTACCCCGACATCATGGTCGGCCGTTTCTCCGCCCAGCGGGACTACGAGGTGGACACCCAGACGGAGCGCACGATCGACTACGAGGGAACCCTCGACGCCATTCACCAGGACTGGTTCATGAAGGCGGCGGGGATCGCCTCCGACCAGGGGGCGGGACAGGGAGACGAGGGGCAGCAGGACAAGGAACACATGGAGGAGATCCGCGGCTGGCTCCTCGATGCGGGCTACACCCACGTGGACCAGATCTACGACCCGGGCGCCACCGATACCCAGGTGTCCGACGCCCTGAACGACGGCCGCGGGCTCGTCAACTACTGCGGGCACGGCAGCGAGACCAGCTGGGGCACCACCGGCTTCAACGTCGAGGACGTGGACGCCCTGGTGAACGACGACATGCTGCCCTTCATCTTCTCCGTGGCCTGCGTCAACGGGGCGTTCCACAAGCGGGACAAGTGCTTCGCCGAGGCCTGGTTGCGGGCGACGGACGACACGACGGGCCGGCCCACGGGGGCGATCACCTTCTACGGGTCGTCGATCAACCAGGACTGGGCGCCGCCGATGGAGGCCCAGGACGAGTTCAACCTCCTCCTGACCGACCCGGACCACCCGTACCACACGGTGGGGGCGCTCTACTTCGCCGGCTCGTGTTCCATGATCGAGAAGTATCCCTCCGCCGGCCCGGGCATGTACAAGACGTGGCACATCTTCGGCGACCCCTCGCTGCGGGTCTACGGGGAGGCCAGTCCCCACGGCCTCGAGGTGACTCCCCCGGAGGGGATCGAGGGGAGCGGGCCCGCGGGCGGGCCCTTCGACCCGGATCGCCGGGTCTACACGCTGAAGAACCGTGACCAGGAGGACCCGCTCGACTACCAGGTGACGGCGGACGACCCGTGGGTCGTCGCGGAACCCTCCGCGGGGACCCTCGACCCGGGCGCCTCGGTGGAAGTGACCGTCTCGTTCGGCGAGCTGGCCCACCAGCTGGACAACGGGGACCACGAGACGACGGTGCACTTCACGAACCTGACCGACCACGCCGGGGACACCGACCGCCCGGCCCGCCTGCACGTCGGGCGCGCCGTGGAGGAGTACTCCTTCGACCTCGATTCCGACCCGGGGTGGTCCCGGGAGGGGCAGTGGGAGTTCGGCGTTCCGGCCGGGGAGGGTGGCAGCCCCTCGTGTCCCAACCCGGATCCCACCTCCGGGGCGACCGGTTCGAACGTGTTCGGGATCAACCTCGCCGGCAACTACGACCGGATGGCGGGCAACCCGGAATACCTGGTACTCGGGCCGTTCGACCTTTCCGCCGCCGCCGGCACCCGCCTGCGCTACATGCGCTGGCTGAACGCGGGGCAGGCCCCCGTCGTGAGCCAGGCGGTGGAGGTCTCCACGGACGGCTCGACCTGGGAGGAGATCTGGAAGGCCGAGGGACCGATGTCGGACGACCACTGGACGCAGGTGGAACACGAGGCGCCGCAGGCGGACCACCACGCCGGGGTGTGGTTCCGCTTCAAGCACCACGTCCAGCTCACCGTCGTCGATGCCTGCTCGGGCTGGAACATCGACGACGTGGAGATCCTGGCCTCGCCGGCGACCGCCCGGGTGCGGGTCACCGTGGAAAAGGATGCCATCTCCTGGGACCGGGAGTGCGGGGCCGACGCGTTCGACGTCGTCCGCGGGGACCTGCGCGAACTCCGGGACAGCGGGGGGGACTTCACCGCGGCGACGGAGGAGTGCCTCGCCGATGACCTCGATGCCGACCGGCTGGAGTGGACCGCCGTGCCCCCCGCCGGGGAGGGATGGTGGGTCCTGGTCCGGGGAGTGGCGGACGGCGAGCCGATGACCTGGGAGAGCCTCGCCGATTCCCAGGTCGGCCTGCGGGACGACGAGATCGAGGCGGCGCCCGCCTCCTGTCCCTGAGCGCCGGCCGGCCCGCGGGGCCCGGCGCCTCCCCCCGGTGGGCCGGGCTCAGTGGTCCTCGTGCCCGCCGCAGCAGGAATGCGTCCCGGTCTCGTCCGCCGGGACGGCGCAGCAGGAGGAGTCCGCCGCCGCCGCGCGCCCGCCCCGCAGCCGGTCGAGCAGGCGGCGGGCCGGGCCGCGGGCCAGGACGGCGAGCAGGAGGACGGCGCTGCCGTGCCGGAGCCAGGCCGGCAGCATGGAGCCGGCTCCCCCCGCCACGGAGAGGCCCGTCCAGTCGAAGGCGGCGTCCAGCAGCAGGCCGGAGGCCAGGGCGGTCAGGGCGACCACGGCCAGGTAGGCGATGGCGGCCCGCCGGCCGAGGATCTTCCACACGGTGGCGATCGTGGCGCTGTTCGTGGCGGGGCCCGTCATCAGGAAGACCAGCGCCGCCCCGGGGCAGACGCCCTTGGCGATGAGGGCCGCCGCCACCGGCACCGAGCCGGTGGCGCAGACGTAGATCGGGATCCCGATCGCCATCATGGCCAGCATCGGGACCAGGCCGTGGCCGAGGACCCCGGCGAAGAGGTCCTCGGGGACCAGCAGGCCGATCAGGCCGGCCACCAGGATCCCGAGAAGCAGGGGCCGGGCCAGGTCGTCGGGCAGGGTGACGAAGCCGTACTCGAGGATGCGGCGCCAGCGGGGGGCCGCGGTTTCTCCCGCGCAGCAGGAATCGGTGCAGGAGCCGCCGGCGGGGTCACCGGCCGCCGGCGCGGCCGGGAGGGGAACCGGTGTGCCGGGCACGGCCGGGGCCGCCGGGACGGACCGCTCGTCCCCCAGCAGGTCGACGACGATCCCCCCGATCACCCCGGAGAGGAACGCGACCACCGGGCGGACGACGGCGAAGACCGGGCCCAGGAGGGAGAACGTGACCAGGATGCTGTCCACCCCGGTCTGGGGGGTGGACAGCAGGAACGCCGCCGTCGCCCCGCGGCTGGCCCCGTGGCGGCGCAGGGACGCGGCCACCGGGATGACGCCGCACGAGCAGAGGGGCAGCGGCACCCCGAAGGCGGCCGCCCGGAGGGACGGCCCGAGTCCCCGGCCCCCCAGGTGACGCTCGATCGTCTCGGGCCGCAGGAAGACGGACAGGATCCCGGCGACCAGGAAGCCGAAGAGCAGCCAGGGAGCCATCTCCCCGAGGAGCAGCCAGAATTCGCGGACGAGAGAGGTCGCAAGCTCCATCATCGGTCACCTTCCGGCACCAGCCTAAGGGAAAAGGGGGGCGGATGCCCCCCTCTCCATGGCGCCGCCGGGCGGCGCGCCCGCACCGGGCGCGGGCTCAGTGGTGCTCGGCGAGGAACTTCTTCATCTCCTCGGGGTCGGCCTTCATCGTGTCCATCCCCTCGTCCCAGTCCGCCGGGCAGACCTCGCCCTCGTGGCTGGTGACGTACTGGAAGGACTTGAGCACCCGGAGGGCCTCCTTCGTGGACCGGCCGACGCTCAGGTTGTTGATCGTCGCGTGCTGGACGGTCCCCTCGGGATCGACCAGGAACAGGCCGCGGAGGGCGACGCCGGCGTTCTCGTCGAGCACGCCGTAGTCGGCGGCCACCTTCTTGCCGAGGTCACCGAGGAGCGGGAACTCCAGGTCGCCGCCGAGACCGCCATCGGCATAGTCGGCGTCCACCCAGGCCTTGTGCACGAAGTGGGAATCGACCGAGATCCCGAGGATCTCGCAGTTCCGCTCGCGGAACTCTCCCGCCGCCCGGGAGAAGGCGAGGACCTCCGTCGGGCAGACGAAGGTGAAGTCCAGGGGGTAGAACAGCAGGAAGACCCACTTGCCGCGGAAGTCCGACAGCTTGTAGGACTTGAATTCCTTCTTGTAGTAGCCCATCAGCTCGAAGTCCGGGGCCTGCTTTCCGACGAGACTCATCGCGTTCCTCCTCTCTTTTCTTCGTCCTGTTGCGGGCCGGGCTGCCGGGAACCCCGCCCGGCGGATCCTGCCGGCCCTGCCGACGGGAGAAATGCTACATCAATGCAACAAAGTTTCAACCGGTCTCCAGCAGAAACCTGCCATCGCCGGATTTTACAAGCCGGTAAGCAAGCCCGGGGGTGGTGTTGCCCCGGTTCCGGTATCCCCGGGGGCCGCGCCGCCCGGGGTCTCAGCGCCCGGCCCCGGCCGGCTTCGCGAGATCGTCCAGGAGGGACCCGAGGGTGCCGGGATCCGAGGCGGGTGGCAGGCATCCCCCGCGGCGGCAGACCCAGCAGGCGGCGGCCGCTCCCGCCGGAA
>CAZOTT010000088.1:0-12623 GCA_964582785.1 uncultured Acidobacteriota bacterium | reverse complement strand
ACTGGCGGGCGTAGGCGGAGAGGGACTCCACGTACCGGCGCTGTCCCTCGGCGTAGATCGTGTCGAAGGCCAGCGACGACTTCCCCGACCCGGAGACGCCGGTGATCACGACGAGCCGGTTCCGCGGGATCCGCACGTCGAGGTGGCGCAGGTTGTGCTCGTTGGCCCCGCGAACGACGATCTCTTCCGGCATCTCCCGCTCCGGCGGCCGCCCCGCGCGGCCGAAACTCCGATTGTAGGGCGCCTTTTTCCCCGCGCCACGATCCCGGGTAGACTCCCCGCCGGAGGTTCGCCCGTGCGCCCGTCCCGTCCCGTCGCCGTCCTCCTCGTCCTCCTGCCGGCGCTCCTGGCCGGCTGCGCCACGGGTCCCCCGCCGTGGCGGCCGTTCCGGCTGGCATCCCCCGGGGACGCGAAGGTCACCCGGAAGGTCCTGCCGGGGGTGGAGATCGAGCTCGAGCCCCTGGACGCGGCGGGGCGGCGGGCCTGGCTGCGGGATCGCCTCGGCACGACGGAGGATCCCCTCGCCCGCCTTCCCGGCGGCGAGCGGCTCGTCACGATCCGGGCGGCCTTCCGCGCCACCGGGGAGCTGCCGGTGCACGTGGAGACCGGGGCGATCCACCTCTGGCCCGACCGCGGGAAGTGGCCGGTGGCTCCCCTGGACTACACCCGGGCCTGGGACCTGCTCCGGCCGGACCGGGAGACCGGGCCGGCCCGGGCCACGGTGGACGCCTTCATGAAGGGTCTCCTCGACGGACCGGTGGACCTCCGCGGGCCCGGGGAGAGCCGGGAGGGCCTGCTCGTCTTCCCGGAGCCGCCCCGGGAGGCCCGCACCCTCGTCCTCGAGATCCCCTTCCTCCAGGTCGGGGCGCGGACCCACCGGGTCCGCGTGCCCTTCCGGAAGGTCTTCCCCGCGGGGGAGGGCCGAGGAGGCCGGCAATGAGCGCACGCATCCTCGACGGCAGGGCCCTGTCGCGCCGGCTCCAGGCGGAGCTGGCCGGCCGGGTGTCGGACTTCACGCGCCGGGCCGGGCGCCCGCCCGGGCTGGCGGTCGTGCTCGTGGGGGACGATCCGGCCAGCGGAGTCTACGTGCGGAACAAGGAGCGTTCCGCCCGCGCGGTCGGCATGTCCTCGGTCGTGGAACGCCTCCCGGCGACCGCCTCCCGGGAAGGGGTCCTGGAAGCCGTCCGGCGGCTGGCGGACGACCCGGCGATCGACGGCCTGCTGGTCCAGCTTCCCCTGCCCGGGCACCTGGACGAACGGGAAGTCCTCGCGGCGATCCCCCCGGCCAAGGACGTCGACGGGTTCCACCCGGTGAACGCGGGCAAGCTGCTGCTCGGCGAGGAGGACGGCATCGTTCCCTGCACGCCCCGGGGGATCCTGGCCCTGGTCGACGAGGCGGGGCTCGACCTGGCCGGCCGGCGCGCGGTGGTCGTGGGGCGCTCGAACATCGTCGGCAAGCCGGTCGCGCTCCTGCTGCTGCGGCGGCACGCCACCGTCACCCTCTGCCACTCCCGCACGCGGGACCTGGCGGCCGTCTGCCGGCAAGCCGACCTGCTCGTCGCCTCGGTGGGCCGGCCCGGCCTGGTGCGGGGCGACTTCGTCCGGGAGGGCGCCGTGGTCATCGACGTCGGCATCAACCGGGTCACCGACCCCCGCCTCGCCGAGGACCTCCTCGCCGGGCAGGAGAAGCGTCTCGCCCGGTTCCGGGAAAAGGGGCGGGCCCTCGTGGGGGACGTGCACTTCGGCGAGGCGGCCGCCCGGGCCGCGGCCATCACGCCGGTCCCCGGCGGGGTCGGCCCCCTGACGGTCACGATGCTCCTCGACAACACGCTCCTCGCCGCCGAGCGGGCCCTGGCCCGGGGCGGCGCGACGCCGCGATGACGGAGCGCCTCCGCCCGGAGGACCCGCAGCGGCCGGTCCTGGTGGCGGGGCTGACCGGGGGGATCGCCACCGGGAAGAGCACCGTGGCGGGAATGTTCCGGGAACTGGGGGCGGCGGTGGTGGACGCGGACGGGATCGTCCACGACCTGCTCGGACCGGGGGGCGCGGCGGTCCCGGCGATCGTCTCCACCTGGGGCCGTGGCGTGCTGCTGCCGGGAGGCGGCGTGGACCGGGGCCGCCTGGCGGACATCGTGTTCCGGGACGACGCGGAGCGGCGCCGGCTGGAGGAAATCGTCCACCCGATGGTCGTCGCGGAGAGCCGGCGGCGGATCGCGGACCTGTCCGCCGGGGGGGGCACCGACGTGATCCTCTACGACGCCGCCCTGCTGGTGGAAACCGGCCGGCACGCCCAGTTCGACCGGCTGGTCGTCGTCGTGGCCGACCCGGAGGTCCAGCTGCGCCGGCTGATGGAGAGGGACGGGATCGACGCGGACACGGCGGGGGCGCGGATCCGGGCCCAGCTTCCCCAGGACAGCAAGGCTGCCGTCGCCGACTACGTGATCGACAACTCCGGCCCGTGGCACGAGACCCGGCGCCGGGTGGCCGAGGTCTTCCGGGACCTCCGGGAGGACGCCCGGCTGCTGCGGGAGGGAAGGCCGCTGCCGCTCCGCGCCTGACCGGTGCGCCCCGCGCCTGCATTCTTGTTACAATCGCCGGTCCGGCCGTTGCCGGGAGACGACGCCCGGCGACCCGTGGAGGGGAGGTTCCCATGATTCCACTCGAACCCGCCCTGGTCCGGGAGGTCCTCGACCATGCCCTGGCCCGCGGCGGGGAGTTCGCGGAGCTCTTCTTCGAACAGCGGGACGGGACGAGCCTCGTCCTCGAGGAGGGCCGGATCGTCCGCACCTCCTCGGGGCGGGACCGGGGGGTCGGGCTCCGGGTGGTCCGGGGCGACTCGACCTGGTTCGCCAACGGGAACTCCACCGGCCGGGACCACCTGCTCGCCCTCGCCGACCGGCTGGCCGAGGGGGTCGCCGGCAGCCGCCAGGCCCGCGTCGCCCCCTTCCGGGAGGAGGTCCTCGAACCGCTGGCCCCCGTCGGGACCTGGCCGGACACGGTGCCGGCCGGCGAGCTGGCGGAACGGCTCGCCCTCGCCGACCGGGTGGCGCGGCAGCACGACCCCCGGGTCGTCCAGGTGACGGCGGTGGTGCGGACCACCCGCAGGCTCGTCCTGGTCGCGAACTCGGAGGGACGCTTCGTCGTCGAGCCGACCCCCTACGTGACCTTCAACTGCCAGGTCGTCGCCCGGCAGGAGGCGGAGATCCGCTCCGGGTACCGGGCGGACTCGGCGACCCGGGGCTGGGAGTTCCTCACGGCGGAAGTGGTCGAGAAGGTGGCCGCGGAGGCGGCGCGGATCGCGTGCCTCCAGCTCGAGGCGGCCCCCGCGCCCGCCGGCACGATGCCGGTCGTGCTCTCGAGCCGGGCGGGCGGCACCATGATCCACGAGGCCTGCGGTCACGGCCTGGAGGCGGACTTCTACCTGAAGAACCTTTCCATCTACTCGGGCAAGCTGGGGAAGAAGGTCGCCTCCGAGAGGGTGACGGTGATCGACGACGGGACGCTGCCCGGCCGCCGCGGCAGCAGCCGGGTGGACGACGAGGGGGAACCGACCCGTCGCGTCGTCCTGATCGACCGCGGCACGCTGGTCGGGCTTCTCCAGTCCCGGGAAACGGCGCGCAAGCTGGGGATGGAGCCGACCGGCAACGGCCGCCGGGAATCGTTCCGCCACCTGCCGATTCCCCGGATGCGCAACACGTTCATCGCTCCCGGCGAGGACGCGCCCGGGGAGATCGTCGCCTCGGTCCGCGATGGTCTCTTCGTCGCGGACATGGGCGGCGGCGAGGTCGACATCGTGTCCGGGAACTTCGTCTTCCACTGCCTCGAGGCCTACCGGATCCGGGACGGCCGGATCGCGGAGCCGGTCCGGGACGCGATGCTCACGGGCAACGGGCCGGCGGTGCTCGAGAGCATCGACATGGTCGGCTCCGACCTCGGCTGGGCCGTGGGAACGTGCGGCAAGGACGGGCAGGGCGTCCCCGTGGGGGACGCGCAACCGACCCTGCGCATCCCCTCCCTCGTCGTCGGGGGAACGGGGGGAGGAGGCGAGGAATGAACGGGTTCGACGGTGCCGCGGGAGGCCGGATCGCGCGGCGGGCCCTCGAGCTGGCCACCCGGCTGGGAATCGAGGAACTCGAGGTGGCCCTGGTCGAGACCGTCTCCACCAGGGTCTCGGTCGCGGACGGACGGCTCGAGTCCCTCGAGGAGCGCCAGGAATCCGGGGTCGGCCTGCGGGTCTTCCACCGGCAGCGGGTCGGGTTCGCCTTCACGGCGGACCCCGGGGACGAGGCCCTCGAGCGCGCCCTGGCGACGGCGCGGGACCTGGCGGAGCTGGGCGCACCGGAAGACGCCAACCGGGCCCCGGAGCCCCGCCCGCTGCCCGACGAGCCCCCTCCCAACGAGGACCCGGCCCTCGCCTCCTTCCCGGTGGCGAAGAAGATCGCCCTCGCCCGGGAGGTGGAGGTCGCGGCCCGGGCGGCGAGCCCCGAGGTGGACCGGATCCGGCGGGCCTCCTACCAGGACGCCCGGGGCATCCAGCGGATCGTCAGCACCCGGGGGGTGGACGCCGCGGAAAGCTGGTCCCGGGCGTGGCTCTCCATCGAGGCGGTGGCCCGCCGCGGGAACGACCAGCGGGTCGGGTGGTGGAGCGACTGGGCCCTCGGCCCGGGGCCCCTGGACCCGGAGCGGGTCGGGCGGACCGGCGCCGGCCGCGCCGTGGAACTGCTCGGCGCCCGGCCGGGCCCCACCGGGCGCTTCGCCGTGGTCCTGCCCCCCGAGGTCACCGCGGCCCTCCTGTCCGCCCTCGGGGACGCCTTCTCCGGGCTCAAGGCGCTGCGGCAACGGACCGTGCTCGGGGGACGGGAGGGGCGGAGCATCGGTTCATCCCGGGTCACCCTGGTCGACGACGGGACGCTGCCGGGTACCTGGGGGACGGGCGTGATCGACGGGGAGGGCGTGCCGACGCGCCGCAACGTGCTGGTGGAGGAGGGCGTCTTCCGCGGTTTCCTCCACGACAGCTACACGGCCCGGCGGTTCGGGCTCGAGCCGACGGGGAACAGCCTCCGGGGCGGCTACGCCGCTCCCCCGGCGATCGGTCCCCACGCCCTCCACCTGCTCCCGACGGGGCCGACCCGGACCGAGCTGCTGGCGCGGGCGGAGGGAGGAATCCTGGTCAGCGAGCTGATGGGGCTGCACACGGTGAACACCGTCACGGGGGACTTCAGCCTCGGGGCGGCGGGCCGCCGGGTCGGGCCCGGCGGTGAACCGGGGGAGCCCCTCGACCGGATGGCGATCTCCGGCTCCATCTTCGACCTGTTCTCCTCCCTCGAGGGGGTGGCGGACGACCTGCAGTTCTTCATCGGGGGCGCCGGCGGGGCGACGGTTCTCCTCGGCGAGATGCCGATCGGCGGGTCCTGACCCCGGTGGCGATCCTCCCCCCCGCCGGGGCATCATCCTCCCCATGAACGAGGCGATGTCTACCGGCGACGTGGTCCTTCTCGCCCTCCTGCTCGGGCTGCCCCTGCTCGTCGTCATCGCCGGCGGGCTGGCGGCGATCCGGTGGATCCGCGCGCAGCGGGGCGAGCGCGGCCCCCGCCCCTGATTTCCCGGGAGGAGAACCCCATGTCCCGTTTCACGCGGTGCCTTGTGGCCGCGAGCGCCGTCCTGCTGGCCGGGGCCCTCGCCCTCGCCGCCCCCCTCGATCTCGAGCGCCTGTACCGGGACCCCCGCCCCTTCGGGATCCCGCCCCGCCTGGTCCGCTGGGCCCCGGCGGGAACGGTCCGGCTGGCCTTCCTCTGGAACGACCGGGGGGTGAAGGCCCGGGATCTCTGGACCTGGGCGCCCGGGGAGGCGGCTCCCCGGCTGGTGGTCGACCACCGCCGGCTCGCGGCGGGGCCGGTCCACGACGAGGCGGTGGAGGAACTCCGGGAGACCGCCCGGCTGGACGACCGGGGGATCGACGGGTACGCCTGGTCGCCGGACGGCACCCGCCTGCTCCTTTCCTACGGGGGCGACCTGTTCGTCGTGGACCCGGAGGGCCGGCACCTGCACCGGCTGACCCGCACGGCGGCGCCGGAGATCGACCCCCAGTGGTTCCCGGACGGCCGGCGCGTGGGGTTCGTCCGGGACAACGACCTCTGGGTCCTCGGCGTCGATGACGGCAGCCTCGTCCAGCTGACCTCCGACGGCGGGGAGACCCTGCTGAACGGCCGTCCCGACTACATCGCCCTCGAGGAACTCGGGTTCCGTTCCGCGTGGGCCCCTTCCCCCGGGGGGAAGCTGGTCGCCTTCGTCCGCTACGACACGTCCCCGGTGGAACTCCTCTCCATCTGCGACGCCGTCGGCGAGCGGGTCCGGTGCCGCCACCAGCGGCGCCCCCCGGCGGGAACCGCCAACTCCCGGCTCCGCGTCGGCATCGTGCCGGCCACCGGCGGTCCGGTGACGTGGGCCGACCTCGCGGCGTTCGACGACTTCTACGTGACGCACCTCCGCTGGCTCGCCCCCGGCCGCCTGCTGGTCGGCATCGAGCCCCGGGACCTTCATTCCCTCCACCTGCTCGAGGTGCACCCCGACGGCTCCACCCGGGAACTCCACGTGGAGCGGGACGAGGCGTGGATCAACCTGGCCCGCTCGTTCCTGGCAACGACCCCGGGTGGACGGGTGCTCCTCGGCAGCGAGCGCACGGGCGCGGCCCAGCTCTGGCTCCTGGACCCGGCCGGTGGCGGCATGCTCCAGGTGACCCGCGGCAACCGGGAGGTGACTTCCCTCCAGGGGGTGGTCGGGGATCACGTGGTCTTTCTCGGCCACCTGGACTCTCCCCACGAACAGCACCTCTACCGGGTCCCCCTCCGGGGGGGCGCTCCCGAGCGCCTGACTCCCCAGCCGGGCTGGCACGAGGCGCGGCTCAGCCCGGACGGCAGGTGGGTCGCCTCCGTCCGGTCCGACTGGACCCTGCCCCCGGACCTGTGGGTCGGGCCTCCCGGAACCGGGGAGCGGGGCTGGGTCCGCCTGACCCGGTCCCCGCCCCCGGACTTCGATCCGGCCGAACTGGTCGCCCCGCGGATCGTCCACGTGCGGGGCCGGGACGGGGTCCCGGTCCCGGCGCTGCTCTGGGAGCCCCCGGGGCCCCCCCCCCGGGGTGGACGGGCGGCGATCGTGCACGTCCACGGGGGCGGGTACGCCCAGGCGGTGCGCCGGGCCTTCCTCTGGTCGACCCCGCTCCACACCCTGATGGTCCGGGAAGGCTGGGCCGTCCTGTCCATCGACTACCGCGGCTCCGAGGGGTACGGACGCTCCTGGCGGACGGCGGTCCACCTGGACCTCGGGGGACCGGACCTCGCGGACACGGTCGCGGCGGCGGACTGGCTGGCGGCCCACGTGCCGGGCGTGGACCGGCGGCGCATCGGGCTCTGGGGCTGGTCCTACGGGGGGTTCCTCGCCGCCCTGGCCGCGGGGAAGGCCCCCGGCGCGTTCGCCGCTCACGTCGCCGTCGCACCGGTCACCGAGTGGGAACACTACGACACCCACTACACCGAGGAGCGGCTGGGCCTCCCGGCGGAACACCCGGATGCCTACCGGCGGGCCGATCCGCTGACCTACGCGGCCCGGGTGAACGCCCCGCTCCTGCTGATCCACGGGCTCCGGGACGACAACGTCCACTGCCAGGACACCTTCCGGCTGGCCGACGCCCTGGTGCGCGCCGGCCGGCCGTTCGACATGATGATCTACCCCACCGGCAAGCACGGGATCCGGCGCGACGCCAGCCGGGTCCACCTTTTCCGCAAGATGTTCGCCTTCTTCCGCGAGCACCTCGGAGGCCACGAACGATGATCTCCCGCCGCCTGTTCCCCCTCCTCCTCCCCGCCCTGCTCGCCGCGCTGGCCTGCTCCCCGGGCGGACGGTCCGCCGCCCCGCACCCGCCCGAGGCCCCGTCGGTCCTGGAGCCGGTGCCGGAAACGCCGGTCGTCGCCGACCGGGGACGGCGGGGAGTCTTCGAGCGCCTTCCCGGCGTCGATCCGCCGGTCCGGGACTTCCTCGTCGAGCCGGACGGAGGGGAGTCGGTTCCCGGGATCCTCCTCGTCCACGACTGGTGGGGCCTCGACGAGGGTACGCGCTCCCTCGCGCGGGACCTGGCAGCGAAGGGGTTCCTGGTCGTGGCGCCGGACCTCTACGAGCAGGTGGTCGCCACCTCCCGGACGTCGGCCACCGAGCTCCTGGCCGGGATCGACGGGAAGCGGGCCTCGTCCCTCCTGACCGCGGCGCTCCGCCGCCTCGCCTCCCACCCGCGCTTCAACGGCCGCGCCTTCCTGCTCGGCGTGGAACAGGGGGGTGACTTCGCCCTGCCGTTCGCCGCCGCCCGGGCCGGGACGAAGGAAGACCCGCCGCTCCGGGGACTGGTGCTGGACAGCACCAACCTCTCCCTGCACATGGACGAGCTCCCGCGGGTCGGGTGTCCCGTGCTCTGGCTGGTGGGGGCGGGCAGCGCCGCCTTCGGGGCCGACGCGGAGCGGCAGTGGAAGGAGGCGGCGCGGCGCGGCGGGGTGGAGCTGACCGTCGTCCTCGTGCCCGGGGCCGGGACGGGCCTGCTCGATCCCCGGTCCCTGGGCTACCGGGAGCCGGCGTACGGGAAGGCCCTCGAGCGGATCGTCGCCTGGATCGGCGGGCGCTGAGCGCCGGCGGCGCGGCCACCGGTCAGGGGGCGGGCGCGGGACTCTCCGCCCGGAGGAATTCCCCGAGCTCGGGGACGCGCCGGACCACGTGGTCGGCCAGGGGAGTTCCGCACCGCCGGGCGACATGCCGGATGAAGGTGGCGAGGAACGGCTCCACTGTCGCCTCGGGCAGGCCTGCCTCGACCATCCAGCGGACCAGGGCCCCCCGGCCGCGCACCTGGTGGGCGGCGTCCCGGTTCCGGGGGCGGGTGGCCAGGGCCCAGCACTCGGGCACCCAGGAGAACAGCGCCACCTCGACCGCCGGCGGGAACCGGTGGCGGATCGCCTCCGCCAGGGCGACGAGGCCCGCGGAGACCCGTTCCACGTCCAGCCCCGTGGCCCCGACCAGCGCCTCCCGGAGCTCCGCCGCGCGGCGCGACTCCCTCCGCGTGCCGGCCCGGCGTTTCGTCTCCGCGTCGTTCCTGCGTTCCGGTTCCATGTCTCTCCCTCCCTCCCGGATCCGGCGGGGAACCCGCCGGGCTCAGCTCGCCCGGGCCCGCTCCGCCCGCGGGAGCGGGGCCGCGGACAGGTCCAGGTCGTACCGGCCGGCCAGCCGCCCGAGCCAGCGTGCCGCCCGGTGCCAGGCCCGGTTCCCGTACCGCCTCCGGACGTGGTCGTCGATGACGGCGAGCGCCGTGAAGATCTCCTCGTCCCCGAGGCCGACCTCGCGGAGGCGGTCCCAGGTCTCGCGGGCCACCGGGTGGGCCGGCGCCAGGGCGTGCCAGGCGGTGAGCGGGAACTCCCACAGGGCTTCCGCGGCCTCCCCGTCGAGCCGGGCGGCGACGACGGCGAGGAAGCGGGAGAGCGACTCCCGCATGACCGGGGCCGGCCGGCCCACGAGGCGGGTCAGCTCCTCGACGAGATCCTCCTGGAAGGGCTCGCGTACCATGCTCTGCTCCTCCTCGAGTCGTGGCCGGTTCCTCCCGGCGCCCCGAGGAGGTAGCAAGAGCCGTGCTCAGCGCGAAACGTTCGAGGATACAAGGACTTGGCTGTCCGGCCCCCCGGTCAGGGACCGCCGGTCCGTCCGGCTCCCGGACAACCTGTCCGGACAGGTGCTCACCCCGCCAGCAGTTCCCGGGCGGTGAAGAGGGACGCGACGGGCAGGCCCGCCGCCTCGAGGTTTTCCCGCCCCCCTTCTTCCCGGTCGACGATCGCGACCAGGCCCAGGACCTCGAGACCCTCGGCCCGGCAGGCCTCGAGGGCGCGGAGGGAACTCCCCCCGGTGGTGATCACGTCCTCGACGAGGACGACCGGGCTTCCCCCCGGGGGGGCGCCCTCGATGCGCCGTCCCGTCCCGTGGGCTTTCGCTTCCTTCCGCACCAGGAAGGCCGCCACCGGGGCCGGACCCTCGAGCCAGGACACCACCGCGGCGGCGGTGGCGATCGGGTCCGCCCCGAGGGTCATGCCCCCCACGGCCACCGGGTTCCACTCCCGCGCGACGATCTCCCGGAGCACGAGCCGCCCGGTGAGCACCGCCCCCTCCGGGTGGAGGGTGGTCCGGCGGCAGTCCAGGTAGTAGTCGGACTTCCGGCCGGAGGCGAGGACGAATGTCCCGCGCCGAAGGGAAAGTTCCCGAAGAAGTTCCGCCAACCGCTGCCGCCACTCCGCAGGGTTCATCGCTCCTCCCGTTGCGCCCGGGGCGGATCCGGTATATTTGTGCGCCACGCTGCCCGTCCCCGGGGGCGGGTTATCCTAGCAACGGGGAGCCCTGCCGGACAGGATCCGGCCGGTCCGCCACCCAAGGAGGTTCGGTTCCATGACCCTCGGTCTCCGCTCGTTCCTCGCAGCCGTCCTGTGCGTCGCCCTCTCGGCAGGCGCTCCCCTCGCGGTGCTCGCCGCCCCGGCGCCGGCGCGGGACGCCCACCTGGCCGGATCGGTCTTCGGCGCCGACCTGCGGTCCCCCGCGGCGGGCCTGGAGGTGCGGGCCCTGCCGGCCGGCGGGAAGACCCCGGTGGCGACGGCGGTCACCGATCGCCGGGGCCGGTTCGATCTCGGGGACCTGCCCGCGGGGGAATACCTGCTGGTCCTCGTCCGGCCGGAGGAGAAGGCCCCGGTGGCGGCGGCCCGGGTGACCGCCCACCGGGGCGACGCCACGCCGGTCGTCCTCGCGCTTCCCGGGGCGAAGGCCCCGGAGGGGGCCCCGGCGGCATCCTCCGGGATCGCCGCCTGGATCGCCACGCCCCTCGGCGCGACCGTGACCCTGGTCGCCGCCGCCGTCGTGATCGCGGTGGCCGCGGACAGCGTCTCCGACAACAGCGAGACGCGGACGGACGAGCCGCCGGCCAGCGACTACTACCCCTGAGGTCGGGCCCCGGCCTCCCGGTCCCCGTCCGCCCGGGCGGCGGACGGGGTTTCTCCTGCCCGGCGTCGCGGGAGTTCCCCGGGGCGGCTAGACTTTGCGGGGCCCCGGGAGCGAGACCGGGCCGGGAGACGACATGGTTCGAGCGCCGCGGACTCTGTTTCCCCTCCTCCTGCTGGTCCCGGGGCTGCTCCTCGCCCCTCCCACCCTCGGACAGACACCCACGCGGGACCAGCCGTTTCCCCGGGTGGAGGAAGCCCGCCGCTGGGGGCCGTTTCTGGTCCGGCCCCTGTTCGTCATCGACCACATCGGCTACGACGACAACATCTACCTGGTCCCGGAACAGTTCCGGAAACCGGAAACCGACTTCGTCATTCGCCTCGGCCCGGACGTGACCGCCCAGACCCGCTTCGGCCACCGGATCGCGCTGACCCTCCACGACAAGCTGTCCGGGGAGGTCTTCCTGCGCCATTCGAACCTGAACCACGCGGACAACGACCTCAAGACCCGGCTCGACATCTTCCTGAACCGGTTCCTCCTGACGACGAAGGTCCGGTGGTGGACCTACCGGCAGCGTCCGAACTCCGAGATCGACGAGCGCACCCGGCGGGACAGCCGCGACCTGCGCCAGGGGATCCGCCTGTTCGCCAGCGAGAAGGTGGACCTGTACGGGGAGATCCGGTCCAACCGGATCCGCTACACCGACCCGGACTACCTGTACCGGGTCGACCCGGACGGGGACGGCACCTCCCAGGTGGTGACGATCGGGCAGGCGCTGGACCGGGACCAGTCCGAGGGCTCCATCGAGATCGGCTGGCGGCCCCGCGGCACCACCCGGCTCTTCTTCCGCTACCGCTCCCGGAAGGATGACTTCGTCTACGACGACCTGGGCCGCGACAGCCGGGAACGGCGGCACGAGATCGGCATCGAGCTGCGCCCGAAGTCCTTTCTCTCCGGGAGGATCTCGTTCGGGAAGGCGACGCTGCGGGCCCTGCACCGTGACTTCCCCTACCGGCCCTACGACGGCACCGTCAGCCGGGTGCAGGTCGCCTGGAAACCCACCGGGACGACGAAGTTCACCGGCAAGGTGGAGCGGGACGTGCGGTTCTCCACCTACCAGAACAACCTCTACTACGAGTACCGGCTGCGCAGCCTGCGGGTCGACAGCTACCTGGGCAGCGTCTGGGGGGTCCAGGCGGGCTGGAGCCTGCGCAAGCTGGACTGGCCGGAGAAGGGGACCATCACCCTGGTCGGCCGGCGGCGCCACGACGACATCCGGGAAACCTTCTTCGGCGTGCTGCTGCGGCTGCCCGGGGGGGTGGACCTGGGGGTCCGCTACGGGGTCCGGGACCGGACCTCGAACGAGGTTTGGGCCAGCGACCGACAGACCTACATTATGACCACGGGCCGGTATACGTTCTGACCCGTGGACGAGGAGTTGCCATGCGCGCCACCCGTATTCTCCTGGCTTTCGCCCTCCTGGCGGTCACGCCCCTCGTCCGCGCCGGGGACCCGGCGGCCACCCCCCCGCCCCCCGGCGATTCGCCGTCCCCGACGCGGGTCTTCGCCGTTCCCCGGGACGCGAACGTCGCCGACTACGTGATCGGGGCCCACGACCT
>CAZOTT010000087.1:0-12818 GCA_964582785.1 uncultured Acidobacteriota bacterium | reverse complement strand
CCCTCAACCATGCGCGTCTGCCAATTCCGCCACTTCGGCACCCGGCTCGCGCTGCGCCGTAGTCTAGCTCACTTCCCCGGGGCCGGCACGTCCCCGGCCGGCGCCTTCGTTCCCGCGGGGGCCTGCTTCGGCCCGGTCTTCCCGGGAGCGGCTTCCCGGCCCTGCCCGGCTTCCCGGTCGCCGGCCGCCTCCGCCGGGGCCGTCTGCACGGCCGGCGTCGGGGCGGGAGCCTGGACCTCGTCCAGGACGGATCCGCCGCGCTCCTGGGACAGGAAGACGAGCAGGATCGACGTGACCATGAAGATCGCCGCCGACCAGGTCGTGGCCTTCGTCAGCACGTTGCTCGATCCCCGGGGACCGAACGCCGCCTGGGACCCGCCGCCGCCGAACGCGCTGGCGATGTCACCGGCCTGCCCGCTCTGGAGCAGGACCACGAGGATCAGGAAGACGGAGACGATCACGTGAACCGCCAGCACGAGCGTGAACCAGAGCACAGAAACCTCCCGCCCCCCGGCTGGGGAGCCGCCAAACCGTAGCACGGGCCCGGCCGGCGGGCAAGACGCGCCTCCCTCCGGGGGGCGCCGGAAGGACGGGGTACCGGCCGGCTCCCCCGGGAAGGGGAACGGTCAGTCGCCGGCTCCCGCCCCGCCCGCCAGGATGTGGCAGAGCCGGGCGAAGGTCTCCGCCTCCAGGCTGGCTCCCCCCACCAGGAACCCGTCCACGTGGGGCAGCCCGGCGAGCCCCGGCGCGTTCCCGGGCTTCACGGAACCCCCGTAGAGGATCCGCACCCCGGCGCCGAACGCCGCCCCGCCGATGGAGGCCAGCACGTCCCGCAGGAAGCCGTGGACCTCCTCCACCTGGTCCGGCGTCGCGACACGCCCGGTCCCGATCGCCCAGACCGGCTCGTAGGCGACGACCAGCCGGGCCGGTTCCCCCGGTTCGACCCGTTCGAGGCCCCGGCGCAGCTGCACCTCGACCACGGCCCGCGTCCGGCCGGCATCCCGCTCGTCCTCCGTCTCCCCGACGCACAGGATCGGGGTCATTCCCGCGTCCCGGACCGCCGCCACCTTCCTCGCGACGCGGTCGTCGGTTTCCCCGAAGAGGTGCCGGCGCTCCGAGTGGCCGACGATGACCATCCGGCAACCCAGTTCGGCCAGCATTCCCGGCGCCACCTCCCCGGTAAAGGCGCCGGACGGCTCCCAGTGGACGTCCTGGGCGGCGAGGAAGACCGGGAGCTCCCCGAGGCCCTCGCCGACCACGTCGAGGGCCGTGAAGGGCGGGGCGATCCCCGTCTCGATCCCCGTGGGGAGGGCGGCTTCCACGTGCTGCTCGCGGAGTTCCGCGCAGAACCTCCGCGCGGTAGCCCGGGTGTGGTTCATCTTCCAGTTGCCGACGATCAGCGGGGTGCGATTCACGCCTTCCTCCCTTCCTGTTCCCGTTCCCGTGCCGCCGCCCTTCGCGGCCCCACGGTGGTCGGCGGGATGCCGACCGGGCCCGGCCTCCTTCCGCTACGCGGTCTCCTCCAGGGCGACGATCCCGGGCAGCCGGATGCCGGACAGGAACTCGAGGGCGGCGCCGCCTCCGGTCGACACGTGATCGTAGGACTCCTCGAGGCCGAAACGGGCCGCCGCCGCGGCGGTGTCGCCCCCGCCGAGCACGCGGAAGGCCGTCGTCAACCCGGCCAGGTGCCCGGCGATCTCCCGGGTGCCCGCTTCGCAGCCTTCCGCCTCGAAGAGGCCGAGGGGACCGTTCCAGAGGACCGTCCGCACGTCGCTGCCCAGTTCCTCGCGGAACAGGTTCCGGGTGGCCGGCCCGATGTCGACCCCCGCCAGCCCGTCCGGGATCGCCTCCCCGTCCACCGTCGACAGGCCGGAAACCTGCCGTCCGTCCACCGTCGTGGCGACCACGTGGTCCACCGGCAGGACGATGCGGACCCCCCGCGCGGCGGCCTTGTCCGCGAGTTCCCGCGCCAGGTCGAGCCGGTCCGCCTCGACCCGGGACTTCCCGACCGGCACCCCGCGCGCGGCGAGGAACGTGTAGGCCATCGCGCCGCCGACGAGGATGCGGTCCACCCGGGCCAGGAGCTGTTCCACCAGCGCGATCTTGTCCGAGACCTTGGCCCCGCCGAGGATGGCCACGTACGGCCGCTCCGGGGACTCGAGCAGGCGCGAGAGGGCGGAAACCTCCCGGTCCATCAGGAACCCGGCGGCGGTTTCCCGGACGTGTCGCGGGACGCCGACCACGGAGGCGTGGGCCCGATGCGCCGCCCCGAAGGCGTCGTTGACGTAGAGGTCCACCGGCTCGGCCAGGGCCCGGGCGAAGGCGTCGTCCCCCTTCGTTTCCCCCTCGTGGTAGCGGAGGTTCTCCAGCAGGCCGACGGCTCCCGGCGCGAGACCCTCCGCGAGGCGCCGGGCCGGCTCTCCGATGCAGTCCTCGGCGAACGGAACGGGGGTGCCGAGCAGTTCCCCGAGGCGGCGGGCCACCGGCGCCAGGCTGAGCTCGGGCACCCGCCTGCCCTTCGGCCGCCCCAGGTGGCTGGCGCAGACGACCCGGGCCCCGTGCCCGGCCAGCCACCGGATGGTCGGCAGCGCGGCCCGGATCCGGCGGTCGTCGGAGATCGTGGCGCCGTCCAGGGGCACGTTGAAATCCACGCGGCAGAAGACGACCCGGCCGCGTGCCTCGAGGTCCGTGATCGATCGGTAGCTCATGAGACAGCTCCTTTCCACGCGGAATCGTCCCGGTGGGCGAGGACGACGTCCCGTACCCGGTTCGCGTAGCCCCACTCGTTGTCGTACCAGGCGACGACGCGTACCAGCCGGTCGCCGGGGCGCGCGAGCAGGGGCAGGTCGATCACCGCGGAGCAGGGGTTTCCGACGAAGTCGACCGACACCAGCGGTTCTTCCGCCGTCCCGAGCAGGCCGCCGAGCTCCCCCTCCGCCGCGGCCCGGAAGCGGGCGGCCAGGCGGGCGGGGGCATCGACCGGGTCCCGGGTCGCGGCGACGATCTCCACCAGGCTCCCGGCCGCCACCGGCACCCGGATGGCGAGGCAGGTCAGCCGTCCCGCCAGCCCGGGCAGCACGGTGACCAGTCCCCGGGAGGCCGAGGTGGTCGTCGGGATCATCGACAGCAGGGCCGAGCGCGCGCGGCGGAGGTCCCCGTGGGGCTGGTCCATGGTGACCTGGGACCCGGTCGTGCAGTGTACCGTGGTCATCTCCGCCGCCTCGATCCCGTACCAGTGGTCGAGGAGGGCGAGGGGCAGGGCCGCGGCGTGGGTGGTGCAGGAGGCGAGGGAGACCACCTCCGCGCCCCGCCCCGGCACCGGCGGGGTCACCCCGGGGACGACCGTCGTGTCCGCCTCGGGGGCCACGGCGGTGACCAGGACGCGCCGCACGGAACCCCGCAGGTGACGGCGCGCCCCGGGACCGGCCGCGAACCTGCCGGTGGCCTCGATCACCAGCTCGACCCCCGCCTCGTCCCACGGGATCGCCCCCGGGTCGGGTTCCGCGTGGAAACGGATCGAACGGCCGGCGACGACGATCCGGCCGTCCCCCGCCTCCACCGGGCCGGGAAACCGCCCGTGGATACTGTCGTGGCGCAGGAGGTGGGCGACGGTGCCGGCGCCCGCGGTGTCGTTGACGGCGACGATCGCCGCTTCCTCCCGCCCGGCGAGAAGGCGGAGCAGGGCACGGCCGATCCGGCCGGCGCCGTTGAGACCGACGCGGAGCATGGTCATCGGTGTCCTCGACCCCCGGCGGGCGGGGTGGGTTCTGCCGGGCGGTCCCCCGGGCCGCTCAGGGTAGGAGCGGCGGTTCGGCGCTGTCAACGAGCGGCGTCCGGTCGGCGCGGGGGACCGGGGGCCGCGGGGCCCCCAGGATTTCCCGGGCGGCCCGGCGTTCCGCCGGGTCGAGGGAATCGAGCAGGCGGCTGGTGCGGCGCACCCGTTCCCGGCGGGCCACCTGCAGGACGGCATCCCGCAGGGCGAGCCGGGTGACTCCCCGGGACCGGCGGTACGCCCGGAGCATCGCGGGGAGGTCTCCGCGGGTGCCCACCAGGCCGATCGCTTCCGCGACTTCCGGGGCCAGCGGCTGCGCCGTGTCCTCCAGGACGCGGCGGAGGTCCGGGATTCCGAGGCGGGATCCCGCCCGGGCGAGGGCCAGGTGGGCGCGGTAGCGGACCCGGTCCAGGGCGCAGGTGTCCTCGGCCGGGGCCGTTTCCCGGAGCCGGGCCACGCGGCCGACGAAACCGGCGAGCCGGCCGAGAAGGGCCCGGCTGCCGGCCTCCTCGACCACCTCGACCAGGGCGGCCAGGTGCACCGGGTCCCGGACCAGGTCCAGGTAGGGTCCCAGCCGGCCGAGCTGGCGGCTGGACAGGGAGCGCAGCACCAGGACCACGCGACGGGCGTACTCCCGGTCGCCCGGTCGCGCGAGCATCGCCTGGACCAGCGGCTCCACGACCGCCGATCCGGCCCGCCGGAGCTGGGCGACCGCCTGGCGCCAGGTGGCCAGCTTCCGGCTGCCGAGGTGGCCGAGAAGCCGTTCCAGGACCCACCGGTCGAGCCGGGGCCGGGGAGCCGTGGCGAGCATCCGGCGGGCCTTGCGCGGGACCGGGCCCCGCCTCTCCCGGGCCAGCCGCTCGAGCAGGGAACGCCCCTCCCGGGACAGCTCCTCGCCCGGCGCCCAGGGGATCGCCTCCATGGCGGCCATCCGCACGCGGGGTTCTTCCCGCCGGTCGGCCAGGCGTTCGAGGACGGGGGGAAGCGCGTCCTCGTGCCCGGCCTGGACCAGGCCCACCAGGGCGCGGGTCGCCGCCAGGCGGACCCGGGGAGCGGTTTCCCGGCGGAGGAGGGCGGCCAGGGTGGGCACCGCCAGGGGGCTGGCGATCCGGCCGAGGGCCGTGGCGGCGCTGCGGCGAATCTTCTCGGACGGGTCGTGGAGGAGGGCGGCGAGGGGTTCCGCCGCCCGCGGGTCGCCGAGGAGGCCGAGAAGCCCCACCACCCGCAGCCGGGTCCGCTCGTCGTCCCGCTCGAGGCAGCGGAGCAGGGGGCGGACCGCCTTCCGGCCGAGGGACACGAGCCCCTCCTGGGCCGCCTCCGCCTCGGCCGCGTCTCCCGAGGCGATCGCCTCGATCCAGGCGCGCAGCCGGGCTTCCGGTCCCCGGGGGTCCCGCGCGCCCAGGACCTCGTCGGCCGGGGATCCCTGCTCCGAATGCGCGGACAAGCTCCCACCTCCCGGGCCCGCGGCCCACCGACGGGGGCATTCTCGCAGAGTGGCCGTCACCGGGGCAAGGTGGCGCGCCGGCCGCGCCGGAACGACGTTGACCGGGGGGACCGGAGGATCCGATGCCCGGGTGGAACCGCTCCGCCGCGCTCGTGTTCCTGCTCGCCGCGGGGCCCCTCCTGGGGCTGGCCGCCTGCTCGTCCCGGCGGGCCGAGGAAGCGTTTCACGAGGCCGTCGCCCTCGAGGAGAAGGCTTCCCTCGAGGCGGCGAGGGTGAAACTCCGGGAGGTCGTCCGGCGCTGGCCGGACACGCCCGCGGCCGCGGACGCCCGGCGGGAGATAGAATGGATCGACGCCGTGCTGGAGGCGGCGGCCCGCGGGCCGTCCCTCGAGGCCTGGGACGCGGTCCGGAAGGTCTCCCGCGCGGCCGAGGAATTTCGTCTCGCCCAGGGGCGGTACCCGCGTTCCCTCGACGAGATGATCCCGCGGTGGCTGGAAGGCCCCGTCCGGGACCCGTGGGGACACCGGGTCCGGTACGCACCGGCCCCGGACGGGTACCGGGTGGTCTGCTACGGTTCGGACGGACTTCCCGGGGGACAGGGTGACGCGACCGATCTGGTGGTGGAGAACGGCAACGAGGTTCACCGGGGGGGCCATCCGGCACCCTGAGGGATGGGTCCGCGCCGCCCGGACGGCGGGCGTGGGGTTCCTGGTCGCCGGCCTGTTCCTCTCCATCCCCCGCTCGGCCGTGCCCCCGCTGGCGGGCGCCCGCTGGGCGACCGCCGCCACGCCCTCGGGGGAGATGCTCGTGCTGGAGGTCGCGGCGACCCCGGCGGCCCGGTCCCGGGGGCTCGGTGGCCGGTCCGAGGTGCCCCCCGGGACGGGGATGCTCTTCGTCTTTCCCCGCCCGGGACCGGAACCCTTCTGGATGAAGGGGTGCCTGGTGCCCCTCGACATCGCCTGGCTCGACGGGGACGGACGGGTCGTCCACCTGGAGGAGAACCTGCCCCCGTGCCGGGAAGATCCGTGCCCGACGTGGACCCCGGGCCGGCCCGCCTCCTTCGTCATCGAGGTCGGGGCCGGCGAGGCGCGGCGCCTCGGGCTGGTCCCGGGGGCCGTCGTGCTGCTCGCCCCCCTGGAGGAGGGGCCGTGAGGGGGGAGGGTCTCCCGGTCCTGGTCGCGGCGTTCCTGGTGGTGCTGGTCCCCGGGGGAGGGGCCGGGGCGGCGGCGGGTGAGACCGTCCGGGTGGGCACTCCCCCGGCGGTGCTCGCCGCCCAGTCGGGGGAGCGTCTCGGGGGAGACTTTGCCCGGGCGGAGGTGCCCGTGGCGACGGCTCCCGCGGGGGAGCGGGGCGCGGTGGCCGCGTCCTGGCTGGCGGAGGCGTTCGCGCCGGCCGACGCCCCCGCCTGCCGGGAGGTCCTGGCGGCGCTCCACCTGCCCGCCGCCGGCCCCGCCCCCGGGGTCCTGGCCGCCGCCTGGCCCGCCGACCGCCCCGCCGCGGAAGACGGCGCGCGGGGACGCCTCCTGGTTCCCGCGAAACTGCCCCCCCTGTCCCCCCCCGACCTCGAGGTGTTCCGGCTGGTCGGACTGGTCCCGTTCGAGATCGCCGCTACCGGGGAATGGGCGCGGGCCGTGGCCTTTCGCCACCTCGGTCCCCCTCCCGCCGATCCCCTGTTGCGGGCGGCCCGGGCCGCGCGGGCGGAGGGGACCTGCCGCCTCGCCGGCATCCTCGTGACGGTGACCGGCGCGGGACTGGCCGGTGACGACGCGGGCCGGGCGCTGCCGGAACTGGACCGGGACGGGGCGGGGTGGCCCCGGGAGAGGCTCCGGCGGCTGGGCCTGGATCCCCTGCGGCGGGCCCTGGCCGAGACCTGCCTCAGGGACGGGCTCCGGTGGGCGGCCTGGGCCTGGCTGCGCGGGGGATGGCGGGGCCTGGCCGCCGCCCTGGAACGGCCGGGAATCGGTCCCGCGGAACTCCTGGTCCCCGCCCGGCGGGGGCGGACGGTCGCCGGGAAAGGGGAAACCTGCCGCCTGGGACCCCGGGCGAGCGGGCTCCTGCTGGTGGGGGACCCGGACGCCCCCCTGGTCGACCGGCTCCTCGAGGACCACTGGTCCGCCCTGCCCGGTGGGCGGCGCCTCCGCGCGACCCTGCGGGTGGAGGAGGGGGCGGTTCCCGATCTCCTCGGCGGGTTGCCGGACGGCGCCCGGGTCCTTTCGGTGCGCGGCTCCGAGGTCACGGTCGAGGTTCCCGCCCGTCCCCTGCGCTGAACCCGGCCCCGGCGGCAGGGCCGGTCCGGGCCCCGCGGGGCCGGGTGGAGAACGCGGTTGAGCGGCCGGGGGGGCTTTGCTAGGCTTGCCCCCCTTTTGGGCCCCCGGTGACGGGACGGAAGGGAGCCGCGGGGGCCGGTGCACCACGTGCGGGAAGGACGGGAGATCGCGGTTCGCGGCCCGGGGGGCCGCCGGGCCGCTCCACGCCGGCCGGGGCCGCGCCGGGCCCGGGGCCGGGACGAGGTCGAGGGATGACCGGTTACCTTCCGATCGCCGTGATGATCCTGATCGGGGCGGGGCTTCCCCTCGTCACGTTCGGGATCTCGCTGCTGCTGTCTCCCCGGAAGCCCGAGCCGGAGAAGTACACCTCCTACGAGTGCGGCGTGGAGCCGACGGGCGGGGTGCGGGAGCGGTTCTCCATCCGGTACTACGTGATCGCCGTCCTGTTCGTGGTGTTCGACGTCGAGACGATCTTCCTCTTCCCCTGGGCGGTCCGTTACCGGGTTCTCGGGTGGTTCGGGTTCGTGGAAATGGCGCTCTTCATCGGCGTGCTGGTGCTGGGGTACCTGTACGCCTGGAAGAAAGGAGCCCTCGAATGGGCCTGATCGAGGGAAGGCTGCCGGACGGGATCCTGACGACGACGGTGGACTCCGTCTTCGCCTGGGCCCGGAAGTCGGCCCTGTGGCCGATGACGTTCGGCCTGGCGTGCTGCGCGATCGAGATGATGGCGGCCGGGGCCTCCCGGTTCGACCTGGACCGCTTCGGGGCGGGGATCTTCCGGGCCACCCCCCGGCAGTCGGACCTGATGATCGTCGCGGGGACGGTGACCGAGAAGATGGCGCCCCTCGTGCGGCGTCTCTGGGAACAGATGCCGGAACCGAAGTGGGCCATCTCCATGGGCATCTGCGCCACCTCCGGGGGGCCGTTCCCGACCTATTCCACCGTCCAGGGGGTGGACCGGGTGATCCCGGTCGACGTGTACGTCCCCGGCTGCCCGCCGCGGCCGGAGGCGCTGATCTACGCCCTGATGCGGCTGCAGGAGAAGATCCAGCAGACCCGCACCCTGGCCCGCCCCCGGGGGGCGGCGTAGGGGGCATGCGACCATGGCCGACGAGAAGACCGGAACCCCCGAGGAGCAGCCCGGCGACCCCCGCGCGGCGGAGGTGCCGTCGCCCCCCGTCGATCGCCTGCGGGCGGCGATGGCCGGGGCGGTGGAAGAGGTCCGCTACTGGGCCGGGGTGCCCCTTGTCCGCGTCCGCCGGGAGGACGTGGCACGGGTCCTCGAGTTCCTGCGGGACGATCCGGACTGCCGGATGAACCACCTTTCCACGCTGTTCGCCACCCACTGGCCGGAGGGGGAGCACGGCACCCTCGAGGTGACGTACTGCCTCTACTCCACGGTCCACGGGCACCGGCTGACGGTAAAGACCTGGACCCGGGAGGACGAGCCCGTGCCCTCGGTCGCCGAGGTCTTCCCGGTGGCCGACTGGAACGAGCGGGAGGCCTGGGACCTGGTCGGGGTGCGGTTCTCCGGCCACCCCGACCTGTCGCGCATCCTTCTCCCGGACGACTGGGAAGGACATCCCCTGCGCAAGGACTATCCCCTCGAGGGGAAGCCGGGGGACCACAAGAGCTACCGCTGACGGGGAGGCGACCGTGTTCCGCACCCAGGAGCTCGAGATCAACATGGGGCCGCAGCACCCCTCGACCCACGGGGTGCTCCGGCTGCTCCTGAAGCTCGACGGGGAGACGATCGTCGGGATGAAGCCGGTGATCGGCTACCTCCACCGGGGGGTGGAAAAGCTCGCCGAGACCCGCACCTACCCCCAGATCACTCCGTACACCGACCGGCTGGACTACGTCGCCGCCTTCGCCGAGAACCACTCCTACGTCGGGGCGGTGGAACGCCTGCTCGGGATCGAGCCGCCGCCCCGCGCGCAGTACCTGCGGGTGATCCTGGCCGAGTTCCAGCGGATCGCCAGCCACCTGCTGTGGCTGGGCACCCACGCCCTGGACATCGGGGCGATGACCATCTTCCTCTACGCCTTCCGCGAGCGGGAGAAGATCCTCGACCTCTTCGAGGCGTACTGCGGGGCCCGCCTGACCTACAACGCGGTCCGGATCGGGGGGATGCCGTTCGACCTGCCGGAAGGGTGGCCGGCGGCGGCGAAGCGGATGCTCGACGAGTTCCCCGTGCGTCTCCAGCAGTACGAGACGCTGCTGACGAACAACCGCATCTGGCGCCGGCGGACCGAGGGGGTCGGCGTGATCGATGCCGACACGGCGATCGCCTGGGGCCTGACGGGTCCCTCCCTCCGGGGCTCCGGGCTGGACTACGACGTCCGCAAGCACCTGCCCTACGAGGTCTACGGGGAACTCGACTTCGACGTGCCGGTGGGCGAGCGGGGCGATACCTACGATCGGTACCTGGTGCGCATGGAAGAGATGCGGCAGTCTCGCCGGATCATCCTCCAGGCGCTGGAGAAGCTGCCGGACGGGGAGGTGATGGCGAAGGTCCCGAAGCGGATCAAGGCTCCGGCCGGCGCGGAAGCGTACTTCATGACGGAGTCTCCCCGTGGCGAGATGTCGGTCTATCTCCAGGCGGACGGCTCCGACCGGCCGTACCGGGTGCGCTTCCGCTCGCCGTCCTTCAACAACCTGCAGGCGCTGCCGGTGCTGGCCAGGGGGCACATGGTGGCGGACGTGATCGCGCTGATCGGGACGATCGACATCGTCCTCGGCTGCGTGGACCGTTGACCGGGGAGGAGCGGCCGTGCAGACCTTTCTCGAAGCCTTCCTCGTTCCCGCCATCCAGGCGCTGGTCGTCGTCACGCTCCTGCTCGGCGTGGTGGCCTACATCACGCTCCTGGAGCGGAAGGTCATCGCCTTCATGCAGGTGCGGATCGGCCCCAACCGGGTCGGGCCCCGCGGACTGCTGCAGCCGATCGCCGACGTGGTGAAACTCCTGCTGAAGGAGGACATCGTCCCGGAGCGGGCCGACCGGTTCGTCTTCTGGCTGGCCCCGGTGCTGGCCACGATGGCGGCGATCGCGGCGCTGGCGGTCATCCCGTGGGCGGGCAGCGGGGCGACGTTCCACCTTTTCGGTTACGAGATCCGCCCCGTCATCACCGACGTCAACGTCGGGATCCTCTACGTCCTCGCGATCTCGTCGATCGGCGTCTTCGGGATCGTCCTCGGGGGCTGGGCGAGCCACTCCAAGTACCCGCTGCTCGGCGGGCTGCGCAGCGCGGCACAGATGATCTCCTACGAGGTTCCGCTGGGCCTCGCGATCATCGGGGCCCTGATGGTTGCCGGGACCGCTTCGACGGTGAAGATCGTGGAGTGGCAGGCGACGCACACCTGGCTCTTCTGGCTGCAGCCGGTGGGCGTGCTTCTCTTCTACGTCGCGGGCGTGGCGGAGAACAACCGGGCCCCCTTCGACCTGCCGGAGGCGGAAACGGAGCTGGTGGCCGGGTTTCATACCGAGTACTCGGGGATGAAGTTCGCCTTCTTCTTCCTGGCCGAGTACATCGCGATGATCGTGATCTCGGCGCTGGTGGTGACGGTCTACTTCGGGGGCTGGCTGCCGATCACCCTCGGTCTGGGGTACCTCTTCCCCGGGCTGCCCGGCCTTCTCGGCGGGGCGTGGGGCGGCGCCGGGACGCAGTTCGCACTGGGCCTGTTCTGGTTCGCGCTCAAGACCTTCCTGGTGTTGTACGTGTACCTCTGGCTCCGGGCCACCTTCCCGCGGTACCGCTACGACCAGCTGATGGAGGTGGGCTGGAATTTCATGATCCCGGTCGGCCTGGCCTGGATTCTGTTCACCGGCGTCGTGCTGCTCGCCGTCGACGCGCTCGCGGCCTGAGGAGGCGGACGTGGCGATCAAGGTCAAGCGTACTCCGCGGCCGGAGCGGCCCCCGCTCTGGAAGCGGCTGCTCCTGGGGGAGCTGATCGAGGGCCTGATGGTCACCCTCGTGCACAACTTCCGCGCCCTGCGGGAACCGTTCACGGTCCAGTACCCGGACGAGCAGCTGCCCCTGGAACCCCGCTACCGGGGCGTGCCCCGGCTGCGTTCCCACCCGGAAACGGGCGAGGAGCTGTGCATCTCCTGCCACCAGTGCGAGCGGATCTGTCCCGACAACTGCATCCACATCGAGGACGAGCCGCATCCCTCGGGCCGGGGCAAGCGGCCGCGGGTATTCGTCATCGACTACGAGCGGTGCTGCCTGTGCGGTCTCTGCGTGGAGCCGTGCCCGACGAAGCCGATCACGTCGATCTACATGAGCCACGACTTCGAGCTGGCGCGGTACCGCCGGGACGACTTCCGGGCGGATCTCCGCGAGCTCTACTTCGGAAAGGACAAGGTGGTCTACGGCCGCCGGTCCTGACGGCGGGGAGGACGGAACCGTGGAACTGCTCGTGTTCTCGATCCTGGCCGGGCTCGTCCTCGCGGGGGCGCTCGGGGTGATCCTCGCCCGGAACCCCGTCTACTCCGCCCTCGGCCTGCTCCTCGGCCTGTTCGCCGTGGCCGGGCTGTTCGTCCTGCTGTGGGCGGAGTTCATCGCCGTCGTCCAGGTGATGGTCTACGCCGGCGGCGTGCTCGTGCTCTTCCTCTTCGTCATCATGCTGGTCGACCTGGAACAGCGGGGGCTGGACACGGACGCCAGCCGCATCGGCCCCCAGCCGTCGGCGGGGTGGCGCATCGCGGCGGCCATGCTCGGCATCCTGTTCACGGTCTTCGTCGGGGCGCTCCTGCTGCAGGAGCCGTCGCGGGGAATTCCGGCCGCTCCCGCCCTCGAGGCGGCCCTCCGGGGAGGCGGTCACGGCGGGGCGATCGGGAACCTGGAGTACGTGGGCCAGCTGCTCTACACCTCCTACCTCGTTCCCTTCGAGCTGGCGTCCGTCCTGCTCCTGGTGGCGATGATCGGGGCGGTGGTCCTGGCCCACAGGGAACGGTGAGGGTACCGATGGTCGAACTGCACCACGTCCTGCTGGTTTCCGTGGCGATGCTCGGCATCGGCACGATCGGGATGCTCGTCCGGCGGAACGCGATCGTGATGTTCATGTCGGTCGAGCTGGTCCTGAACGCGGGGAACCTCAACTTCATCGCCTTCTCCCGGTTCCTGCCGGACCCGGTGGGGCAGGTGTTCTCCGTGTTCGTGATCGTGATCGCCGCCGCCGAGGTCGCGGTCGGCCTGGCCATCGTGCTCGCCCTCTACCGCAACCGTGACACGGTGATGGTGGACGAGGCGGCGCGGATGAAGTGGTAGGGGAGACGGTGCGATGAACGTGCTGCCGTACATCTGGCTGATCCCGCTGTTCCCGCTGGCCGGGT
>CAZOTT010000086.1:0-12869 GCA_964582785.1 uncultured Acidobacteriota bacterium | reverse complement strand
GCGCACTCGCTTGGGGTGCGAGTGGTCGCCGGTTCAAATCCGGCCGCCCCGACCATTTCTCTCCCGCGCCCCCGGGGCGCCGGACGGCGTTCTCCGCCGGATCTCGCTCAGTACAGGCCCAGGTCCCGCAGCACCCCCGCCCTGTTCCGCCAGTCCGGCCGGACCTTGACCCACAGTTCCAGGAACACCTTCCGTCCCATCCGCTCCTCGAGTTCCTTCCGCGCCAGGGTGCCGACCTTCTTGAGGCGGGACCCACCCTTGCCGATCACGATCCCCTTGTGGGATTCCCGCTCCACCAGGACCAGCGCGCCCACCTCCAGCAGCCCATCCTCCCGTTCCGCGAGGCGTTCCACCGTGACGGCGACCGCGTAGGGCACCTCCTGCCGGAGCTCGTGGAGCAGCTTTTCCCGCACGATCTCGGCGATGACCGTGCGCTCGTCCTGGTCCGTCAGGAAGTCCTCCGGGAACAGGAGCGGCCCGGGCGGCAGGTGCGAGAGCATGACCTCGAGCAGCCGGTCGCAGTTCTCGCCGGTGGCCGCCGAGACCGGGACCGCCGCGGCGCATCCCCACTCCCCGGTCGCCTGCTCGATCAGGGGCAGCAGGCGGCCCCTGTTCACCAGGTCGACCTTGTTCGGGACGAACACCACGGGCTGCTTCCTGCGCGGCGGATCGATCTCCGCGAGCACGCGCCGGTCGCCCGCACCGAAACCCGCCGCGGCATCGATCACCCAGCAGACGAGGTCCGCCTCCGCGAGGGCCTCCCGCGCCCGTTCCAGCATCACCTCCCCGAGGTGGCGGTGGGGCCGGTGGAAGCCGGGAGTATCGAGGAAGGCGATCTGCCCCCCCGCCATCGTCCGGACGCCGAGCACCCGGTGCCGGGTCGTCTGGGGAACCGGGGAGGTGATCGCCAGCTTCACCCCCACCAGCCGGTTCAACAGGGTGCTCTTGCCGACGTTGGCCCGCCCCGCCAGGACGACGAACCCCGAGCGGAAGGACGGGGACCCGCCCTCCCCGGGCGAGGGATGCCGCTCCCCGGGCGCCCCGTTGCCGCCGTCCCGCATCTCGCCGGTCATCGCGCTCCTCCCTGCCCGGCGCTCCGGCCGCGCCGATATCGCCGGCGCCGCCGCGTCTCGCCGGTCACCGGGCCTCTCCCCGCTCCGGAGCCTCCGCCGACGCGGCCGGCCCGTTCCCGGGCCCGGCGACGTCCCGCCGGTGGACCCTGACCACGGCGATCCGGCGGCCGCGCATCCGGGCGACTTCCAGCTCGATCCCCGGGACGGGACGCACCCGGTCCCCGACGCGGGGAACCCGCCCGAGCCGGGCGAAGACCAGGCCGCCCACGGTCTCCACGTCGGTTTCCGGCAGCTCGACCCCGAGGTGCTCCTCGAGCTCCTCGATCGGGACGAGACCGTCGACGAGGACGGTGCCGTCCGGCAGGTCCCGGATCTCCTCCTCTTGCCGTTCGTGCTCGTCGTGGATTTCCCCGACGATTTCCTCCACCAGGTCCTCGAGGGTGACCAGGCCGGCGGTCCCCCCGTACTCGTCGATGACGATCGCCAGGTGCTGGCGCTCCGCCTGCATTTCCCGCAGGAGTTCGAGCACCTTCTTGGTGCCGGGAACGAGGAGGACCGGACGCATCAGGTCCCGGGCGGTCCGGTCGGTCTCTCCCGCGACGACGTGGGGCAGGAGGTCCCGGACCCAGGCGACCCCCACCATCCTGTCCAGGCTGCCCTCGTGGACCGGCAGCCGGGAATGGCGGGAGCGGATGAACTCGCGGATCACCTCCGCGAGGGGAGCGTCGGCCGGGACGGCGACGATCTCCGTCCGGGGAGTCATCACCTCGCGGACGATCGCGTCCCCGGCATCGACGATCTCGCGCAGCAGTTCCCCCTGTTCCCGCTCGAGGAGGCCCTCCTCTTCGGCGTCGCGGATGTACTCCTCGATCTGTTCCTCCCGGACATCCTCGTCGATCTCGCCCCGTTCCCGCCGGTGCTCCTGGACCAGCCGCTCCTGGAACCCCGCGAGGGGGGCGAGGACCGTTCCGAGGAGCAGGTCGAGCAGGCGGACGACCGGCATCGACGCCCGGAGAATCCGTTCCGGGTGGCGCGGCGCCACCAGCGACTCGACGATCCGTCCCGCCAGCAGCAGGCCCGCCCCGGCCGCCAGCGCCTCGAGGAGGCGGCCCGTCCGGACCCCGGCGACGAGCAGCGCGAACCCGAGCAGGGCGAGCAGGCGCGCCGTCTCGACGGCCAGCCAGCTTCGCGACCCGGGATCCAGCGGAGTGCTCAGCCCGGTGCCCTCGGTCACCCGCCCGGAGGCGAGCCGCCCGAGAACGAACCGCGCTCCCTCCACCAGGCTGAGCCCCAGGTAGACGAGCGCCGCCAGGAGCAGGGCGACCCGGGCGACGACCGGCGCCGCTCCGTTCACCGGGAAGCCTCCGTCGCCGCGAGGACCGGGTCGAGAAGCTCCCGGCGCAGGTGTCCCTCGAGGCGGTCCATCTCCCCGCCGTCCACCTCGTGGTCGTAGCCGAGGAGGTGGAGCAGGCCGTGGAGGGCGAGGACCGCCACCTCCCTCTCCGGGGAGTGCCGGGCCCGGCGCGCCTGTTCCCGCGCCACCGGGTAGCAGACCGCGATGTCCCCGAGATGCCGCCGGCCGTCCGGCTCCCGGGTTCCCGCGGGGAACGAGAGCACGTCCGTGGGCCGGTCCTTCCCCCGCCAGCGGCGGTTCAGGTCGCGCATCTCGTCCCCCGCCACGAACCGGAGCACCACGTCCCCCGGCCCGGGATCGAGCCGCCGGCCCGCCCGCCGCAGCATCTCCCGCGCGGCCCGGGCGGCGGACCGGGGAACCCCGGGGGCGGGCAGCACCACCGCCCTCATCCCCTGTCCTCGCCGGGGTCGCGCTCCCCTTCTGCCGGGTCCCCCGGGGCATCCGGGGTGCCGTTCTCTCCCCGCCGCCCGCGCTCGTGGCTCTCGTAGGCCTGGACGATCCGCTGGACGAGCTCGTGGCGGACCACGTCCCGGCGGTCGAACTCGATGAACGCGATCCCCTCGGTCCCGGCGACGACGTCCCGGGCGTGGATCAGCCCCGACACCCTGCCCGGCGGCAGGTCGACCTGCGTGACGTCACCCGTGACGATGGCGCGGCTCCCCTCGCCGATCCTCGTGAGGAACATCTTCATCTGTTCCGGCGTCGTGTTCTGGGCCTCGTCGAGAATGATGAAGCTCTGGTTGAGGGTCCGGCCCCGCATGAACGCCAGGGGCGCCACCTCGACCGTTCCCTGCTCGATCATCCGCCGCGCCCGGTCCCCCTCCCAGATGTCGAACAGGGCATCGTAGAGGGGCCGCAGGTAGGGATCGACCTTCTGCACCAGGTCCCCCGGGAGGAAACCGAGGCGCTCCCCCGCCTCGACGGCCGGCCGGCACAGGACGATGCGGCGCACCTCCTGGCGGGCGAGCGCCTCGATCGCCATCGCCACCGCCAGGTACGTCTTGCCGGTCCCCGCCGGCCCGATGGCGAACACCACGTGGTGGTTGCGGATCGCCTCGATGTACTCCCGCTGGCGGGCCGTCCGCGGCAGGACCTGGCGGCGGCCCGGGCCCCGGACCCTCCCGCGCAGGAAGTGCTGCCGCAGCGGCACGCCGGGCGCCTCCCGGACCAGCCGGCAGGCCAGGGCCACGTCCCGGGACCCGATCCGGAACCCCCCCCGGGACAGGTCCGAGATCTCGTCGAGGAACCGCGCGCAGGCATCCGCCGGGGCCGGTTCTCCCCGCACGACCACTTCCCCGTTCCGCGCGGTCAGGCGCACGCCGAAGGTCTTCTCGATCAGGCGGAGGTTCGCGTCGAGCTCCCCGAGGACGGCCTCGAACGCCTCCCGCGAGAAGGCGATCCGCGGCCCCTCCGGCTCGCTTCTCCCGGCGCTCACGGCGGTGGAACGGGACGGGACGCGGAACGGGCGCGTCCCCCGGCGGGGGGATCTCCGGGTATCGCTGGCTGCCTCGTCGTCATCTCTCCCGGGACCTTCCGGTCCCGGGGAGAAACGTACCACCCGCCCCCGGGAGCGTCAACGCGCGGCATCACGGTGATCGACCAGCGCTTTCTTCTCGTAGTAGTTGAAGTTGCGGTCCCACTCGGGGGTGTGGCAGCGGGTGCAGGTGGCCACCGTGATCTTCCCGTAGGGAGCTTCCGGGTGCTTGACGTGGTCCCCGCCCGGGCCGTGGCAGGCCTCGCATCCCACCCCGCGCAGGTGGGGGGTGGTCTCCGGGTCCACGAACCCGGTCGGTTCCCGCCAGCCGGTCACGTGGCAGCCGACGCAGCGGGGCATCGTCTCCTCGTTCTGGTCGTGCACCGTCCACCAGGCCCGGGCGTGCCGGGTGCGGGACCACTCCTGGACGATCTCCCCGTGACACGGGCCGCACGCCCCCGCCCCCAGGTAGCGGGGTCGTTCCGCCGGCGCCTCCTCCTTCCGCGGCGCCCGTTCGAGTTCCTGGGCCCGCGCCAGGGTTTCCACGATCAGGGCTTCCATCTCCTCGTCCCCCGGCGCCCCCTTGTAGAGCCCGACCAGGGAACCGTGGGCGTTCCCCGGCCGCCCGCCGGCCGCCGCCCACAGTTCCACCTGGCCGAAGTACTTTCCCTGGTTCTCGACGTAGAGGATCCGCGTGCCCCCTTCCCGGATCGGCTCGTGGAGCAGGTCGTTCCCCGCCGCGCCCACGATCCAGTCGATTCCCGGGACCTTCCGGGCCAGGAGCCGCGCGTCCGGCAGGGGAACCGTCGCCAGCACCACGACCACGTCGGCCCGGGCACGGAAGGCCGGGACCTCCGCGGCGAGGGCCTCCACGGGATCGCCGGTGACGAGCACCGGGCCACCGGGGAGCGGGAGGCGAAAGGCCGGGTCGTGGGGCAGGACCGCCAGGTACGACGCCCGGAGGGGACCCGCCTCGACGACGATTCCCGGCGGCAGCCAGGGCTTTCCGTCCGACTCCCGGACCAGGTTGGCGGACACCAGGGGAAACCGGGCGGCCTGCCGGATCTTCGCCAGGCTCGCCGCGCCCATGTGGAGCTCCCGGAACCCGACTCCGGAGACCCGGTACCCGAGGCGGTTCATCGCCTCGACGATCCCCAGGGCCCGCACCTCGCCCGCGGGGCCCGGCGTACCGCAGAAGTTCCCGGTGTCCGCGGGGACGACCGGCACCCCCGGCCACTGCTTCGCCAGGTGCTTCAGGTACCCCGCCCGCTTGTCGAGGCCACCCATCGGCAGCCGGGCGCAACCGCAGACCCCCAGGTAGCCCATCACGTTCCCGGTGAAGAGGAGCACGGCGTCCGGGCGGGAGGGATCCTTCTCCGCGAACCCGGGGCGGGTTCCCGGGGCCACCAGCGGCACCAGCAGCAGGACGAGGACTGCCCGCAGGACGATCCGTGGCGGGACGGGGCGCGGGATCGGTGGCATCGGCTCCCTCCGGCCGGGCGTGGTCTCCCGGCCCGGGCCAGAATAGGCCCCGGCCCGGGCGACCCGCAAAGCCGGGCCCCGGAGGAACGCCACGCATGCTCCCCGCCGCCCCGCACCTCGTGCTCGCCTCCGCGTCCCCCCGCCGCCGGGACCTGCTGCGGGCCGTCGGCTTCGAGCCCCTCGTCCGGCCGCCGGAAGTGGACGAAACGCCGCTGGCCGGGGAGGATCCCCGCCGGTTCGTCACCCGCCTCGCCCGGGCCAAGGCGGGGGCCGTCCTCCCCGCGGCCGGCAACCTGCCGGTCCTGGCGGCGGACACCGCCGTCGTGCTCGGGGGAACGATCCTCGGCAAGCCCGCCGACCGGGACGAGGCCCGGGAAATGCTCGCGGCCCTGTCGGGACGCTGGCACCGGGTCCTGACCGGGGTCGCCCTGGCCCCGCCCGGCGGGCCGATGCTGGGGGGACTGGCAAGCACGGCCGTGCGGTTCGCGGAACTGGACCCTAGGGAGATCGAGGCCTACCTCGCCGGGAGCGAGCCCTGGGACAAGGCGGGCGCCTACGCCATCCAGGGCGCCGCCGGCTGGTTCGTCGCCGAGGTCCGGGGTTCGGCCAGCAACGTGATCGGGCTTCCCCTCGGGCTCGTCCGTTCCCTCTGGTCCCGGGCGGGGCTGCCCCGGCCGACGCTCCGCGGCCTGCCGTGACCGGCGGGCCGCGGGAGGGCCGGCGGACGGCCCTACTCCGCGGCGGGTTCCCAGCGGAGAACGAGCCGGCGGTTCGCCCGGACCTCGTCCAGGCGGCGCACCGGGGCCCGCCACGGGGCGCCCCGGACGGTCTCCGGGTCCCGGCGGGCCTCCTCGACCACGGCGCGGATCGCGGCCACGAAGGCGTCGAGCTCCTCCCGGCTTTCCGTCTCCGTCGGCTCGATCATCAGGGCCCCGGGAACGATCAGCGGGAAGTAGATCGTCGGCGGGTGGAAGCCGTGGTCGATCAGCCGCTTCGCCAGGTCGAGGGTGCGGCAGCCGGTCTCCTTCTCGAACCTCCGGCCGGAGAAGACCACCTCGTGCAGAGTCGGGGTCTCGTACGCCACGTCGAGAACGTCCTCGAGGCCCCGCCGGACGTAGTTCGCGGCCAGGATCGCGTCCTCGCCCGCCCGGCGCAGGCCCGCGGGGCCCATCTCGAGGATGTAGGCGGCGGCCCGCACCAGGACACCGAAGTTTCCCCAGAAGGCCGCCACCCGGCCGATGCTCCGGGGAAAGTCCGTGGACAGGCGCAGGAGGCCGTCCGCACCCTCGACGACCCGCGGCACCGGGAGGTAGTCCACGAGGTCTCCCCGGACCCCCACCGGCCCGGCCCCGGGCCCGCCCCCGCCGTGCGGGGTGGAGAACGTCTTGTGCAGGTTCAGGTGCAGGACGTCCACGCCGTGGTCACCGGGCCGGGAGATGCCGAGCAGGGCGTTCATGTTGGCCCCGTCGGCGTAGACGAACCCCCCGTGGGCGTGGAGCAGCTCGCAGATCCGGGCGATGTCGGCCTCGAAGATCCCGAGCGTGTTCGGGTTCGTCAGCATGATCGCCGCCACGTCCCCGCGGGGGACCCGCGCCTCCAGGGCCGCCAGGTCCACCCGGCCGTGCTCGTTGGAGGCGATCGGTTCCGGGGAGAACCCGCAGAACGCCGCGCTGGCCGGGTTCGTCCCGTGGGCGGAGTCCGGGATCAGGACGACCCGCCGGTCGTCCCCCCGGTCGAGGAGCGCCCGGCGGATCATCAGCATGCCGGTCAGTTCCCCGTGCGCCCCGGCGGCCGGGGCCAGCGTGAAGGCGTCCATCCCGGCGATCTCGACGAGGAACCGCTCGAGGTCGCGCATCAGGGCCAGGGCGCCCTGGACGGTCTCCTCCGGCTGGAGGGGGTGGATCGCGGCGAACCCGGGCAGGCGGGCCACCTCCTCGTTCACCCGCGGGTTGTACTTCATCGTGCAGGAACCCAGCGGCAGCAGCCCGTCGTCGATCGAGTAGTTCCGGTGCGACAGCCGGGCGAAGTGGCGCAGGACCTCCGTCTCGGAGAGCTCCGGCAGCGGCGGCGGATCCTTCCGTACCAGCTCGGGCTCCAGGTCGTCCGGCGGCTCCGGCACCGTCGGGCGCGGCAGGGACCACCCCGCGCGGCCCGGTCGCCCGACCTCGAACAGCAGCGGCTCCGTGCGTGGCGGTCGGCAGGGCTTCACAGGATCTCTCCCAGGCCGGCGACGAGACGGTCGATCGACGCCGGGCCGTTCAACTCGGTGAACGCCAGGAGGCCGCGGCGCGGCTCCTCCCGCCCGAAGCGGGAGAGGGGCACCGGGCCCAGGATCCCCCGTTCCGCCAGCGCCGACGCCACCTCGGCCGCGGGCCGGGGGAACTCGAGGACGAACTCGTTGAAGAAGGGCCCCCGGTAGACCCGCCGCACGCCCGGCAGGGCGACGAGGCGGCGCAGCGCCTCGTGGGCGTGGGCGCGGGAGGCGCGGGCCCCCGCCGTGATGCCGGACGGGCCGAGCAGGGCCAGGTGGATGGTGACGGCCAGCGCCATCAGGGCGGAGTTGGTGCAGATGTTCGAGGTGGCCCGCTCCCGCCGGATGTGCTGCTCCCGGGTGGCGAGGGCGAGCACGAACCCCCGCCGGCCCTCGGCGTCCTCCGTCATCCCGGCCAGCCGGCCGGGCATCGCCCGCACCATCCCCCGGCGCGTCGCCAGCATCCCGACGTAGGGGCCGCCGAAGCTGACGGCCGGCCCCAGCGCCTGGAGTTCCCCGGTGACGATGTCGACCCCGAGCCGTCCCGGCGCCTGGAGCCAGCCCAGCGACCAGGGCTCGGCGATCGCCTGGAGGGTGAGCGCCCCCGCGCCCCGGGCCGCCGCCGCCAGGGCGTCCGTCCGCTCCACCACCCCGACGAAGTTGGGACTCTGCCAGGCGACGACCGCGGTCCCGGCGTCCACCCGCGCCGCCACGGCGGCGGGGTCGACCCGGCCGGTCTCCGGGTCCGCCGCCACGTCGACGACGGAGAGGTCGAGGTTCGCCGCGTAGGTCGCCAGCACGTCCCGGTACCAGGGATGAACTTCTCCCGCCACGACGACCCGGCGCCGCTTTCCCCGGTGCTGCCGGACGGCGAGCAGGATTCCCTCGACGAAGGCGGTCCCCCCCTCGTACATCGAGGCGTTCGCCACCTCCATGCCGGTGAGCTGGCAGACCAGGGTCTGGAACTCGAAGATCGCCTGGAGGGTTCCCTGGCTGATCTCCGGCTGGTAGGGGGTGTAGGCGGTGAAGAACTCGCCCCGGCGGAGCAGGTGATCCACCACGGCCGGAACGTGGTGACGGTAGGCCCCCGCCCCGAGGAAGGAATCCCTCCCCGGCACGGCCCGGTTCCGGCGGGCCAGCGCCTCCATCGCCTCCAGCAGTTCCGGCTCGGACAGCGGGCCGGGCAGGTCCAGGGGACGGCCCAGGCGGAGCGCGGGGGGGATCGGCGCGAGCAGTTCGTCGATGTCCCCCGCCCCGATCGACCGGAGCATCGCCTCCCGGTCTTCGGGGGACAGGGGGAGGTAGCGGAAGCGGTGCCCGGTGTTCAGTGTCCTTCCTCCTCGAGGAACCTGCGGTACGCCTCGTGGTCCATCAGGGCGTCCAGCTCGGCGGGATCGGCCGGCCTCATCCGCACCAGCCATCCCTCGCCGAACGGGTCCTGGTTGACCTTTTCCGGGGCATCCGCGAGAAGCTCGTTCATGGCGGTGACCTCCCCGGAGACCGGGGCGTAGACCTGGGCCACCGCCTTGACCGACTCGATGTCGCCGAGGGGATCGCCGGCGTTCACCCGGCGCCCGGTCTCTCCCATGTCCACGTAGACGATGTCCCCGAGCTCGGACTGGGCGAAGTCGGTGATCCCGACGACGACCTCGTCTCCCTCGCGGAAGACCCATTCGTGCTCCTTCGTGTAGCGGCATTCTTCCTGGCGCGGCATCTCCAAGCCTCCCGCGGCGGGGTCAGGCGCCCCCGCCGTCCTGGTTCCGGCGAACCGCCTTCTTCTTCCTCGGCCGGCGATAGAAGGGAAGCGGGACCGTGACCGCCGGCAGGCGCCGACCCCGCACCTCGACCTCGATCTCCACCCCCGGCTCCGCCCGGTCCGCCGGCAGGTAGGTCATCCCGATGGCCCTGCCGAGGAACGGCGCCATCGTCCCGGACGTCACCCGCGAGACCTGCTTCCCGTCCAGCCAGACCGGGTAGCCGTGGCGGGCGATTCCCCGGCCCCGGACCTCGAAACCGACCCGCTTTCTCGGGACCCCCCGCTGCCGCTGGACGACGAGCGCCTCCTTCCCGAGGAACCGGTCCTTGTCCCAGTGGACGATGAACTCGAGGTCCGCCTCGAGGGGGGTCGTCGTCTCGTCGATGTCGTTTCCGTAAAGGGGCATCGCCGCCTCGAGCCGCAGGGTGTCCCGGGCGCCGAGGCCCGCGGGAAGCAGCCCGAGACCCCGCCCCGCCGCGAGGAGGGCATCCCACACCGCGGGAGCGTCCCCCGGGGCGACGAAGATCTCGAAGCCGATCTCCCCGGTGTAGCCGGTCCGCGACACCATCGCCGGCCGGCCGGCCACCCGGCCCGCCGCCCACCGGTAGTATTTCTGCGCCAGGGGGTCGAAGCCCTCGGCCAGCCCGGCCAGGATCTCCCTCGACCGGGGACCCTGGAGCGCGATCAGCGCGGTCTCGTCCGACTCGTCGGTGAACTCCACGTCGAAGCCGGCCCGGTGCTCGAGGAACCACTCCCGGTCCTTGTCCAGGTTCGCGGCGTTGACGACGAACAGGACCTCCCGGTCCCCGATCCGGTACACCAGGACGTCGTCCACGAACCCGCCCGCCTCCGTCAGCAGGCCCGAGTAGGCGACCCGGCCCGGGGGGAGGGCCGCCACCGAGGTCGGCACGAGCAGGTCGGCCAGCCGGACGGCGTCCGGGCCCCGGAGCCGGAACTCGCCCATGTGGCTCACGTCGAAGAGTCCCGCCGCCGTCCGCACCGCCCGGTGTTCCTCGATGACCCCGGTGTACTGGACCGGCATCTCGAACCCGGCGAAGGGAACCATGCGGGCACCCAGCGCGACGTGCCGACCGTGAAGCGCGGTCTTCCTCAGGGGAGCCGATCCTCCCTCCGGATGGTTCATCGCGTTCCTCCCGAGCGTGGCGGAGGCGGGTGGGGAACGCCCGCGCCCGGCGGCGCCGACCCGGCGGGCCCCGCGGGGCGCCATCCCCGCGGCGACGCCGGGGCGCGATCCTAGCACCATCGCCGGGCCGGATCACCACGGCCCCCGGCCGCGCCCCCCCGGCCGCTCCGCAGGGGGCAATGCCCGCTCGAGGACGCGGATCCCGGTGGCGATCTCCCGGAGGGAGGAACGCGCCACGGCTCCCTCCGCCGCGAGCACCTCGAGCAGGAACCGGCACCCGGCGAGCCCCTCCCGGGCAGCCCGCGCGCTGGGACCGGCCTCCTCTCCCCCCTCGACCGCGGCGAGCGCCTCCCCGGCCGCCAGGACCCGGGCCACGAGCCGCTCGCCGGCCACCCGCAGGTGGGGCCGTTCCAGGGCTTCCACCTCGAGCCCGATCCGCCGGGCGAGGATCCGCGCCAGGCGGCGTGGATCCCGCCCCGGGGCCGCCCGGGGGCTCACCGCCGTTCCCACGCCCACCTCCCCCTGTCGAAGCACCACGTCCGGATCCTCCCGGTGGCCCCGGCCACGACGACGGCGCAGGCCGCCGCCTTCCCGTCGGTGAGAAAGACCGACCCCGGGGTGGCGTGACCTTCCCCGTCGAAGGAGGCGATCCGCCCGTGCCCGAACCGGACGGCCGGGTCGGAAGGCCCCAGGGTGCGCCGGGAGGGCGGCAGATCCGGCACCCCGTCCCACGGGGGGAGCCCGACCCGGACTCCGGGAAACTCCCGGGCCACGGTCCAGGGGCCCTCCTCCACCGGGTCGATCCCCCCGGGCAGGTCGCGGCGCGACACCCCGTCGCCGTCCCCGTCCCGGGCGGCCAGGACCGGCTCGTCCCCCGCCGCGGCCGGGGGAAAGACGAGCCCCCGGTCCCGGCCGTCCGCCCGGGCGGCGAGGGCGAGCAGGCGGCACCGGCCGGCCAGGGCCCGTGCGGCTCCTTCCACCGCCCGGGCACGGGCGGCCGGGTCCAGCGACGGGTTTCCCAGGGCCGCCCCGAGGCCGAGCAGGGCGAGCACGGCCAGCAGCTCGGGGAGTGTCCGTCCCTCCTGCCGCCCCGTCACGGGGCCCCGTCCCCGCCGCGCCCGGAACCGGCCGTGCCGACGGTGATCCTTCCCCGGAGCCGCGCCAGGAGCTTCGGACCGATCCCCCGGACCGCGAGCAGGTCTTCCGGCCTGCGGAAGGGCCCCGCCTTGCGGCGGTACTCGACGATCCTCCGGGCGAGGGCGGGCCCGATCCGGGGCAGGGTCTGCAGCTCCTCGAGGCCCGCGGTGTTGACGTTCACCCGGTGCCCCGCCGGGGACTGCTTCTCCCCCGCCGTCGCGGGCCCGGCGGGCCCCGCCGGCGCGGGGCCCGCCGTCACCGGCACCGGCGCACCGAGGACGGCGAGGACGGCGAGGGCCACGAGGGAGGCCACCCGGGTGCGGGACCCCCGGCCTCCGGGGGAGCGGCGGCTTCGGTTCGCGGTGTTCCTGGTCGAGCGCATCGTTCTCCTTCCTCCTTTCCGCGGGCGCTCCGCCCGCGGCGGGCAGGGAGAGCAAGGAGCGTGCCCGGATCGCCGCCGCGGGCCGCGAAGGTTGACGGTGCAGGGAGTTGCCGCCGTCGCGGCGAAGTCCCCGGGGCCGGAAAGGGTGTCCGCCCGGGCACCGGTGTCCGGACGGCCCGGACAGGGGCTCAGGAAGTCGCGGACGCCGGCCGCCGGCCCGCCATGGGCCAGGTGAACGTGAAGCGGGCCCCTTCCCCGGGACGGCTGTCCACGGCGATCCAGCCGCCGTGACGCTCGACCAGGCTCTTGACGGTGGCGAGGCCGATCCCGGAACCGGGAACGCCGGCGGCGGCCCGCCCGCGGGAGAACCTCTCGAAGATCCGTTCCCGCTCGTCCTCCGGGATTCCGGGGCCGGTATCCGCGACGGCGACCTCCAGGAAACCGGGGGCCCGCCCCTCCCGGACCGCCACCTCGACCCGGCCTCCCTCCCGGTTGAACTTGATCGCGTTGCCGACCAGGTTGTCGAGGGCGCGCTCGAAGCCGTCCCGCTCGGCGAGGACCCGTGCGCCGGGAGCCTCCAGCCGGACCGCCAGGTCCACCTCCTTCGCCCGGGCCGCCCCCTGGTGCCGCTCGACGATCCCGCGCACCACCGGCTCGACCTCGATCTCCTCCAGGTCCGGTTCTCCCCCCCGGTCCGCCCGGGCCAGCGCCAGGAGGTCCTCGATCATCTCGACCATCCGGTCGACTTTCCGGAGG
>CAZOTT010000085.1:0-12900 GCA_964582785.1 uncultured Acidobacteriota bacterium | reverse complement strand
TTGCCGACGATCTCCGGAAGGGGGTCGATCGCCAGCAGCGGCGGCAGGTCCGCGGGGTCCCGGCCGGTCACGATCGCCACCCTTCCCCCGGCGGCGAGGATCTCCGCGAGCCGCTCGCGGACCCCGGGCCACGGAACCGCCCGGTCCCGGTCCGCGCGGAAGGGGGCGAGGGTCCCGTCGTAGTCGAGGAGCAGGACGGGCCGCTGCGCGCCGGCAACGAGTTCCCGGACCCGGGCGGGGGGAAGGCGACGCGGCAGGTCGTTCCCGGTCACGCGGCGGGACCCACCTCGAGCCTGTCCCCGGTGCCCCGGAGCAGGGAAAGCATCAGGGCCAGGTGGTCCCGCACGTGCCGGGTGATGAGAAAGTTCTCCCGGACGATCCGCCGCGCCCGCTCCCCCATCTCCCGGCGCTTGTCTTCCCGGTAGAGGAGGTAGCGGATCCGCAGGGCGGCTCCCTCCGGCGTCGTCACGCGGAAACCGGTGAAGTGGTCGATCACCTGCAGGCGGATCCCGCCGGTATCTCCCCCGATCACCGGCTTGCCCTTCCACATCGCCTCGGTGACCGTGAGGCCGAATCCCTCGCGCAGGGACTTCTGCAGCACCACGCGGGCCGCCCGCTGCAGGGCGTTGATCGTGCGGTGGGCGTTGGACGGCAGCACCAGCACGTGCACGTCGTCGTCCCACTCCGCCGCCTGCCGGACTTCTTCCAGGACGGCCTCTCCCTCCGGGTCGTCGGCCGCCGACCCACCGGCGAGAACGAGCTGGTGCGGGACGAACTTCCGCGCGATCCGGGACGCCTCGATGACCCCGAGCGGATCCTTGAAGCGGTCGAAGCGGCTGACCTGCAGGATCAGCGGCAGGTCCGGGTCCAGCCCGAAGCGCTCGTAGACCTGGGCCACCTCCTCGTCGGGCAGCTCCATGTTCTTCTCCGAGAGGGGATCGATGCTCGGGGGCACCAGGACCTGCTCGTGGGGCAGGGGCTGCGCGAACTCGGGCAGGTGGAAGATGCTGGCGTCGTAGCGGGACACGATCGGCCGCAGGAACTTCCAGACCGGCCGGTACGGGCGGCTGACATCGATGTGGCAGCGCCAGATCCACTTGCCGCGCCGGCGCGGAAAATGCTCGACGAGGGCCGCCGGCTGCGGGTCGTGGACGAACACGATTTCCGCCTCGTCCAGCAGGTCGCCGAGGGCGCGGGCGTTGTCGCGGTTCACCCGGCGGTACTCCTCGAGCAGGGAAGGCGGAACGTGCACGTGGGCCCCCTGGAGCGCGTTGTGGAAACTCTTCGTGCAGCGGAAGAACTCCTCCGTTCCCTCGATCACCTCCCAGCGGGCGTCGATCCCGAGGGCCTGCAGCAGCGGGATCAGCTTGTGCAGGATCTCCGCGACCCCTCCCCCCTCCCGCGTCGAGTTCACGTGGACGACACGGACCCCCTCGAGGGGATGGGCCAGCTGCCGCAGGTGCTCGACCGCGTCCCTGCCGGCGACCTCGGCGTACCGGGCCAGCAGCTCGCTCATGCCTTCACCTCCTGCAGCTCCTCGCGGAACATCTGCGCCAGCTGGCGCCGGATCTCCTGGAGGGACGAGAAGTACGGATCGATGGCGGCGATCCGCTCCCGCAGGCGCCCGTACCTTTCGCCCAGGGGCTCGAGCCAGGAACAGAAGTCGTCGCTGCAGTTCTCGGTCCGCCGGCGCGCGTCGATGAAGTGGTAGTAGATCGCTCCCTCGGACAATCCCGGCAGGACCCGCCCCAGTTCCTCGGGCGTTTCCACCCGCACGCCGGCATCGAAGACCACGATCCGGGAGCGGAGGAAGTGGAAGCGCTGGTCCGCCCGCGACCAGGGCACGTACTCGCTCTGGTCCAGGCGGTCCTCCACGATGTCGAGCAGTTCCTCCCGCAGCTGTTCCAGGTCAACGAAGTCCACCGGGTTCACGACGGCGAGCCTCTCGGCCAGCGCCTTGTCGTGGAGCCCGTGCCACGCCCACGCGGCGAAGTCGTTGTTGTACTCCGGCTCGTCGAACCAGGGCTGGAGCAGGCGGCCCCAGAAGTGGTGGTAGACGGAGTCGACGGGAACCCGCCGGAGCCCGTCCCGGAACTCCCGCAGGTTCTGCGCCCAGGCGCCCGTCGCGATCGTCACCAGGGCGCAGTCCCGCACCGTGAAGGGAGCCATTTCGCACCTCCGCGTCCCGGTTCAATCTAGTCCGCCGCGGTTCACCCGGGCAAGGCATCTCGCCGCACCCGGGCGATCGTGACGGACCGCCGCCGGCCGATCGCCGTGGGCCGGCGCCTGCCGGGTCCCCGTCCCGGGGACGACACGGATTGCCATCGGCCGGACATCCCGCCCGTAGCCTCCCTGATCGGCTCCCCGAGGCGCCCCGGACCGCGGCACCTCCGGCGGGCGATCCGGCAGGGCATCCGGACGTTGCCCCGGCGTCGTGCGGCGCATCCGGCCCCGCGCGCCGCGACCTCCCGGGCCCTCCCCCCCGGGCAGGCCATGGCGACGCGAAACCGTCAGGCGGCCTTTCCCGGCAGGCCGGCGGCGGGCAGGAGCGGCGGCGATTCGGCCAGTAATGCGAACCGTTCCGGGGGAATGCGGGCTCGGCATGTTCACCTGGCCGCTTGCAGCTGAAAGCTTCGCGCCACCCCCGGCGCACGCAGGTTGCAGGAGGCTGCCCGCCGGAAAATAATTGCGATACTGTTTCTGGTTATACGTCCGGGCATCCGGCGGGATGGAGATCCACCGGGCGTCCGACCGGCGCGCGTTCCCGCTGTCCGGGCTCGGCAGCCCCGGCCCTCTCGCCACGGACCCGGGAACTGGAGATGGAAATGGCGATACGGGCCGCCGATCACGTGCACCCCGGTTCCCCAGGCCACTCGCGTCGGCCGGCGCGGGTCCCGGGCGGCCACCGCCGCGCGCGGTCGGTTGGTCACCCACCGGGTGTTTTCCCGGGAGGAGGAAGACGATGCGCATGAAGAATCGGGAATGGTCCCGCGTCCGGGTCCTGGCTGCAGCGGTGGTCGCGTGGTGTGCGGTGTTTTCGACGGTCGGCATCGCGCAACAGCCCGGTGACGGGACGAAGCGGGCGACGCCGCAGGTGACCACACTGCGACCCCGCAAGCCGCTGCCGGTGGTGCGGGCCCGCCCGATCCACTGGCACCCGGAACGCCGCCTGGCTCTCGTCAACCTTTCAGCCGTTCGCTCCGCCGGAACGAACCGCTTCCGGCTGATGGGCAGGCCCGGTTCCACGGGAGAAGACTTCGACTTCTGCCAGTTCTGGAGCGAAGACGAGTACGGGACCAGGATCTACAACTGCTTCGTGTGCCACGAGGAAGGAACCGATCTCTGGCACGCGTGCAAGGTCGTGGGCTTCTGCGTGGAGGGTTACAACCTGAACTCCAGCGTGTGCCACTGGTACGACTGAGCGGTCGAAGCTCCTCGCCCGCCCCCGGCCCGGTCGCGGGAAGGTGCCCCGCCCTCCCGGACCGCCCGGGCCTTCCGCGTGCACGGGGTCCTTCCCGCCCCCGACCGGCGACCTGTCGGCGTGGCAGGCGAAGGCGCGTTCCCGTGACCCCCGCGTCCCGCGCACCATCCCGCCCCCGGCCGGGGGCTGGCGCTCGACCCCGGTGGCTCCGCGACGGCGCCGGCAGCCCACCGCTTCGGAAGACAGCTGCCACAGCCGGCGCGCCTGGTACAGTCCCGGAAACGAGCGGGAGAACCGCGATTCCTGCAAGGGGGGTGTGGGACAACCCCTCTTTTTTGCAACGTTCCGGGCCTTTTCCGCCCCCGAAACATGCAGAATCCCGCGTTGTCCCGCTCCCAGGTTGCAAGAACGCCGGTTCTCGTCCACCTCCCCTGCACTCTTCCCTGTTCTCCCGCTCCTCCTTCCCACGACCCCCTGGACGACGGCGGACCGCGGCGGGCGGCCGACTCCGGCGAGCCGTGCGAGACCGCAGCACGACATCGCGCGAGCTCCTGAACCAGGCACGAGGAAGGCGCCTCCGGCCGCTGGGCGCCGGGACGCGACGGGCGCGGCGGGCCGCGGGGGGCGGCCGACTCCGGCGAGCGGTGCGAGACCCGGCAGTCGCGGGGTCCGGAGCGCCGATAAGGAGCCGCGCAGCGGCGGGGGCGCGAAGCGCCCGCGGCGAGCCGGCCGCCGCGCCCCCTGGTCGCGCGCGCGGCGGGCGGCCTGCGAGCCGCAAGGCGCGGAGGACCCCGCGACCGCCGCGGGTCGAGCCCGCGAGACGGCCGGAGGCCGCACCCCCGCGGCCCCTCGCGCGCCGAACCCCGCGGCCGGACGCGCCGGGACATACCCCGGGACAGCTGAACTGCCCCCTCATCTGACCGCGGACCCGAAAACAGGCGGGATAACCGCCGTTCTGGCAGGGGGCATGTCGGATAACCGGGCTCCTGGCAGGTTTCCGGGCGTTTTCAACCTCGAAACCTGCCAGAACGGGCGTTATCCCGCACCCAACCTGCCAGATCCGGAGTTATCCGACACCCCACCTGCCATTTCGCACGTTATCCCGCACCTTCTCCCGACGACACGATGGACAGCAGTGGGCCTCCGGGGGAAGCTGTCGGCGCGGCGGGCCGCGGCGGGCGGCCGACTCCGGCGAGCGGTGCGAGACCCGGCAGTCGCGGGGTCCGGAGTTCAGGGGCGCGACACGAGATGCGTCCCCGGAGAGCGGGACGCGGCGGGCCGCGGGGAGCGGCCGACTCCGGCGAGCGGTGCGAGACCCGGCAGTCGCGGGGTCCGGAGCGCCGATAAGGAGCCGCGCAGCGGCGGGGGCGCGAAGCGCCCGCGGCGAGCCGGCCGCCGCGCCCCCTGGTCGCGCGCGCGGCGGGCGGCCTGCGAGCCGCAAGGCGCGGAGGACCCCGCGACCGCCGCGGGTCGAGCCCGCGAGACGGCCGGAGGCCGCACCCCGGAGGCCCGACGCACCGCCCCACGGCATCGCCTGCGGGGCAGGCGGCCGGAGGCCACCCAGCGGCCTGACGCGCCCCCCCCACGGCATCGCCTGCGGGGCAGGCGGCCGGAGGCCGCACCCCGCGGACCGACGGATTCTCTCTGCCGCGGGATCAGCCGGGAACGCGCCAGGCCGTGTCGAGGACGGTGCCGTCGACCCACTTGATCACCGCCACCGGTTCGTCGGTGAGCTCCGGACGTGCCGGCTTGCCGCCGACGATGCGCTCCACCTCGGCCTGGATCTCCTCGATCGGGCGGATCGGCAGGCCCGACCCCCGTACGGCGTCGGCCAGGTCCTCCCGCCGCGGGTTGATCGCGATGCCCCGCTCCGTCACGACCACGTCGATCAGCTCGGCGGGGCCGGTGATCGTCGTCACCTCGTCCACGATCACCGGGATCCGGTCCCGGAAGGACGGCACCGCGAGGATCGTGCACCCGGAGAAGAGGCAGTTCTGCCAGCCCCCGATGCCGTGGAGCAGGCGCCCATCCGAGTGGGTCACGACGTTGGCCCGGAACTGGACGTCCACCTCGGTGGCACCGAGCACCACCGCGTCCACCATCGACGCGAAGTTTCCCTTGCCGTGGTAGTTGTAGGACGTGAAGGGAGTCGTCGGCACGTGCCGGGGATCGGTGGCGATCGAGCGGACGGCATCGAGGTCGAACGTCTGGCCGTCGAGGATGTAGTCGGTGAGCCCCTCCTGCAGCATCTCGACCAGGACCCTGGTGGAGCCCCCCCGGACGAACCGCGCCTTCACCCCGGCCTCGCGCATCATCTCGCGCAGGAAGGCGACGAACGCGAGGGAGATTCCCCCCGCCCCCGCCTGGAAGGAAAAGCCGTCCCGCATGATCCCGGCCGCACGGATGAAACGGGCGACCAGCTCGGCGATCCTCAGGCGGTCGGGGCTGCGGGTGATCCGCGTCGTTCCCGAAACGATCTTTTCCGGGTCGCCGATCGAGTCGACCTCCACCACGAAGTCCACGTTGTTGCCCTGGATCTGCCAGGGAATGCAGGGAAAGGGGACCAGGTGATCGGTGACGACGATCACCCGGTCGGCATAGATCGAGTCGGCCACGGCGAACCCGAGGGAGCCGCAGGCCGAGGGGCCGTGGGCGCCGTTCGCGTTGCCGAAGGGGTCGGCGCAGGGCGCGGCGATCACGGCGATGTCGACGTGGACCTCGCCGTCCTGGATCGCCTGCCAGCGTCCCCCGTGGGAGCGGAGCACGCCGAGCCCGCGCATCTTCCCGCGGGAGCAGTAGTCCCCGAGGGGCCCGTTCATCGATCCCTCGATGTGGTGGACCACGCCCCTTTCCATCAGGTCGACCACGGGAGCATGACAGGGAAAGGAGGCGCTGGGAAACCACACCAGGTCCCGGGCGCCGAGGCGGGCCGCCGCCTCCAGGGCCGCGAGAGCGACCCGGTCCCCGTTGCGGAGGTGATGGTGCGTCGAAATCGTCATCCCGTCGCGCAGGCCGCACGCCTCGAGGGCCGCCTCGAGCGAGGGCACCCGCTTGTCACCGTCCGCCGGGTAATCCGCGCAGGTGCGGATCGGGGGCGATGCCTTGCGTCCCTCGGGCCGGTAACCGCCGACGCCCCGGTACGGCACCTGGGGCTTCCCGTTGACTTCCGTCGGCACCAGCCGCCCGGCGGCGTTCTTCACCATCCCGCTCATGCCTCGTCCCCCAGGAGGCCCATCGCCCGGGCCCGCTCGACCAGCCGGAGCGCCCGCTCGACGACGGGCGGGTCGATCATCTTGCTGCCGAGGCTGACCACGCCCAGGCCCCGCGCCCGGGCATCCTCGAACGCGGCGACGATCTTCCTCGCCCGCTCGATCTCCCCCGGGGAGGGAGCGAACGCCTCGTGGATCACCGGGACCTGGCGGGGATGGACCGCTCCCATCCCCTCGAAACCGATCGCCCGCGCGCGCTCCCCCCAGGCCCGCAGGCCTTCCATGTCGGCAACGTTGCCGTACACCGAGTCGATCGCCTGCACGCCCGCCGCCCGGGCGGCGTTGACCAGCCGCAGGCGCGCCCAGCGGCTTTCCTCCCCCTCCACGGTCTTCGGCACCCCCAGGTTGGCCGTGTAGTCCTCGAGCCCGATGGTGAGGGCGCAGACCCGCTCGCTCGCCGTCGCGATCTCGAAGGCCCGCTCGATCCCCAGGGCCGACTCGAGGATCGGCATCAGCCAGACGGTCCGGTCGGGAAGGATCTCCCGGATCGCGCCGTCCACCTCCCGCACCTGTGCCGCCGACTCGACCTTCGGCACCAGCACCACGTCCGGCCGCTCGGGAATCACCTCCCGCAGGTCCGCGAGCCCGAGGGGCAGCTGGTTGATCCGGACCATCCGCTCGGCGCCGCCGAAGTCCACGGCCCGCAGGGCGTTCCGCACCAGGACCCGGGCGGCGTCCTTCTCCGCCGGGTGGACGGAGTCCTCCAGGTCGAGGATCAGGCCGTCGGCCCCGTGGAGGCCGGCGTTCGGGAAGTACTTCGGCTCGTTTCCCGGCAGGTACAGCCGGGAACGCCGCAGCCGGTCGCGGGCCGAGGGGGGCGGAACGGGCAGCCCCGCGGGCAGGTGCCGCCGGCCCTCCCCCAGGCCGGCCCGGTGGACCGCCGCCTCGATGCGGGCCGCGATGACGAACGGCAGCGCCCCCCGGTCGTCGATCTCGAGCCTCCCCGCGGTTACGCCGAGGTCGGCCAGCACCACCCGCGCCTGTTCCTCGATCGCCTCGCCGTACCAAGTGGCGACCTTCGAGCGCAGCTCGACGCGGATCCCGCGGCCACCCGGTTCGAAACGGACGAACAGGTCCGAGCGGACCTCCTCGCCGCGCCGCCCGGCTTCCCCCGTGTGCCCGTCCATGGCGTCCTCGCTCACAGGTTGGCGATGATGGCGTCCGTCATCTGCGTCGTCGTCGCCGCACCCCGGGAAATGGCGTCCGGCCCTCCCGGGATCTTCATCATGTCGTAGGTGCGCACCTTCCCCTCGGCGATGACGGCCGCGATCGCATCCCGGACCCGCCGGGCCCGCTCCTCCTCGCCGACGTGGTCGAGCATCATCGCCGCGGAGAGGATCATCGCCACCGGGTTGACGATCGGCGGGTCGAGCTCCGCGTACTTCGGGGCCGAACCGTGGGTCGGTTCGAACACGGCCACCTCGTCACCGATGTTCCCCGAGCAGGCGAAACCGAGGCCGCCGACGAGCCCGGCGAAGGCGTCGGAGACGATGTCACCGAACAGGTTCCCGGCCACGATCACCCCGTAGTCCTCGGGGTTCTTCGTCAGCCACATCATCTGGGCGTCGATGTTCGTCGACCACAGCTCGATCCCCGGGAAATCCTGCTGCACCTCGCGCGCCACCTCCTCCATCATCCCCGAGGTCTCCCGCAGCACGTTCGGCTTCTCGCACACCGTCACCGAGCGATACCCGTGCTTCTTCGCGTACTGGAAGGCGGCGGACAGGATGCGGCGGCAGGCGGGACGGGTGAAGATCCGCACGGACAGGGCGAGGTCTCCGCCGGGAACGTCCCGGAAGCGATCGAACTTCGGGTGGGTCGCCAGGGCCTCGCGAACCACGGCCGGGGGATCCGTCCACTCGACGCCCGAGTAGAGGCCCTCCGTGTTCTGGCGGAAGATCACGGCATCCACCGGCGGTTCCTCGAACCCGCCGTCGGCCGTCCGCCGGATGAAGTTCAGCGGGTTCCCCCGGAACGACCGGCAGGGCCGGACGCAGACGTCCAGGTTGAACCGTTGGCGCATGCCGACGATGGGGGAAAAGTAGACGTGCCCCCGGTCGCGGAGCGCCGGGTCCAGCTCCTTCGCCGCCTCGGCCTTCGGCTTGCTGGTGATCGCGCCGAAAAGACCGAGCCGGTGCTCCGCCAGGAGCTCGACCGTCCGCTCCGGCAGCGGATTCCCCTCCCGGCACCAGAACTCCCAGCCGATGTCCGCGTGCACGTACTCGGCGTCGAAACCCACCGCGTCCAGCACGCGGATCGCTTCCGGGAGCACGACCTTGCCGATCCCGTCCCCGGGCATCGCCACCACGGTGTACCGTGCCATCGTCTCACCCCTCCTCGTTCCCGCCCGCGGCGAGTTTCTGCCTGACGAGGTTCTCCACCCCGCCCGCGACGACCAGGGCCTGCGGGACCCCGGACAGGGCGGGGAACGGCCACTCCTTCCCGTCCCAGCGCACGACCCCCGCGGCGAAGTCCACCTCGAGTTCCTCCCCGGGGATGATCGTCCGCTGCCCGGCGGCGACCTCGTCCGGGAACCGCTCCCGGAGCGCGGCCACCAGGTCCGGCTGCACGATGCAGGGAAGACCGTTGTTGAACGCGTTCCTCAGGTAGGTCTGGGAAAACCCGGCCGCGATGATCAGCCCGATCCCCGCCGCCTGGAGGGCGGTCACCGCCTGCTCGCGGCTCGATCCCGTGCCGAAGTTGAAGCCGCCGACCAGGATGTCCCCCTCGCGGACCCTGCCGGCAAAGTCCGGGTCGTAGTTCTCCATCACCACCCGGGCCATCTCCTCCCGGGTGACGTCCTCCCGGTAGGTGTAGTCCTTCCCGTAGATCCCGTCGGTGTTCAGGTTGTCGTGGGGCAGGAAGACCAGCCGTCCCCGGACCCGTTCCGGGAAGCCCGGCAGGATCTCGACCCGCTCCGGCGCCGGCGCTTCCCGGGCGAACACCTCGATTCGCCGGGTCGGCTCCCGCATGTCCCACTCCGCGGGACCGGTGATCTTCCCCGCCAGGGCCGAGGCGGCGACCACGGCGGGGCTCGCCAGGTAGCAGCGGGCGTCCCGGGATCCCATCCGGCCCCGGAAGTTCCGGTTCGTCGCCGAGATCCCCACCTCCCCCGGCTCGAGCAGGCCCGTCCCGAGCCCGATGCAGGGTCCGCAGGCGGGCGGCAGCATCACCGCGCCCGCCTCCTTGAGGGTCCGCCAGGTTCCGCGCCGTTCCGCCTCCGCCTGGATCTCCCGGCTGGCGGCGGCCACGTAGAGGCGGGCCCTCACCTTCTTCCCCGCGACGACCCGCGCCGCCGCCTCCAGGTCCTCCAGCCGGGAGTTGACGCAGGACAGGATGTAGGCCCGGTCGACCGGGATCTCCTCCCTGGCCACCCGCGGGAGCGGGGCTCCCGCCTGGACGGTGTCGGGGCCGGCGACGTGGGGGACGACTTCTCCCAGGTCGAGGACGATGCGGGCCGCGTAGCGGGCGTCGGCGTCCGGGGCGGGGGGATCCTGCGCCCAGCGATTGATGTCGGCGGCGGTGAACGGCCGGCGCCCGGTCCTCTCGAGCACGGACAGCCGTTCCCGGAACCAGGCGATCGTCGGGTCGTCGACCGGGAACCACCCGGTCAGGGCACCCCACTCGGTGGTCATGTTGGCGATCGTCATCCGGGCGTCGATCGAGAGCTCGGCGACCCCGGGCCCGGTGAACTCCACCGCGGCGTTCAGCACCTCCCCGGCGGAGTACAGCCGGCAGAGGGCGAGGATGACGTCCTTGCCGGTCACCCCTTCCCGGAGCCGCCCCTCGAGCACGACCTGGACGGTCGGGGGCACCTGCCACCAGGTCTCCCCCGAGGCCCAGATCGCGGCGGCGTCGGTCCGCACCACCGGCGTACCGAGGGCGCCCACGGCCCCGTACATGTTCGAGTGGCTGTCCGAGGCCACGACCAGGGCCCCCGGGGTGACGTAACCCTGCTCGAGCATCACCTGGTGGCCGATTCCCGTCCCCGCCGGCCAGAAGTCGATCCCCTGTTCCCGGGCGAACCTCTCGATCATGGCGTACTTCGCCAGGTTCTTCGCCGAGACGTTCTGGATGTCGTGGTCGAGGGCGAAGACCGGCTGGCGGGGATCGTGAACCCGGGGAACCCCGAGTCCACGGAACTTCTTCAGGACCGCCGCGGTGTTGTCGTGGGTCATCACGTGCTTCGGCCGCACGGTGACGAAGTCTCCGGCCCGGACCTCGCGGCCCGCCGGACCGCTCGTCAGGTGCGCGGCGGCGATCTTCTCGGCAATCGTCCGGCCCATTCCGCCCTCCGGCTCAGGTATCGCTCTCGCAGAGCGCCAGCAGCTCCCCGATCGAACCGAGGTTCTCCAGGTTCCAGACGGCCTCCTTGAGGCGCGCCCGGCGCTCCGCCGAGAGAACGGGTGCGGCCAGGGCGTCGAACTTCTCCTCGATCTCCGCGTCGGTGAGCGGGTTGCGCGGGTCGCCCTTCGGGTAGTCGAGCTGCCGCTCCAGCCGGCGGCCGTCCACGGTCTCGATCGTCACCCGGACCCGCTGGAGCTCCGGGAAGACGGCCTCGATCTCCGGGTCGGCCACGACCTCCACCTTGCGCAGCTGCCCCCGGATCACCGGGTCCATGATCCGTTCCGGGGTGAACGCGGCCGGTGTCACGTTCCGGTCCACGAGCGCCACGGCGATGACGTACGGCAGCGAGTGGTCCGCCGTCTCCTTGCTCCGCGGGTCGTACTTGCTCGGGTCGGCCAGGATGTCCGCCGCCCGGGCGAGGGAACGAACGACGACCTTCCGCACCTGGTCGGGAGCAAGGTCGTGTTCCCGCACCAGGTCCAGGACGGCGGAGATCGGCGCGTGGGTCAGCGCCTCGGTGGGAAACGCCTTCATCCCGCAGCGGGTGATCCGCCAGGACTCCCCGAGCCCCTCGACCAGGTACTCGAGCTTCCACTCCGGACCGAGGCAGTGGACGAGCCCCTCCTTGCCGTCGATCACGTGCTCGGGACCGGTGTACCCCTTCTCCGCCAGCAGGGCCGCCAGCACCCCCGACTGGGTGGCCAGCGGGTCGACCGTGTTCTTCATCATCGTCAGCTTGCCGGCGGTCACCGCGCCGAGGGTCGCGTGGCGGCTGCCCGAGATCCCGATCGCGTGCTGGATGCGCTCCGCGTCCAGGTGCAGCATGCGCCCGGCGACGATCGGGGCGGCGAACGCGGTCAGCGTGGCGTGGTGCCAGCCCCGCTCCCGGATCCCCGGGAAGGCGATCTCGCAGAGCCGCATCTCGAACTCGTGGCCGAGAACGATCCCGACGACCAGCTCCCGGCCGTCACCACCGGCCCGCTCCCCGCACGCCAGCGCCGCCGGGATGATGTCGGAGGGGTGGGACGGATCCTGCTGCCAGTAGATGTCGTTGTAGTCCATCACCCGCACCATCAGCGCGTTGGCGAGGGAGGCGGAAACCGGGTCGACCCGCCGGCCGGTCCCAACGACCGTCGCCGGTCCCTGCCCGGCGCACTCGTCGAGAACCCCGAGGGCGATCTTCACGTCGCCCCTGGTCAGTCCCCCGAGCGCGCACCCGAGGGAGTCCAGCAGGAACCGTTTCGCCTCACGCACCGCTTCCGGGGACAGGTCCTCGAAGCGGAGACCCGCGGCCCAGCGGGCCATCTTCTCCGTGACCGTGCTCATCGGAGGCTCTCCTTGAAGGGCAGGAAGCTCATGAAGTCCGCGTGGTGGACGATCGTCGCCTCGACGCTCCGCTTCACCATGTCACCTTCCCCGGCGTGGGTGGCGATCACGTGGCAGACGGCGTCCGGGACCCCGCACTCCATCGCCAGGGCAACCCCGGTGAACGGGTGGCGCAGGTACCGGCCGCGCCTGCTCTGGCGCGCCTTCCCGTCGACGACCTCGTACTCGAGGAGCTTGCCGACATCCGCGAGGATCGCCCCGGCCACCACGACGTCCGGATCGATCGGCAGCGCCGCCCCCATGAACTCCCCCATTGCTTCGGCGGCCCGCCGCGCGATGTGGACGACGCACCGCTTGTGCTCCATGAAGCTGACGGGGCAGTCCGGCACCAGGAGCGTGAACGGGATCCGCTCCAGGTCGTCCGGGGACAGGGGGCTGCGTTCGAGGGCCAGCGCCCAGGTACGCTCCACTTTCTCCCTCAGGTCGGGATCGGCAATCCAGCCGAGCTCCGGCCAGAGGCGGCGAACGGCGTCCCTC
>CAZOTT010000084.1:0-13088 GCA_964582785.1 uncultured Acidobacteriota bacterium | reverse complement strand
CCTCGGCCTGGGTCGGGTTGACCTTGCCCGGCATGATCGAGGAACCGGGCTCGTTGGCGGGCAGCAGCAGTTCGCCGAGCCCGCAGCGGGGGCCGGAACCGAGCAGGCGGATGTCGTTGCCCACCTTGAAGAGAGCCGCCGCCGCCGCGCGGAGGGCACCGTGCAGGGCGACCAGGGGATCGTGGGAAGCGAGCCCCGCGAACTTGTTCGGGGCGGAGACGAACGGCAGCCCGGTGATCGCGGCCACGTGCTTCGCCGCCGTTTCCGCGAACTTCGGGTGGGTGTTGAGGCCGGTCCCGACCGCCGTGCCCCCGAGGGCCAGCTCGTACACCTGGGGCAGGAGGGCCTCGACACGGGCGATCGAGAGGTCGACCTGGGCCACCCACCCGGAGAACTCCTGGCCGACCGTGAGCGGAACGGCATCCATCATGTGGGTCCGCCCGATCTTGATCACGTCCCGGAACTCCTCCTGCTTCCGTGCCAGGGCGTCGCGGATGTGGCGCAGGGCGGGGAGAAGCTCGTGCACGGTCTGCTCCGCCGCGGCGATGTGCATCGCCGTGGGGAACGTGTCGTTGGAACTCTGCGACCGGTTCACGTCGTCGTTGGGATGAACCGGCTTCTTCGAACCGATCTCCCCCCCGAGGATCTCGATCGCCCGGTTGGCGATCACCTCGTTGGCGTTCATGTTGGACTGGGTCCCGGACCCGGTCTGCCAGACGACGAGGGGGAAGTGGTCGTCGAGCTTTCCCTCGATCACCTCGTCCGCCGCCTGCAGGATCGCCCGCACCTTGTCCTCGTCATCGAACAGGCCGAGCTCGTCGTTGGCGAGGCAGGCGGCCTTCTTCACGATGCCGAGGGCACGGATCATCGGGCGGGGAAACCGGTGTCCCCCGATGGGAAAGTTCTGCAGGGAACGCTGGGTCTGGGCGCCCCAGTACCGGTCGGCGGGAACCTGGACCTCTCCCAGGCTGTCGGTCTCGATCCGGGTCTTCATGGCATGGCCTCCGACGGGTGGGACGGGAAGTGTAGTCCCGCCGACCCGGCCCGTCACCGGTGGGGGTGGCGGGCCGGCGGAATCGGGCTAATACTCGGAGCTCTCATGGTAAGCACCGGGCCCCGGCCGCGACCGGGGGCCCGCGACGAGGGAGGAAGCCCCGATGGCGAAGCTGCCCGACCCGCATCCCGCCGAGGTGATGGAACTGCTCCGGGACAGGTCGACCCGGATCGCGGTGGTGGGGGCCAGCAACAACCCGAAGAAGTACGGCAACATCATCGTGCGGAACCTGTCGGAAAAGGGGTACACCGTCCTGCCGATCAATCCGCGGGAAAAGGAGATCGCGGGACTGCCCGCCTGGCCCGACCTGGCCTCGGCGCCGCGCCCGATCGACATCGTGAACTTCGTCACCCCGCCGGCAGTGACCCGGAAGGTCCTCGAGGAGGTGGCCCGGCTCGGCCTGCCGAACGTCTGGCTCCAGGAGGGAAGCTACGACGACGAGGTCCTGGAGCTCGTGTCCCGGGCACCGTTCCGCACGGTGTACGACGCCTGCATCATGGTCGTGACGAACTACTACCGGTAGCGGCGAGGGGGCGGGCCCCCCGGTGGCCGGTCGGGGCCGGTCGACCACCGGTCAACGAAAAGATGGTCCGCGGGACGTGGCCCCCGGCGCGGTTTGCCCGTACATGTGACGGCGAAGCGCCGGAGCGGGGGGTTCTCCCCGGTTGGTGGCGCGGGAGGATGCCGTGGGCATGGTGCCGGACCGGGTAGGCCGCCAGCGGACGCTCGCCTCTCTGCGCCGGGCGGCCCGTCGCTCGGGGGGCGACGATCTCTGCGAGCTCGACCGCCGCGCCTTCCTCTGGCTCTACGGCACGACCATGGTCGAAGCCTGGGTCGAGGGGGACGGCTCCGTCGCCCTGCGGGCGTGGCTCGTCCTGGCCCCGGAACGGCAGCGGGCCCTGGGCGCCCTCCGGCAGCTCGAGGCCCGTCCGGCGGTCGGCCACCTGGTGCTCGACGAGGAGGGAGACATTTCCCTCGAGCACCGGATCCCCGCCTCCTGCCCGGAGGAGCGTCTGAGCCGGGAGGTGGACGCCCTCTGCCGGGAGGCGGACCGCCTCGACGACCTGCTGTGCCGGGAGGCGGGTGGCAGCCGCTCCCTCGACCGGTTCCAGGCGGAGGTCGAGGCGGCCCTGGGCATGACCGTCTCCGGCCGGCCGAACTGACGGCGCGCCCGGGCCCGGCTATCCTGTTCCCGGCCGGGTCGGCGGCCGAGGGAGGATCCGGGCCGTGGGAGGAATCGAGCCGCCCCTCGCGGAGATCGGACGCCTGCTGGTGGGCCTGGGGATCGCCCTGGCGGTCCTCGGCCTGGTCTTCCTGGTGACGGCGAAGGTCCCCTGGATCGGGCGCCTGCCGGGGGATATCGCCTGGCGGCGGGGCGACTTCACGTTCTACTTTCCGCTGACGACCTCGATCCTGCTCAGCCTGCTGCTGTCCCTGGTGCTCTGGCTGATCACCCGGCGCTGAGCGGGGTCACGCCCCGGGCCGGAGCAGCAGGCGGCGGGGATCGAGAACGATCCGTGTCTGCCGGGCCAGCAGTTCTCCCCGGTCCTCGACGACCTCGAGGCGGACCGTGTCCTCCTCCGGCTCGAGGCGGAAGGCGAGGTCGACGAGGTCCTCGATCCGGTCGGCGGGCGGCGGGAGGTGCCCCGGGCGGGGACGAGGACCCTCCCGGTGGGTGCGGCACGACATCCAGAGCTCCGCGCCCAGCCCGGCGGCGATCGCCTTGAGGGCCGCGATCTCCTCCCGCGGGACCCGGTCCAGGTCCAGCCGGTCGACGACGAGGACCTCGGGCCGGAAGTCCATGTGGTCGGCCAGCACCTCGGTGGCGGTGCGCAGCCGGTCCACGGAGAACGAGTTCCCGAGGAAGGTGTGGATGTGCCGCCGCCGCTCCACGGCGAGCTGGAGCTCGGCAGCGGGCGGCGCTTCCGGTTCGAGGCGGAGCAGTTCGAGGAGCAGGTCGTCGTACCAGTCCCGCACCTTGTCGATCGTCCGGTCGAGGGTGACGTGCAGGACCCGCTGTCCCGCCAGCAGCGCATCGAGGCCGATGCCGACGAGGAAGGCGGTCTTGCCGACCCCCGCCCGGGCGAGGACGAGGGAGAGGCTTCCGGGACCGGCGCCCGGGACCCCGTCCTTCTCGAGGAGGCGCCGCGGGGAGCGCCGCAGCCGGGCAATCGCCTGCTCGGTCATCGCTTTTCCTCCACCGGTGCGCCGGTCCGCCGTTCCGCGAGCAGACGTTCCGCCACGTCGGGCGGCACCGGTGCGTACCGCGCGAATTCCATCGTGAACTCGGCCTTCCCCTGGGTCGCCGAGCGCAGGTCGGTGGCATAGCCGAACATTTCCCCGAGGGGAACCTCCGCCTCGATCCGGCAGAAACCGCCGTCTTCCGTCGACCCCAGGATCGTGCCACGGCGCTGCATCAGGGAACGGTAGATCGCCCCTTGGAACTCGGCGGGGCCCTCCACGGACACCCGCATCAGCGGCTCGAGGATCCGCGGCGCCGCGCGCCGGTAGGCCTCGCGGAAGGCCATCCGGGCGGCCGCCTGGAAGGCCATGTCCGAGGAATCCACCGCGTGCGCCGCCCCGTCGTTGATCACGACGCGGACGCCGGTCACCGGCGCCCCGATCAGCGAGCCCTTCTCCATCGCGGTGCGGAACCCCTTGTCGCAGGAACCGATGAACTCCGTCGGGATCGCGCCTCCCCGGATCTGGTCGACGAACTCGTAGGTACCCTCCTCCAGGGGCTCGATGTACCCCGCGACGCGGGCATACTGGCCCGAGCCCCCGGTCTGCTTCCGGTGCAGGTAGTTGAAGTCCGACCGGCGGGAGACCGTCTCCCGGTAGGCGACCTCCGGGGGGCTGACCTCCACCCGCGCCCCGTACTCCCGGCGCATGCGCTCCACGTAGACTTCCAGGTGAAGCTCTCCCATCCCCGAGATCACGGTCTGGCCGGACTCCTCGTCCTGCCGGACCCGGAAGGTCGGGTCCTCCTTGGCGAAGCGGGCCAGGGCCCGGGCGACCTTCGCCTGGCTCGCCGCGTCCGCCGGGGCGATGCCGAGGGAGACGACCGGTTCGGGGACGTGCATCGAGGTCATCGCCAGCCGGGTTCCGGGCGAGCAGAAGGTGTCCCCGGTGCGGCAGTCGACCCCGAACAGTCCGACGATGTCCCCGGCCGGGGCGACGTCGATGTCCTCCATCTGGTCGGCGTGGATCCGCACCAGCCGGCCGATCCTGATCCGGCGGCCCGACCGGGCGTTGACCAGGGTATCTCCCCGGCGGAGGGTTCCCTGGTAGACCCGGAGGTAGGTCAGCTGGCCGTACCGGCCGTCCTCCAGCTTGAAGGCGAGGGCCACCGTCGGCGCGTCCGGGTCGGGCGCCAGCTCCACCGGCGCCTCCTCCCGGTCCAGGTCGAGGGCCTCGGCCCGGACGTCGAGGGGGGAGGGCAGGTAACGGACGATCGCGTCGAGGACCGGCTGGACGCCCCGGTTCTTGTACGCGGAACCGAGGAGCACCGGCGTCAGGTCCAGGCTCCGGACCCCGCGCCGCAGCGCCTCGTGGATCAGCTCCGGCGTGGCGCGGTCCTCGAGGGCCGCTTCCATCAGCTCGTCGGAGTACATCGAGAGGACGTCGAGCATCTCGGTCCGCCGTTCCTCGGCGCGCGGCAGCAGTTCCGGCGGGATCGGTCCCTCCACGACCTGCTCGCCGGCCGCCCCCTCGAAGCGCAGCAGCTTCATCTCGACCAGGTCGATGACGCCGGAGAAGTCGGCCTCGAGCCCGACCGGCAGCTGGAGGAGGACGGGCGTATGCCCGAGCTTGTCCCGCAGCTGGAGGGCGACCTTTTCCGGGTTGGCCCCGGACCGGTCGCACTTGTTGATGAAGGCGATCCGGGGAACCCGGTAGCGGCGCATCTGGCGGTCGACGGTGATCGACTGGGACTGGACACCGGCCACCGCGCAGAGGATCAGCACGGCGCCGTCCAGGACGCGCAGCGCCCGTTCCACCTCGATGGTGAAGTCCACGTGCCCCGGCGTGTCGATGATGTTGATCGCGTGGTCCCGCCAGCGGACCCGGGTCGCCGCCGAGGTGATCGTGATCCCGCGCTCCTTCTCGAGCTCCATGTGGTCCATCGTGGCCCCGACGCCGTCCCGTCCCCTGACGTCGTGGATCGCGTGGATCCGCCTGGTGTAGTAGAGGATCCGCTCGGTCAGGGTCGTCTTCCCGGAATCGATGTGGGCCGAGATCCCGATGTTCCGGATCCTCCCGATCGTGTCCTTCATGGGTGCATCCATCCTCTCCCGCCCCCGCGGGGCGGGTGCTTCTACCGTTCGTTGCCGGGGAAAAGGCAGACCGGTGGAAAGTATGGCGTCAAACCCGCGTTTCGCCAGAGAATTTTCCGTGCGCGGCCCGGAAAGTAACGTTTCGGTTAGCAGCCGCCGGTCAGTCCTCGCGCGCCTGGGTGTGCTCGTCGACGAAGGCCTCGACCTGTTCCGGGCGGCCGAGAACCATCAGGAGGGCGCCCTCCCGGAGGGGGCGGTTCGGGCGGGGCGGGATTTCCGTCTCGTACTCCTCTTCCCCGGCGCCGGGCACCGGCTGCTTGATCGCCACCACCTGGAGGTCGAACTTGCGCCGAAAGTCCAGCTCGGAAAGGGTACGGCCGACGAAGCCTGCCGGCACCCGGACCTCGGCCACGTCCACGTCCCGCCCGAGGTCGAAGAACTGGGTCAGGCGCGGGTTGGCGATCGTCTTCACCATCTGCCGGGCGCTGTCCCGCTCGGGGAAGACGATGAGGTCGGCCCCCAGCACCCGGATCGCCTCCTCCTCGTCCCGGCTGTTGACCTGGACGACCACGGTCGGCACCCCCGCCTTCCGCTTCAGGTAGTGGGTCACGAGGACCGCCGCCTCGAAATGGCTCCGGATGCCCAGCACGGCCGCGTGCCAGCCGCGCGCCCCTTCCTTCTCGAGGACCTGCGTGTTCCGGATGTCCGCCACCACCGCCCGGGAAACCTCCGGGGCGATCTCCTCGATGACGTCCTCCCGGTGGTCGAAGACGATCACGTCGATGTCCGGCTCCGCGGCCAGGCCGAGGGCGGTCCGGCGCCCGAAGACCGACAGGCCGAGAACGGCGATCGTGCGTTTCATGGCGGACCTCCGCGTCAGCCCACGAGGATCCGTTCCTCGGGGTACCGGTAGGGCAGCGCCCGGCGCTGGCCGATCAGGGACGACCCGATCGCCAGGGGTCCGAGGCGGCCGACGAACATCAGGACGACCAGGACCAGCTTCCCCGCCGCGGACAGGCCGGCGGTGATCCCGGTCGAAAGCCCGACGGTTCCCAGGGCGGAGACGATCTCGAACAGGTGGTCGATGAAGTGGGCGCTCGCCTCCCGGTGGGGAACGAGGCCGACCTCGGTCACCTGGAGGGCGAACCCTCCCAGCAGGACCAGGATGACGAAGGCCGCCACGGCGGCGATCGCCTTGGCCACCACGTCCCGCGGCAGGGACCGCCCGAACGCCTCGACCCGCGGGCGGCCCCGCATCCGGGACAGGGCGCCGGCGAAGAGGACCGCGGCCGTGGTCGTCTTCATGCCCCCGCCCGTGGAGCCCGGGGACGCGCCGATCGCCATCAGGAGGATGCCCACGATCAGGGTCGGCCCGGTCAGCAGCTCCGTCGGCACGGTGTTGAACCCGGCGGTGCGGCAGGTGACGGCGAAGAACAGCGGGTCGAGGATCCGGGCCAGCGGCGGGGCATCCCGGAGGGTGTTTCCCCACTCGAGGCAGGCGAAGGCCACGGACCCGGCCGCCAGGAGGAGGGCGCTCGTCGCGAGAACCAGCTTCGTGTGCAGGGAAAGGCGCCACGGCCGGCGCCGGGGACGCGGCGCACCGAGGAACGCCTGCAGGTCGGCCAGCACGACGAAGCCCAGGCCGCCGGTGGTGATCAGCCCGATGAAGACCAGGCCGGAAACCGGGTCCCCGCGCAGCCCGCAGAGCGAGTCGGACCAGAGGGAGAATCCCGCGTTGCAGAACGCCGAGACGGAGTGGAAGATCGCTTCCCACGCGGTGTGGAGTCCCCACGTCCCGGCGCGAAAACCGAGGCGCACCCAGAGCACGAGGGCGCCCAGGCCCTCGGCCGCCGCGGTGAACAGGAGGATCCGCCGCAGCAGGGTGGCGGGGTCCAGGTGGGGCAGGGCGCCGTGGACCTGTTCCACGTAGAGGCGGGTCCGGAGATCCTCGCGGCCGCGGAAGCTGACGAGGAGAAAGCTGCCGAACGTCATCAGCCCCAGCCCCCCGCACTGGATCAGGGCGAGGACGACCGCCTGGCCGAACGGGCTGAGATCGTGCCCCGTGTCGACCACCACCAGGCCCGTGACGCAGACCGCGGAGGTCGCCGTGAAGAGGGCCTCGACCGGGGTCAGCGGCCGGGGGCGGGCGGCGGCGGCCGGCACGAGGAGCAGGAGCGTGCCCGCCGCGATCAGGGCGAGGAACGAGAGGGCCACGAGCTGGGAGACGCGGGAGAGCACCGTCAGCGTCCAGCCGCCGGGGCCCCGCGGGCCACCACGCGGCGGGGCAGGGTGATGCGCCACCGGACCACGACCGTCCCGTCCGGCGGCGCGTCGTGGACCTCCGGGGGAAGCAGCGCGGAAAGGCAGAGGGAGCGGGTGCCGGGGCAGACGACGGCGAGGCGGTCGTCCTCGCGGCCGCCGACGGCGATCGGACCGACGCGGAACCGGCCATGCTCGTCGCACGTGGTCGCGATCCGCTCTCCATCCTCGTTCTCGATCCGCACCTCGGCCGGGACCCCCGGTCCGTCCCAGTCCGCGAGGTCGACGTCCAGCGGTTCCACCCGGTAGGTGGACCCCGCCTGCACCACCCCCTCGATGATCACGGTGCGCACCGGCGTGCGTCCCAGCGCCTCGCACCCGGCGAGCAGCAGGAGCAGCGGCACGGGGAAGGCGAGCAGGTACCGGCCGGCAATCCGCACGCTTCACCTCCCGCCCGGCTCACCCGCCGGGCCGCCCGATTCTACTACCTGCCGGCCCGGGGACTCAGTGGGGCCGGGCGCGCCGCTGGTCGTGCCGCTTCGCCTGGAGGATCGTGATCGCGGTAAGGCGGACGATCTCCTCGACGCCGGCCACGTGGTGCAGCACGTTGACCGGGCGATCGAGGCCGAGCAGGATCGGGCCCACGATCTCGGCCCCGGCCACGTGCTGCAGCAGCTTGTAGGCGATGTTCCCGGCGTCGAGGCCGGGGAAGACGAGCACGTTGGCATCGCCGCGGATCGCCGAGTGGGGAAAGACGGCGGCGACCTCGGGGGAGACGGCGGTGTCCGCCTGCATCTCGCCGTCGACCACCAGGTCCGGATTCGCGGCGCGGACCAGGCGCACCGCCTCGGCGACCCGGCGGGTGGAGGGGACCCGCACCGAGCCGAAGTTGGAGAACGAGAGCAGGGCCACCCGGGGCTCCAGGTCGAAGATCCCGCGCATCACCTCCGCGCCGAGCAGGGCCATCTCCGCCAGGGTGCGGGCGTCCGGCTCGACGTTGATCGCGGCGTCGCCGCAGACGTAGAGCCGGTCCGGCAGGATGACCACGGTCGCCGCGCAGACCCGCTCGACGCCGGGCCGCGGCCCGATCGTCTCCAGGGCGGGCCGGACGGTCTCGGGGTAGGACCTGCCGATCCCCCCGACCAGGCCGTCCGCCAGTCCCTGCTCCACCAGCAGCATGCCGAACCGGGTCGGATCGCCGATCATGCGGCGGGCGTCCCGGGGGGTCACGCCCCGGCGCTGGCGGAGCTCGTAGAGGCGCTCCGCCAGCCGCTCGCGCCGCTCGTCCGTGGCCGGGTCGAGCAGTTCGACGCCGCCCAGGTCCGCGCCGTGCTCCTTCGCGAGGCGCCGGATCCTGTCCGGGTTCCCGAGGAGGACCGGCGTCCCGAACCGCTCGTCCACCAGCCGCTGGGCCGCGCGGATGACGTGCATGTCCTCTCCCTCGGGGAAGACGATGCGCGCCGGGTGCCGGCGGGCCTTCTCCATCACGTTCCCCATCACCCGCGCCGCCGGTCCGAGCAGCGCCTCGAGGCGCCGCCGGTACTCCTCCTCTCCCGGCCAGTCCGCGACGCGGGCCACCCCGGTCTCGATGGCGGTCCGCGCGATCGCGGGAGCGACCCACAGCAGGACCCGGGGGTCGAGGGGCTTCGGGATGATGTAGTCCGGACCGAAACGGAGCTCGGACAGGCCGTAGGCCGAGAGGACCTCGTCCGGAACGTCCTCGCGGGCGAGGTCGGCGAGGGCCCGGGCGGCGGCCACCTTCATCTCCATGTTGATCTTGCGGGCGCGGACGTCGAGGGCCCCCCGGAAGATGAAGGGAAAACCGAGGACGTTGTTCACCTGGTTCGGGCAGTCCGAGCGCCCGGTGGCGACGATCGCGTCGGGCCGCAGCTCCTTCGCCCGGTCGTAGGGAATCTCCGGGTCGGGGTTCGCCATGGCGAAGATGATCGGGCGGTCCGCCATCGACCGGACCATGTCGTCGTCGACCAGGTCGGGCCCGGAAACGCCCATGAAGATGTCGGCGCCCCGCATGGCGTCGGCCAGGGTGCGGGCGTCGGTCTCGACGGCCACCTCCTCCTTCCAGGGGTTCATCCCTTCCTGCCGTCCCCGGTGGATGACGCCGTGCCGGTCGACGAAGGTGATGTTCTGCCGGCGGAAACCGACCGCGACGAGCATGTTCCCGATGGCGATGCCCGCGGCGCCCGCGCCGAGGATGACGACCCGGCAGCTCGCGGGATCCTTCCCCTGGATCTCGACGGCGTTCAGGCAGCCCGCGGTGGCGATGATCGCGGTCCCGTGCTGGTCGTCGTGGAAGACCGGGATGTCGAGCATGTCCACCAGGCGGCGCTCGATCTCGAAGCACTCGGGGGCCTTGATGTCCTCCAGGTTGATCCCGCCGAAGGTCGGCGCGATCCGGGCCACCACCCGGATGAACTCCTCCACGTCCGTCGTGTCGACCTCGATGTCGAAGACGTCGATCCCGGCGAACCGGTTGAAGAGGACTCCCTTGCCCTCCATCACCGGCTTGCCGGCCAGCGGACCGATCGCCCCGAGACCGAGGACCGCGGTGCCGTTCGTGATGACGGCGACCAGGTTGCCCTTGTTCGTGTACCGGTAGGCGTTTTCCGGGTCGCGCTCGATCTCGCGGCAGGGAACCGCCACCCCCGGCGTGTAGGCGAGGGACAGGTCGCGCTGGGTGAGACAGGGCTTGGTCGGGACGACCCTGCACTTTCCGGGCCGGGGCTTCTCGTGGTAGGCGAGAGCCTCCTCGTCGCGAATCCGGATGGTCATGGGTGGCGACCTCCGCGGCCGGCCGGGGACCGGCCACCGCCGGGTGAGGGGTGGATTCTACTCCCCGGAACGGGCGGCGGCGCCCCCGTGGATCAGGACGGGGTGGCGCGGCTGCCGGCACGCCGGCCGGCGCCCGGGAGCAGGGGGGACCGCAGTCGGCCCGCCAGGTCGGCCAGCCCGGGGCGCAGTTCGCCCCGCTCCACCGCGCGGCGCAGTTCCCGCGGGGAGAGGTAGCCCGCCTCGCACGCGGCCAGGAACTGGAACTCCCACAGCCAGGCCAGCGGATGGAACGGGGACCGCCACGGGTACCAGTCCCGGCAGGTCATCCGCGCCGCCGAGGTGGCGAGGTCCGCCCGGTCGCGGGCGCTCCAGGCCCCGGGGAGGGGGCCTCCTCCCGCGCGCCCACCGGGATGGAGGTCCTCCCGCCGCAGCGTTCCCTCGCGCCACGCGGCGAGGAGCTCCCGGGGGTTCCAGCCCCGCCGGCGGAAGAGGCGGGCCAGCTGGGGATCCCCTTCGGCGGGCACCAGGAAGCCCCGGCCGGCGGGGTCGAGGTCCCAGAGGTTCCCCACGTCGTCGAGCAGGAGCACGGACGGCTCGAGGTAGATGCCGTGCTCCCCGGGTTCGAGCAGCGCGGCCGCCGCGAGGAACCAGAGGCCGCGGGGCAGCCCGGCGAAGAGTTCCCCCAGCCGGGCGGGGGCCTCCCGGAGAACGCGGCGAATCCGGACCACCCGGTCGGTCCGGCGGTCGAGCGCCCACATCAGGACCCGGGCGGGGATTTCCTCGCCGGGCGCGGCGGCCAGGAAGACCGTGACGGGCGACCGCTCGACCGTGGTCACCCGGGAAGCGCCGGGAGAGGAGGGGGGCGGGGAGGGGAGGTGCCGCTCCATCCAGTCCAGGAACCCCAGGGCGCCCTCCCGGAGGGCATGGAGGCCGGGCCCGGGGTTCCCCTCCGCGGCGCGCAGCCCGGGAGCGAGGAAGATCCGGGCGAACGGGTCGGCCGCGGCCCGGCGGGCCAGGTGGCCCGGCAGGAGGGCGAGGAGCCCTTCCTCCCGGTGCAGCCGGGCCTCGGTGCCCAGCCGCAGGATCCCCCGCCGGGCGTGCCGGAGGGCGGCCCGGATCGCCGCGGGGCCGGGAGGGACGGCCTCCGCGAGGGCCCGGGAGAACCGCTCCCGCGGGTCGCGGGCGGCACGGACGGGCCCCGTCCGGTCCGACAGTTCGATGAGGGCGCGACCGGCGCCCAGGGCCATCCGGGAGAGGGCCGACCGGACCCGCAGTTCCGGGTCGAGCCGGTTCCACTCGCGCTCCGGGTCCGGCTCCCGGCGGGGCAGGATCCACAGGGGCCCGGCACCGGCGTGGAGGGCGGTGACGGCCAGCGGCAGGAGGGAACCCCAGGCGAGGGAGACGATCCCGGCGACGTCCCCGGGCGGGAAGAGCCAGGCGGCGGCGGTGTGGCCCAGCAGGAGGCGGCCCCGGCAGGGAACCTCCCACCAGTCCGGGTGGGCGCCCGGGGGCAGCAGCAGGACCGTCCCTGCCGCCAGCGACCGTTCCGCTTCCCGGGGAACCGCGGTTCCCCCGACCAGCAGCAGGTCCACCGGGAGGCCGGCGTCCCGGAGAGCGGGCGCCGCCGGAAGGGAAGCCCACACGAGGGCGCCGCCGGCGATCCGGCCGAGGAGCTCCCGCTCGTCCGCCGAGGGGGGACGGTCGACGACCGCCAGGGGAACCCCGGAGAGTTTCCCGGCGAGGCTGCCGGCCGCCGGGGTCCGGGCGATGGCGTCCGTGGCCCGGGCCAGGTTGCCGAAGAAGTCCGGATCGACCCGGTCCGGGACCGCCCCCAGGGTGCGGGCGTCGACGGCGTCCCGGATGGCCGCCCGGAAGGCCCGCGCTTCCGCGGGCCGGATGCCGGCCAGCCGGGGGAGTTCGACCACCGCCAGGGACCGGGTCCCGTCGTCCAGGGCGGCCAGGAGGGCCGCTTCGAAGTCCGCGAGATCTTCCGCGAGGGCCACCCGCTTCATGTCGAGCTTCCAGTCCCCGGCCAGCAGGCGGCGGGCGGCGCGGGCCACGCCCGGCACGGGATCCCAGGCGACCACCCGCGTCGCGGGGCAGAGCTGGAGGGCGCCGGCCACCGGGTAGCCGAGACCGACGCCGAAGATCGCCACCACGTCCGGCGCCCGGTCGGCCAGCCCCAGCACCTCGGCGAAGGGCAGGCGCCGGTCGTGGATCGGCACCCCGTCCACCAGGAGGGTGGGCGCGAGCGGGCCTTCGGCCGGGAGCACGTCGAGTCGGGGGCGATCCGTGGAGCTGGTGGTGGGCATCGCTTTCCTCCGGGGGGACGGGGTCCCCGGGGAAGCCCCATCAAGAAGCGTGCCGCCGGAAATGCCCCGGGGCGGCCGGCGGGGTGACGGGATTCCGTCGCCCCGGGCGCACCGCCTGCCGGCCGCTCGACGGCGACCGCTCGGCACCTCCAGGCGACGGCTCGCGCCGCCGCGTGCAAGGATCGGCGGGGGGCGTGGTAAAAGGAGGCGCGCGGAGCGGAGATCGCGGCCGCGGTGGCGAGGTGGCAATGTCGGGACAGGCCGTCGCTGGAACGGAGGAGGGGATCCGGGTCGAGGGGGTCCGCCACCGCTACCGGGGAGGAACCCTCGCCCTCGACGGGGTGGACCTGGCCATCCGGCCCGGCCTCTTCGGCCTCCTGGGACCGAACGGGGCGGGGA
>CAZOTT010000083.1:0-13098 GCA_964582785.1 uncultured Acidobacteriota bacterium | reverse complement strand
GTCGGCGTTCCCACCCGGCCCCGCATGTCGGGCACGCCCAGCCCGGAGAGCATCGTCGACCCGTCGGGCAGCTTCTCGGCGGGGAAGGTCACCGGGACCCGGACGATCCGGACCCGGTACCCGTTGCGCGCCGCGATCGTCCAGAACGGCGTTCCCTTGCGGCTGTTCTTCGCCGTGACGATCTCCTCCGGCAACAGCCTTCCGATGGGACGGGCGAGACCGGCCGCCAGCCCGCCCGCGACGACGAGGGCGGCGACGAGCGCCGGGGTCCAGCGCCGCAGGAGGACCCGCGCGGCCAGCAGCACGGCCAGCCCCGCCAGGAGGCCGACCAGCGCGGCCCCGGCCGGGCCGTTCCACTTCCCGAGGAGGAACCGGGCCTTCCCCTTCTCGGCGAGAGCGAAGTCGGGGATGTAGGTCCCGACCCGCCGCCGCAGGAAGTCGAAGATCTCGGTCCGTCCCGGGTTCAGGCCGGTGGCGAAGGTGGACCAGGAAACCGGCGTCTGGGGCGGGTTCGTGGGCAGGAGCGGCCGGAAGGCTCCCTGCTTCGCCAGCTCCTGGAAGTGGGGCATCAGCCCCTCGGCCATGTACCGGCGCACCAGGCCGGGATCCGCGCCGTCGAACCCCAGGATCACCACCCGCGGGCCGGGGGTCGCCGCCGCCCGCACGGGCACGGGGGAGGAAGAGGCGGCCAGAAGGGCGAGGGCCAGGCCACCGGCGAGGACGAGGAGCAGCAGGCGGGCTGTGGTCTTCTGCATGGCGTGCCTTTCTCCCATCGGTCCGGCCTTCCGGGCGCGGGAAGGAGACTCTACCCCCGCCGCGGGTTCCCTGCTCCCCCCGCCAGTGCCCGGTGGATCCGCGCCACCGGCACCGCCCCTTCCCGGAGAACCCGGCCCCCGGGAACCCGGGGGTCCACCAGGGTCGAGGGCGGGCCGCCGGGCGTCCGGCCCCCGTCGAGCACCAGCAGGCCCGGAACCCCGGGCCCGAGGGCGCGGGCCACCGCCGGCGCCGACCCGGCGGGGGGATCCCCCGCCCGGTTGGCCGAGGTCGAGACCAGGACGGTTCCCGCCGCCCGGGCGAGGGCCGCCGCCACCGGGTGGGAGGACCACCGTACCGCGACCGTCCCGTCCCCGGCGACGACCCCCGGCGCGAACCCTTCCGGCCGCCCCGGGAGGACCAGGGACAGGGGGCCCGGCCAGAAGGCGTCCGCGAGCCGAACGGCTGCCGGCCAGCCCCGGATCCCGGGCACCGCCTCCTCCACCTGCTCCCGGCAACCGGCGAGCAGGGGCAGGGCCTTGTCCGCGTCCCGCCCCTTCGCCCGCCGCAGCGCCGCCACCGCCCGGGGCAGGCGCGGGTCACACCCGAGGGCGTACCAGGTCTCGGTGGGATACGCGACCAGCCCTCCCGCCCTCAGCCGCGCGGCGGCCAGGGAGATCCCGTCCCGGTCGGCCACGACGATCTCCACCCGGGGCACGTGCTTCCTCCTCCGGTTCCGTGCAAGGATACCGGCATGAGATCGCTGCCTGCCCCGATCCGGTCCGCGTCCCATCCCCTCGCCCGCCAGGCGCGCGCCCTCGGCCGGGGACCCCGCCGGCGGCGGGAAGAGGGCCTCTTCCTCGTCGAGGGGCCCCGGGGGCTCGAGGAGGCCCTGGACGCCGGGGCTCCCCTCGTCTGGGTGCTGGCGGCCTCCGGCCGGGTCCCGCGGTTCGGCGAACTCCTCGAACGGTGCCTGGCGGCCGGGGTGCCGGTCCAGCCGGTCGCCGACGCGCTCCTCGGACGGATCTCCCCCACGGAACACGGGCAGGGGCTGCTCGCCGCGGTCCGCCTCCCCCGGGACCGGGAGGACCCCGGGGGCATCCTGCTCCGGGCGGGAGACCGGCCCGCCGTGGTCCTGCTCGGCGTCCAGGACCCGGGCAACCTCGGCGCCCTGGTCCGGTCCGCGCTGGCGTTCGGCGCCGGCGCGCTCCTGGCCGCCGGTGGAGCCGATCCCTGGAACGAGAAGGCCGTCCGGGCCTCCGCCGGGGCGATCCACCGCCTCCCGGTGGCCCGGGGCCCGGATGCCGGGGATCTCGCCGACCTCCTCCGGCGCGACGGCCGGCGGGCGATCCTCGCGGAGACCCGGGGCGGCCGCCCCCCGGACCGGGTCGACTGGTCGGGGCGGGTCGCCCTCCTGGTCGGCCCGGAGACGGGGGAGATCCCGCCGGAGGTGCGGGAGACGGCGCTGCCGGTGACCCTGCCCCTCGCCCCGGGCGTCGAGTCCCTCTCCGTCCCGGTCGCGGGCTCGATCCTGCTCTGGATCCTGTCCCGCGCCCGGCAGGGAAACGGCGTATCCTTCGCCTGACCCCCCCCTTTCCGGGAGCCCGCCGTGGACCGGGAGTTTACCTACACGAAGGAACGGCTCCGCTTCCTCCTGGAGCGGATCCTCGCGGACGACATCGCCGGCAACCCCGCCTACCTGGCCCGGGAACGGGCCGAGGAGGGGTTCGAGAAGCGGGCGGCCCTGGAGTTCCTCCTCTGGTTTCTCGAGGAGGCCTTTCCTCCCGGCTTCCGCTTCCGCTGCCGCTTCGAGGACCTGGAGCAGGACTACCCGCCGGGCACCGCCCGGGCGATCGCCGAGGGAAAGGGGTTCGCCGCCCGCCACGTGGAGCGCGAGGAGGCGGGGGACAACATCATCCTCGTCGACTTCCGGCGCCGGTAGCCGGGCCGCCGCGGTCTCCCCTACGGGGCCGGCGCCGGTTCCGGGGGTTCCTCCCCCGCCGCCGCCGGGGCCGCGTGGGCGTTCCGGTAGCGGACGACCGCCTTGCGGATGTCCACCGCCACGACCAGGACCGCGAGCAGGACGACCAGGGCCAGGCCGACCATCAGGACCCGCTCCTTCAGCGCCGGTGGCAGCGCGCCGCCCTTCACCATCTCGACCAGCAGGATCAGGATCTGTCCCCCGTCCAGGACGGGGATCGGAAAGAGGTTGACGATCCCGAGCTGGATCGAGATCACGGCGAGGAGCTGGAGGAACGGGACGATGCCGAGGGCCGCCTGGTCGCGGCTGATCCGCGCGATCTCGAGGGGACCACTCATCACGCCGATCCCCACCTGGCGCCGCACGAGCGCGGACAGGGTGCGGAAGAGCAGGCCGGCGTTCTCCCATGCCTGTCGCGCCGACTCCCGCAGGGCACCGAGCGGCCCGTAGCGGACGTACCGCGTGGGATAGGCCACCACGATCCCCAGCCGGGCGCCCCCGTCGCCGGTCGGCTCCGGGACCGCGGTCAGGCGGATTTCCCGGCCCCCGCGCTCGACGTCGAGGGTCACCTCCCGGCCCGCCCTGCCCCGCAGGAGCCGCGAGACGTCGCTGAGGGCCAGCGGGGGCTGTCCGTCCACCCGGAGGATGCGGTCTCCGGGGCGGAGGCCGGCCCGCTCCGCGGGGCTGCCCTTCACCACCTGGCGGACCATGATCGGCAGCCGGATCCGCACCCCGTCCCAGCCGATCCCGTAGAGGGGATGGGCCGCGACCGTGACCGGGACCGTCAACCGCCGTCCCTCCCGCTCGATCTCGTAGCGGAACGTCCTTCCCGGCGCGAGCATCTCCCGCTCGAGGACCTGCTCGTAGTCGGAGATCTCCTCGATCCGCTTCCCGTCGATGGCGACGATCCGGTCCCCGGGCCGCAGGCCGGCCGCCGCCGCCGGGGAGTCGTCGGCCACCGCCTCGACGACCGGGGGACCCTGCGGGACGTCGAGGGCCTCCGCCCCGTGCAGGTAGAGTCCCCACCAGATCCCCATCGCCAGCAGCACGTTCATCGCGGGACCGGCCAAGTAGATCACGACCCGCTGCCAGCGCGGCTTGCTCGTCAGCCAGCGGGGATCCCGGGTCCCCTCGTTCCCCTCCTCGTCGAACTCGCCGCTCATCTTGACGTACCCGCCGAGGGGGACGGCGGAAACCCGGTAGTCGGTTTCCCCCAGGCGGAACCCGGCGAGCCGCGGGCCGAAACCGAGGGAGAAGACCTCGACCCGCACGTCGAAGAACTTGCCCGCGAGAAAGTGACCGAACTCGTGGATGAAGATCAGCACTCCCAGCACGACGGCCAGGGACAGGGCGTACTCGAGGAAGATCATCGTCGTCCTTCCATCTCCCGGGCGACCGCTCGCGAGGCCGCCCGCCGGGCCTCCCGGTCCGCGGCCAGCACGGCCTCCAGCGTGTCGGCCGGCCGCGGGGGGCGTTCCGCGAGTGCGCGCTCGAGGACCGCCGGGATCCGGTCGAAGGGGATGCGGCCGTCGAGGAACGCCTCGACGGCCACCTCGTTCGCCGCGTTCAGCCGGGCCGGGGCATCCCCGCCGGCCCGCAGGGCATCGAACGCGAGGGCCAGGCAGCGGAACGTCTCCGCGTCCGGCGGCTCGAACTGGAGCGGCGAGGCCGCGAGCAGGTCGAGCCTTTCCGCCGGCGCGTCCAGCCGCTCCGGGTAGGTGAGAGCGTACTGGATCGGGTGGCGCATGTCCGGGGTGCCGAGCTGGGCGACGATCGAACCGTCCCGGAACTCGACCATCGAGTGGACCACGCTCTGGGGATGGATCACCACGTCGATCGCCTCCGGCGGCAGCCCGAACAGCCACCGCGCCTCGATCACCTCGAGGCCCTTGTTCATCAGCGTGGCGGAGTCGACGGTGATCTTCGGCCCCATCTCCCAGGTCGGGTGGCGCAGCGCCTGGTCCGGCGTCACCGCGGACAGCTCCGCGGCGCTCCGCCCGCGGAAGGGCCCCCCGGAGGCGGTCAGGACGATCCGGCGGACTTCCGCGGGGCGCCCCGCCCGCAGGCACTGGTGAATCGCGTTGTGCTCGCTGTCGACCGGCAGGAGCGTGGCGCCGCTCTCGCGGGCCGCCCGGGTCATCACCTCGCCCGCCGCGACCAGCGCCTCCTTGTTGGCCAGGGCCACGGTCCTGCCGGCCCGGACGGCGGCGAGGGTCGGCACGAGCCCAGCCGCGCCCACGATCGCGGCGATCACCACGTCGGCCCCGCTCCCGGCGGCCGCGCGGACCATCCCCTCCTCCCCCGCCAGGACCTCCACCCGTTCCCCCGCCAGCAGGTCCCGCAGGCGGACCGCGTCCTCTTCCCGGGGGACCGCCACCACCTCCGGGCGGACGGTCCGCACCTGGTCTGCCAGTTCCCGGAGCCGGCCGCCCCCCGCCGCCAGCGCCACCACCCGGAACCGGTCGCGCCACCGCCCGAGCACGTCGAGGGCGGCCCTCCCGATGGAGCCGGTGGAACCGAGCAGGGCGACGGTGCGCACCGTTCTTCCCCTAGGGAGCCAGCAGCAGCCGGTGGTACCAGTAGAGCACCGGCGCGGCGAGGAGCAGGCTGTCGATCCGGTCGAGAATCCCGCCGTGACCGGGCAGGATCCCTCCCGAGTCCTTGACGGTCGCCGCCCGCTTGAGCAGCGACTCCACCAGGTCCCCGAGGATCCCGGCAACCCCGAGCACGAGCCCGAGGACGAGGGCGTGGACCAGGGGCAGGCGGTGCCAGAACCACAGGGGCGCGGCGAGGGCGCCCGCCAGCGCCCCGACCAGGCCGGCCACCGCTCCCTCCCAGGTCTTGGCCGGAGAGATGCCGGGGGCCAGGGGGTGGCGCCCGAAAAAGCGCCCCCCGTAGAAGGCGAAGGTGTCCCCCACGTACACCGCGGCCAGGGCCAGCACGAGCAGGTCCTCGCCGGTTTCCCGGGCCTCGGGCAGGCCCTCGGTGAGCAGTCCCCCCACGTGGCCCAGGGTGAGGCCCAGGTACAGCACCGGGAGGAGCGTGCCGACGATCCGGTCCAGGGCGCCGCCCGGCGCCTGCCGGCAGAAGACGGCCCGGACCAGGACCACCACGACGACGAGGGTCAGCACCGGGGCCAGGGGCGGGTTGCGCCACCAGAAGGATCCCATGACCGCCAGGGTGCCGGCGACCGCCAGCACGGGCCAGGGTGGTCTCCCGAGCCGGGCGAGGATCCCCCGGAGCTCGAGCACCGCGATCACCGCCAGCCCGGCGAGGCAGGCCCAGAACAGGGGCAGCGGGGCCCAGCGGATGGCGACGAAGACGAGGACGACCAGGACGGTGGCCGTGAGGATTCTCTTCACGGCCGCCGCCGCCTCCGGGCCGCCGCGGCCGCCCGTTCCCGGGCCTCCTGGTCGGCGGTGACCCGGCCGAAACGCCGCTCCCTCTGCTGGTAGTCGAGGATCGCCTCGTAGAGATGCCGGCGCCGGAAGTCCGGCCAGAGGACCGGGGTCACCCACAGCTCCGCGTAGGCGATCTGCCAGAGGAGGAAATTGCTGACGCGCAGTTCTCCCGAGGTCCGGATCAGCAGGTCGGGGTCGGGGAGGTCGGCGGTGTCGAGCCGGGAGGCGATCGCCTCCTCGTCGATCTCGTCGGGCCGGAGCCGGCCGGCAAGCACCTCGCCGGCGAGGAGGCGGGCCGCCCGGGCGATCTCGCTCCGGCCCCCGTAGGACAGGGCGATCCGGAAGTCCATCCCGGTGTTCCGGGCGGTGGCGTCCTCCGTCTCGGCGAGGGCCCGGCGGACCTCGGGGGGCAGGTCCTCGACGAACCCGATCGCCCGGAAACGGACGTTCTTCTCCTGGAGCGTCGCGAGTTCCCGGGCCAGGTACTCCCGGAGCAGGCGCATCAGGGCGTTCACCTCGCCCCGGGGCCGCTGCCAGTTCTCGCGGCTGAAGGCGTACAGCGTCAGGGCCTCGATTCCCAGGCGGGCGGACGCCTCGACCACGTCGCGCACGGCCGCGATCCCGGCCCGGTGGCCCGCCACGCGGGGCAGTCCCCGTTTCCGCGCCCAGCGCCCGTTGCCGTCCATGATCACGGCCACGTGACGCGGCAGGCGGAGGAAGTCGATCCGGGCGAGCAGGTCCCCCTCGGGAAGGGCCGCCTCCCCCTTTCCGGGATTCCCCGCCGCGCCGGGATGTTTCATCGCTCCCTCTTCCCGCCGGTCCGGCTCACCGTCCGAATCTAGCACCTCTCCCCGCCGGCCCGCAGCGCCGGGAGATCACCGGCGGCCGCCCGGCCCGGTCCCCGTTGCGGCGGGGCCGACTTCTTCCGGGGAGGAGGGGCGGTATCGAGCAGCCGGAAGTCGACCGCTTCGATCCGTTCCCGGTGGTCCTCGAGCCACTTCCGGGTCGCCGGATCGATCCGGGCGAGGACGGCCGCCTTGTCCATCTCGCCGAACGGTGCGAGGCAGCGCCGCTGGTGCCGCACCGCCGCCAGCCGCTCCCGGAGCCGCGCCCGCTCCCGCGGGTCCTCCGGGGGGTTGTTCCGCAGGTGCCGTGCCAGGCCGACCTCGAGTTCCCCCAGGACCCGGACCAGCCGTTTCTCCGGTGGCGGGTCCGGCCGGACGGCCCGCAGCCAGCGGCCGTACACCAGGATCGTCAGCCGCTCCCAGTCGGGCAGGGAGAGACCCTTTTCTTGGAGGAGCCGGTCCCGCTCCCGGCGCATCCGGAGCATCCCCAGGAGGGACGGGCCGAAGGTCGGCCTCGTGCCCAGCTCCCGGAGGGCCCACTGCTGGATCCCGTCCTCGTACTGCCGGTAGATCGGGGCCAGGGCCTCACGCACTTCCAGGTACTTCTCGAGGGTCTCCGGGGATTCCGGCCCCCACGCCCGGTCGAGGGACCAGAAGAAGTGCTCCGTGGGGTCCTCCGGCTCGGGGCCGGGACCGGACCCGCACCCGGCCAGCAGCACCGCCAGGGCCAGCGCGAGGGGCAGGGCGAGCGCGCGGCCGGTCATCGCCCCTCGGTCTCCCGCTCCGCCGGGCCGGCGGGAGCGGCCGGCGTCCCGTTCCCGGGATCCGTTCCTCCCCCGTTCTCCGCCGGGGCGGCCTCCATCAGGTCCCGGACCCGGCGCACGAGCGCCCCGAGGTCGCCGGTCCCGGTATGCCGCTCGAGGATCGTGCCGTCCCGGTCGACCAGGTAGAGCAGGGGGACACCGGTCAGCGGACCGAACCGGCTGGTGAACGCGCGGGCGTCGTCGTCGAGGATCACCGGGTAGGCCATCCCCTTCCCGTCGTGCCACTCGCGGACGAAGCCGGGGCCGATCCGGGTGGCATTCCCGTCGATCATGATGCCGACGACGGTGAACCCCCTGCCGGAGTATTCCTCGTGCAGCTTCTCCAGCTCGGGGATCGCCATCAGGCAGGGAGCGCACCAGGTCGCCCAGACATCGACGACCGCCACCTTCCCCTTGACGAGGTCCGCCAGGTGAACGTCCTGCCCGTCCACCCCCCTGCCGGCCAGGTCGGGCAGCCTGTCCCCCCGGTCGGGCAGGGTGGACGGCCCGGCCGGTCCGGCGGGCCCGCCGCAGCCCGGCAGGGCGAGCGCGAGAACGAGGACGGGTACGACGAGGGCGAGGGCATGTTTCATCGGGGGCTCCTCCTTGCGGTGCTGCGGCCCGCAGGCCGGCGGTCCCGGCGATCATACCCGCCGGACCGGCGGCCGCCAGAGCGGGCGGGCCCGCCGGCCACGGGGCATGATGCTCCCGGGAGGACCGTGAATGGACCGGGCGACGAACAGGGACGAACGTTTCCGGACAGGGATCGCGGTCTTCGGGAGCAGCGATCCCGCGGAGGGGGACCCCCTGTGGGAGCGGGCCCGGCGGATCGGCATGCTGCTGGCGGAGCGGGGGGTCCCGGTGGTCACCGGCGGTTACGGGGGGGTGATGGAGGCGGCGAGCCGGGGAGCCCGGGAGGCCGGCGGCGAGGCGATCGGCGTCCCCTGCGCCGGGTTCCGGGGGAGGGCCCCGAACCGCTGGCTGACGCGGGTCGTGGAGGAACCCGACCTTCCGTCCCGGACCCGGCGCCTCGTCGAGCTGTCCCGGGGCTTCATCGTCCTGGCGGGCATGGCGGGCACCCTGGCGGAACTGGCGATGCTCTGGGCCCTCCTCCGGGCCGGCCTTCTGGCCGCGCCGGTGGTGCTCCTGGACGAAACCTGGGGCAGGATGTACCGCGACCTGGACCGGGCGGGGCGGATCGACCCCGCGGTCCGGAACTGGACCCGGGAAGCCGCCTCCCCCGCCGAGGCGGTTCGCCTGGCGCTCGGGGAGGAACCGTGATGAGCACCGCGGAACGGCAGCCCGTGCCCCCGAAGAGCATCGCCCGGGAGTACTTCGAGACGATCGTCATCTGCGTGATGATCCTGCTCTTCGCCCGGGGATTCGTGTTCATCCAGTCGAAGATCCCGACGATCTCGATGCTGGAAACCCTCAAGGTGGGGGACTACATCCTGGTCGACCGCTGGCTGTACGGGGCGCCGGGAGACCGGCCCCACTGGTGGCTCGGTCAGCGGGAGATCCGGCGGGGCGACGTGATCGTCTTCCGCTTCCCGGAGGACACGGACGTCGACTTCGTGAAGCGCGTGATCGGCCTCCCGGGCGATACCGTCGAGATGCGGGCCGGCGTGGTCTACGTCAACGGCAAACCCCTCGAGGAGCCGTACGTCCTTCCCGAGAACTTCGAGCCGGACGCCTACTGGGGTCCCCGCATCGTCCCGGCGGATCACTACTTCATGCTCGGCGACAACCGGGACGACTCCCGGGATTCCCGCGCCTGGGGCTTCGTGCCGCGGAGCCTCGTCAAGGGGCGGGCGTTCTTCATCTGGTTCTCGTACCGGGAGGACCGGGACGACTACCGGCGGGTCGGGATCCAGCGCCTCTACTCGATCGCCAAGAAGATCCGGTACTTCCCCTCCCGCACGAGGTGGCACCGGATCTTCTCCCTCATCCGCTAGGACCAGGAGCTCGTCCGCCGGGTGAAGGGGCTTCCCCCGGCGCCCCCTCCCCGGCTCCTCCCTCCGGGGCAACGGGCACGGAAGGCAGCATCCCCGCGGGACCCTGGCGGGAGTGAACCCGGAAACGGGCGTCGTCCCGCCGGGGCCGGTCCTCGCGGAAGTGGGCCCCCCGGCTTTCCTCGCGCCACAGGGCCGCCCGGGCGATCGCCCGCAGGACGGTGGCGCAGGAAGCGGTCTCGACGAGCAGCCGCGTGGGCCGGACCCCCTCCCGGAACCCGTCGATCGTCTCCTCGAGCGAGGCCAGGACCGCCGCGAGACGATCGCCCCGGCGGAGGACGCCGAGGTCCCGGTCCGCCCCCGCCCGGAGCCGGGCGGCCAGCGCTTCCGCTTCCCCGGGATCCGGCAGCCGGCGGGGGGGGGCGGATCCCCCGGCGGGGTCCCGGCCTACGAGCCCGTCCCCCAGGAGGGAGCGGGCCGCCCGGGCCCCGAACACCAGTCCCTCGAGGAGAGAGTTGCTGGCGAGGCGGTTGGCCCCGTGGACGCCGGTGGCCGCGATCTCGCCGGCGGCCACCAGGCCGGGGATCGCGGTCCGCCCGTGGAGGTCCGTGACGACCCCCCCCATCGCGTAGTGCGCGGCGGGGGCCACCGGGATCGGCCGGCGGACGGGGTCGATTCCGTACCCCCGGCAGGTGGCGAGGATGCCCGGGAACCGGTGCTCCAGAAAGGCCCCGTCGAAGTGGGTCAGGTCGAGAAACACGGGCCGGCCACCCTGGCGCGTCACCTCCCGGGCAATCCCCCGGGCGACCACGTCCCGCGGGGCCAGTTCCCCCCGCGGGTCCTCCCGCAGCAGGAAACGTTCCCCGGCCTCGTTGCGGATCACGCCTCCTTCGCCGCGCAGCGCCTCCGAGAGGAGGAACGCCGGCGCCCCGGGAACGGCGAGGGCCGTGGGATGGAACTGGACGAACTCCATGTCGCCCAGGACGCCCCCCGCGGCGAGGGCCAGGGCGATCCCGTCGCCGGTGGCCTCCGGGGGGTTGCTCGTCCGGGCATAGCAGCGGCCGAGACCCCCGGTGGCGAGCAGGACGGCGGAGGAGCGCAGGTCCCGCTCCTCTCCCCCCGGGCCTAGCATGCGCACGCCTGCCGCGCGGCCGCCTGCGACCAGGAGGTCGGTCACGATCGCCGACGACACGCGGAGGATGCCCGTCTCCCGCCGCACCCGCGCGACGAGGGTCCGGACGATTTCCCGCCCGGTGGCATCCCCGCCCGCGTGGAGGATGCGGGGCTGGGTGTGAGCCGCCTCCCGCGTCAGGTGGTAGCGGTTCCCCTCCCGGTCGAACCGGGCCCCCCACTCGATGAGACGCAGCACCTCCCGCCGGCCCTCCCGTACCAGCACCGAGACGGCGGGCGGGTCGCACAGGCCGGCCCCGGCGTGGAGGGTGTCCTCCTCGTGGAGCACCAGCTCGTGCTCCTCGCCGGACAGGGCCACCGCGATCCCCCCCTGGGCACGGCTCGAGGAGGACTCGTCCGGGTCGTCCTTGGTGACGACGGCCACGCGGGCTCCCGCCGACGCCAGCTCGATGGCGCCCCGCAGGCCGGCCACGCCGGCGCCCACCACGATCGCGTCGAAGGTTTCCACGACCCGGTTCCTCGATCGCCCCGCCCGGGGGGAGCTCCGTCCTATAATGGCACGACCGCGCCGGGGCCCGAACCGGCAGACCGTGGGAGGAGAACGACCGATGGCACCCGAGGAACGCGACCAGCACGAGGAGACCCGTCGCCAGGATGCTCCCGGCCCTGCGCCGTCCACCGGGGACACGGCGGAGGAGCTGCGCTACGAGGGACCGATCACGATCGACGACGACGAGGACGACGAGTTCCTCGACGAGGGAAGTGGATCGGGGAAGGTCTTCCTCACGGCGGCAGTCCTCTCGGCCCTGGTCCTGGTGATCATCGCCACGGCGATGTGGATGCGGAACGGAACGGGGAAGAACGTCGAGGCCCGGGATCTCGCCGCCATGGAGCCGCCCCCCGCCGTGACCGAGGAGCCGGCGCCCCAGGCTCCCCCCGCGGCCACCGGCGAGGTGGACTACCGCGCCCTCCCCGACACGGCGCCCGCCGGCCGGACCGCGGGAACCGACATCGCGGCCGGCGCGCCGCCGGCTGAGGAGAAACCGGCCGCGGCACCGGTCGAGGTGCCGCCGGTCCCGCGGCCGCGTCCCCGGGAAGCCCGGCAGGTCGAGGCCGCGGCGCCGCCGCGGGAAGCCCCGGCTCCCGCGCCCACCCTCGCGGAGATCCGGCGCCGCGTGATGGCGGGCCGGGTGGCCGCGGCCGCCCGCGCGGGCGAGGCCTGGGCCCGGACCCGGCCGTCCGGGGAGTGGACCCTCCAGGTCCTTCTCGCGTGCCGGCCGGACACGGTCCGACGGGCGTTCCGGAAGGTGATCGACCCGGATCTCGTCGTCCTGCCGACCCGGCTCCGGGGAAGGGACTGCTACCGGGTCTGCTGGAAGACCTTCGCCAGCGAGGCGGCGGCCCGGGGAGCCGTGGACCGGGTCCCGCCGTACTTCCGGCGGGACAACCGGCCGCTCCCCCGGACCTGGGGCCAGGTTCTTCCCTGAGCCGGGGCCGGGGCGCCGCAAGGCTTCGGAGGTGCGCCGAGAACGGGGGCCGTTCACGGCGCCCGCGCGGCGCGCCGGGCGGGAGGCGGGGCGCGGCCGGGAAGAAGGCCCCATACTGACCTCGTGATCCCGGTACCCCGCACCCTGCTCTTCCTGCTCCTGCTCGCCGTCACCCTTCCGGCGGTGGCGGCAGGGACTTCACCCCCCGCCACCCCGGGGGAACTCGACGAGGCCATCGACCGCCTCTCGGTGGAACTCGATCGCGCCGGCAGCGACGGTCTCCGGTCACGGATCGAGCAGGGGCTCGCAGACGTCCTCGTACTCCGGCAACGAATAGAACCAGTGCGAACCTTTCTCGCGGTGTGGCTGGATTGGATAGGTGAACTCGGCGACGAGATACCCTTTGTAGCTCGACTCCGCCTCTTTGTTATACTTCGTCGTGTTCGGATCGCCGATCGGTCCCGGCGTGCCCATTTCCCGAAGGCTGAGGCGCCCGGCGGGTTGGCCGTGATTGAAACCGACAAAGGTATTCGGCTGGAACTTGTGCACCCATTCGACCGTGGAGACGTGATCCAAGCCGCCGTCGCCCTGGGCGTGGTCCATCCAGAAGAATTCGATCGGTCCGTATTGGGTGCACAGCTCCCCGAGTTGTGCTTTCTTGAGTTCCGGATTCTTCCCCGACTTCCAGATGGGATCGCGGAATCTCTTGCTGCCCGGAATCAGCCCGTCGGCGGGCAGCTCACCC
>CAZOTT010000082.1:0-13605 GCA_964582785.1 uncultured Acidobacteriota bacterium | reverse complement strand
CCCCGGCCCGAGGGCTCCCGCCTCCGGGCACCGGATGGAGGTCGGCGTCACCTCGCACATCCCGGTCAGGTCGGTCCCGTCGAGCACCAGGGCGACCTCGTCGGGATCCACCGCCCCTTCCCAGCGGGCCTCGACGCCCGCCGCCGTGGAGACCGTCGCACCGTCCGGGGGCGAGAGGGTGACCTGCCCGGCCCGGTCGGCGGCGCGGAGGACCCGGGGCATCGGGGGGGCGTCCGGCAGCCGGCCGCCGTCCAGCTCGCCGGCGGGAACGAGGCCGGGGGCCAGGGCGACGACCCGGAAGGCGAGGGGCGTTCCCGGCCGGATGCCGTGCAGGGCCGGCCGGAAGGTCCAGGAGTTCCCGAAGGTCATGCTGCCGGCGAGCACCCGGGACGGGTCGGCGGGGTCGACCACCTCGACCCGGTGCAGGAATCCCTCTCCCCCGCGCCAGCGGAGGGAAAGGGCGCCGGGACCCGGCCCGGGGGACCAGGAGGCGTCGCCGAGGGAGGCCCGCTCCGGCAGGAAAAGGGCGGGCTGCCAGGGGGTCGCGGCCCCCCGGACGCCGCCGGTGAAGACCGGCCGCACCGCCCACCAGACGCGGCCCGGGCCGAGGTCGGCGAGGAACGCGGGCGAGGGCCGCCAGGGAGAGCGGTGGACCGGGACGACCCGCGTCGTCGGCAGCATCCGCCGGCCCCGGGAGAACAGCAGCTCGTACCCCACCGCGCCGGGCTGGGGGGTCCAGCGGAACTCCGGGATGGAGGCCGCGTGGAGGATCGCGCCGGGGGCGGGGGCGACCGGCCGGAGGAGGGACTCCCGGGGCCCGACGACGACGAACCGCACCGGCGTCGACACGAGCACCGCCGGGGAATCGACCCGGAGGGTCAGCTCGTGGGGGCCGTCACCGGAGACCGGGATCGGCATCCGCGCCTCGACGGGGACCGGCTCCCCGCCCCGGGCCACCGCGACGAAGCGGTCGAAGGGGATGCCGTCCAGCTCCCAGGCGCCGGTGATCGTGCCGCTCCCGGTGACGGCGAGCACGCCGCGGGGGACGACCCGCTCCCCGGAACCGACCCGGGCCCCCTCGCGGGGGAAGACGATCGCCGCCTGCTGGACGGAGACCGGCACGGCCAGCCCGGTCCAGGCTTCCACGGTCATCCGGAAGGAGCCGATCTGGTACCACCAGTGGTCGAGCGGGTCGTACCCCTCGAGCGCGAAGAAGTATTCCCCCGGCGGGACGTTGCCGCCGACGGAGATCGTGAAGATCACCTGGCGGGAGTTGACCACCTGGGCGGGAGACAGGGTCAGCCCGGGAACCTCGGCCTGGACCTGGTCGCCGCCGAACGGCCCGCGGACCCGCACCGTGGCGGGGAAGCCGGTGCCGTTGATCCGGACCAGGGTGCCGAGGCTTCCCTGGTTCACCCGGTCGGGCACCACCCCCGTGATCTCCGGGTAGGCCCCGACCTGGGCGACCGCCGGCAACGCGGCGCCCGCGAGCAGGAGCAGCGGGAGCAGGGAGGGGAACAGGTGGCGGAACTTCCGGGAAACGCGCGCGAAAAGATCGGGGAAGCGGGGCATCGAGGACCTCCTCCTCTCGTCGCCGGCCGGGCCGGGATCCGCGTGCTCGCCCGGGTGGGGGGAAGGGCGCGACGCGGACGGGGGAATTCTAGGTTCCCGGGCGCGCGAAATGTACCGCTCCCGTCCGGCCCTGCCCGGCGAGAGCCGTAGGTTCCCGGGGAGCGGCCCCGGGGGGCCCCGGCGTGGGACCGGCGCTCGGTGCCCCCGCCCGGCGTCCCCGGGGCCGGTGGCGGCCGGGGTCCGGGGACCCCGGGGACCCGTCCGCGGGCAGCGGTGGAGGGTCTATCCTTGGAACGATGCCCCGGCGGAAGCGCATCCTCGTTTTTCTCGTCGCCGCCGGGCTGCTCCCGGCGATCCTCGCGGCCGGGTGCGCGGCGGTGCCGGCCCGGCTGTCCCCCGCGATGTTCCGCGCGGTGGCCGCCCGGCGCCTTCCCGGGGCCTCCCCCGGGGAACTCGCCGCCCCCTGGGAAGTCGACCGGGAGATGGCGGCCTGGGCCCGGCAGGCGGTGGCGGGAGAGGCGGATCCCCGCCGCCGCCTCGAGGCCCTGGTCCGGGCCCTCGTCGATCCCGCCCGTCCTCCCCTGGCCTGGGACCCGCACCGGACCGGGACGGCGCGGCAGGCATGGGCCTGGCGGCGGGGGGACTGCCTGACGATGACCAACCTCTTCGTCGGCCTCGCCCGTTCCGTCGGCCTCGACGTGGTGTACGTCGAGGTGGTCGGCTTCGAGGAGGAGGACCGGGAGGGGGACCTGGACGTGCGCCGGCGGCACGTGGCCGCCGCCTGGGGACGTGGCGACATGGTGGCCGTGGTGGACTTCAGCGAGCTGCGGGGCCGGTACGCCCGCTACCGGCGCCTGTCGGACCTGGAAGCGGCCGCCCGCTTCCGGAACACCCTCGGGTACCAGGCCCTGCGTGACGGGAAACTCGGGGAGGCGGTCCGCCACTTCCGGGCCGCCCTGGCCCTCGACCCGCGCCTCGCCTGGGCGGCGAACAACCTGGGGGTGGCCCTCCGCCGCCTCGGGCGTCTCCGGGAGGCGGCCGCCGCCTACCGGCGGGCCCTGGCCCTCGAGCCGCGGTATCCCGCCGCCCTCCGGAACCTGGCCCTCCTGGAGCGGGAGCGGGGCCACGCGGCCGCGGCCCTGCGCCTCGAGCGCCGCCTCGCCCGGCTGCGCGTCCCCTGAGGCGTGCCGGGAGCGAGGGCCGGGGTTCCCGCGGGACCCGCGCCGCGCAACCCCCGCGGAGCCGGGCGCCTCCGGGAGCGCCGGGCCGCGCCCCCCACCGGGCGCCGGCGGCGCTGCCGGGCCGGGGCGGGGGACCGTCAGTGGTGCTTCCGGGCCTTCCCGCCCGCCTTTTCCTGCCTGCCGGGCTTCTCCTCGGCGGGGTAGAGGCGGGAGAGGAGCCGGCCGGCGAGGAAGTCGTTCGGGACGTCCAGGTCGCCGTTCCGGACGGCCCGCCGGATTTCCTCGACGCACCGGAGCGCCTCGTCCCGCCGGCCGTCCGCCAGGTAGGCGAGGCCCGCCCGGTAGAACCGGTCCGCGGCCGCGGCCCCGCTCCGGGGCGTCCCCTCGCCGCGGGCGTACATGACGCCGAGCCGGAACAGGGCGTCCGCCAGCCCCCGGTCGGCCGCCCGGCGGATCCAGCGGTACGCCCGGGCCGGGTCCTTCTCGACGCCCCGGCCCTCCGCGTACATCAGGCCGAGCCGGTACTGGGCGACGGGATCTCCCTGCTCCGCCTCCGCCCGGCAGGTGCGCCGGGCCTCCTTCCAGCGCCCGGCGTCCGCCAGGCGCGCGCAGCGGGACGCCGGGGTGGCGTGGCCCCCGGCGAGGGCCGGGAGACCGGCGAGCAGAACCAGGACGGTGGCCAGGTACGAGACGTGTTTCCTCGTCATCGTCGCATCCCCCTGCGGGTCGCCGGTTCGCCCCGGCGCCCCCGACATGGTAACCCGGGCCGGATGCGGCGGGGGATCACTTCCCGCCGGGGCCGCCGGAGGGATAGATCTTTCCCAGCAGGCGGTCGGCGAGGAAGGCGTTCGGCACCGCGAGGTGGAGGACGGAAGAAAGACTCCTGATCTGTTCCACGCACAGGAGTGCGTCGTCCTTCTTCCCCTGGGAGAGGTACGAGAGCCCCGCCCGGTAGTACCAGTCGGCCGCCGCGGCGCGCACCGGCCCGAAGTAAGGGGGGGAAGGGGGAGACCGCCGGGTCAGGGGGCCGGCCAGGGGACCGGGATGCCGTCGTCCGGGCCGGGGGGCGGGGGCGGTCCGGGCGGTGGCTGGGGCGGCTCCCGCCACTCGAGCTGGAGGCGGCGGCGGCGCGGGGGGACCAGGTAGAGGAAGAACAGGAGGGGCACCGGGTCGATCGTCCGGTGGTGGGCGACGGCCCGGGCCAGGCGGTCCGCGGCCCGGCGCAGGGGGGCGAGGTTGCGGGAGGAGCGGCCCGCCGCCCGGCGGACCTCCCGCAGGGCCGCCAGGATCGCGGCGGCCACCCGGTAGTCGGCGGCCACCGTCTCCCGCGCCAGGTCCCGGGGGAACCGGTCGCGGAGGGACGATCCCGAGGGGTCCCGGGCGAGGGCCCGGCGCAGGTCCGGGTCCCGGAGGGGGTGGCGGCCCTCCGGGTCGAGGACGTTCCGGGAGGACCGGGAGGCGGCGGTCTCGAGGGCCGCGAGCCAGGCCGGCCAGAACGCGTCCGCGGCGAACCGGCGGGCGGTGAGGCCGGGACGGAGCATCGCCCGGACGTCCCCCGGCAGGAGCCGGGCCCGGAGGATCAGCCCTGCCGTCCCGGGGGGCGGGGAGGGGGGCGGGCCCCCGGTGGCGGCCGCCACGGCGGCCAGCCCGGGGGAGCGGTCGAGCGCCCGCTTCCGGCGGGCAGGCGACGCCGGCCAGGTTTCCCGCCACGCCAGCACGAACAGGGGGTCCACCCGGCCGGGACCGCCGGCCGCCCCCAGGTCCAGGACCAGGGCGGCGAGGCCTTCCGCCCCCTGCCGGCGGCGGGAGAGCCTGGTGCCCGCCTCGACGGCGAGGGCGCCGTCCCAGGAGGCGGCCACCGACAGCCGGGCGGCGAGGTCCCGGCGCACCGAGTAGACCCGGGCCCCCACCCGGAGGCGCAGGGCGAGGGAGCGGCGGGTGCGGACCGCCCGGACGGCGCGGCCGGTGACCGCGACGATCCCGTCCCGCCCGGGGCGGAGTTCCGCCAGCTCCGCGAGCCGTCCCGCCAGGAGGGCGGCGCCGGCGCGGCGGGACGCCGCCCGGCCCGGTTCCATCTCGACCCGCACCAGCTCGCTTCCCTCCCGGGCGCGGGAGACGGCGGCGGACAGCTCGGCGGAAAGGCCGCCGGCGAGGACGTGCGCCGCCTCCCGCGCCAGCCCGTCGCCGAGGAACTCCATCCGGGTCAGCAGGTGCCCGAGGGACACCCGGAGCCGGTCGAGGCGGGTCTCCCGGAGCACCCGCCGGACCGCCTCGCCGGCGCCCTCCGCCGCCGCGGCGATCTCCCGCCGCAGGGACCGGACCCCGGCGATCGCCCGGGCGATCCGCTCCCGGAGGCCCCGAGGCCCCCCGGCGATCTCCACCGCGTCCTGGGCCCGGGCGAGGGCCCGCTCGACCCTCCCCAGTTCCGAGCGGGGGCCCGCCAGGCGGGCGCCGGCCCCCCGCAGCCGCTCCTCCAGCCCGGTCAGCTCGTCCACGACCCGGGCCAGGTCCAGTTCCAGCTCCGCGAGCCGCTCGTAGAGGCCGGGGACCGGGCCGAGGACGGCGTCGAGGACGGTGCGGGCCAGCCGGTCCGGGTCGCCGACCCGGAGGCGCAGGCTCGACCGGGCGGCGAGCCGCTCGGCGTGGCGTCCGAGGACGGCGAGGGAACCCCGGACGGTGCCCCGCTCCGTCGCGAGGAAGGTCACCCGGGTCCGGACCAGGGTCTCGAGGCGGGCGTCGAGGTCGATCCCCGCCGGGATCCGCACCGGGACGGCGGCCTCCCCGCCGGCGATCCGGCAGAGCGCCTCCCGGAGCAGGGCCGAGGCCCCCAGCCCGAGGACCGACCGGTGGACGAGGGACCAGCGCGTGCCGGGGGGCGGGGCGGGGCGGGAGAGCCACCGGCCGGGCCGGGCCAGGCGGGCGAGGCGGGCGAGGCCGCCGCGCAGGGAAAGGTCCGCGGGGAGGTCCGCCGTCACGGCCAGTTCCCCCCGGGAGCCCGCCCCGATCTCCCCGGCGGGGACCTGCCCCGGCGAGCGCCGTCCCGGCGCCCGCAGCCGGGCCTTCACCTCCGCCGCCAGCTCCAGCCGGGCGCGGACACCGCCCGCCCCCTCCCCCGGCTCGAGGACCAGCGTTCCCCCGAGACGCGCCGGGAAGCGGGCCACCAGCTCCCCGTCCCCGGAGGCGACGAGGATCCGGGGCGCCTTCCCGTCCCGCCGCGTCACCCGGGCGGCGAGCCGCGTCCGCCCGGCGGCGAGAACGCCGAGGGGCGTGGTGAGGCCCGCGCCCGCCGGGAGCCCCGAGACCTCGATCCGCGGCACCGCCATCGTCCCCACCTCCCGCCGGGATCAGCCCGGCAGCAGCGTCGTGTACCCGGGCATGATCTTCCGCAGCCGGCCGTTGTCGAAGCGGATCTTCAGCCGGACCCGGTCGCCCGCCCCCTCGGCCGCGAGGATCACCCCGCCCCCGAACTTCGGGTGGATGATCCGCTGGCCCGGGCGGAACCCGTCTCCCGCCGCCTCCGGGTCCGGCTCGTAGCGCAGTTCCCCGGTGCGCCGGGCCAGCCCGGCGGGCGGGGTGCCCCCGCCCCCCCCGGGGGCCGCCGCCACCGCGGGACGGGACCGGCGGAACCCTTCCCGGAAGGGCCCCCGCTCGCGGGCCCCGCCCTCCGGCGCGGGGGCCGCCCCGCCGGTCCGGACGACGACCCGCCCGGGGATCTCGTCGAGGAAGCGGGACGGCCGGTGCCAGACGGGGGCCCCGTAGAGGCGGCGCAGGGCGCCGTGGGTCAGCACGAGGAACTTCCGGGCCCGGGTGACCGCCACGTACATCAGGCGGCGCTCCTCCTCGAGGTCGGCCTCCGACTCGTTCGCCCGGGCGTGGGGGAATACCCCCTCGTTCAGGCCGATGACGAACACCCCGTCGAACTCGAGGCCCTTCGCCGCGTGGACGGTCATCAGGGAGGGCCCCCGCTCGCCGCGGACGTCGTCCGTGTCCCCCCGCAGGGAGACCCGGTCGAGGAAGCCGGCCACGTCCCCGCCGCCCCCCGCCTCGTCGTGCTCCCGGGCGGCGGAGACCAGGGCGTCCAGGTTCTCGAGGCGGCCCTCGTGGTCGTGGGGGTGGTTCCTCTCGACGTACTCGGGATACCCGGTCACCTCGAGGAGCTGGAGGATCGTCGCCGCCACCGGCACGCCCCGGGAAATCTCCGCCAGGTCCCGCACGGTGCCGACGAAGTTGCCGAGGGCGGTGACCGCCCGCCCCGGGAGGTCGCCGGGGTCCCGCAGCAGGGAGACGATCGCCTCCCAGAGACTGGTCCCGTCCCGCCGGGCCCGCCCGGCGACCCGGTCCAGGGTCTTCTTCCCGATGCCCCGCGGCGGGGTCGCGATCGCCCGGAGCAGGTCCTGGTCCGAGTCCGGGTGCACGAGGAGCCGCAGCCAGGCGAGGACGTCCTTGATCTCCTTCCGGTCGTAGAACCGCAGCGACCCGACGACCCGGTAGGGGACGTTCCGGGCGGTCAGCCGGTCCTCGATCAGCCGGGACATCGCGTTCGTCCGGTAGAGGACGGCCATCCCCTCGAGGGGCACGCCGTCCGCCCGGGCGCGGCGCAGGATCTCGTCGACGACGAAGTCGGCCTCCTCCCGGTCGTCCGCCGCCTCGTGGACCCGGACCCTCTCTCCCCCGGAGTCCTCGGTCCACAGGGTCTTCGGGTGGCGCTCGGTGTTCCGCGAGATGATCCCCGTGGCGGCCGCGAGGATGTTCGCGGTCGAGCGGTAGTTCTGCTCCAGCTTGACGACCTTCGCGTCGGGGAAGTCCCGCTCGAACTCGAGGATGTTCCGGATGTCCGCCCCGCGGAAGGCGTAGATCGACTGGTCCTCGTCGCCGACGCAGCAGGGGTTGCGGTGGCGGGCGGCGAGGGCCCGGATCAGCAGGTACTGGACGTGGTTGATGTCCTGGTACTCGTCGACCAGCAGGAACCGGGTGCGGTCCGCGTACCGGGCGGCGATGGCGGGCTCCGCCCGGAAGAGACGGATCACCCGGACCAGCAGGTCGTCGAAGTCCACCGCGCCGGCCCGCCGCAGCCGGTCCTCGTAGTGCCGGTACCCCTCGGCGAGCCACCGCTCGTAGGGAAAGCGGGCCCGCTCCGCCAGGTCGTCCGGCTGGAGGAGGGCGATCTTGGCCCGGGAGACCCGGGCGAGGAGTTCCCGCGGAGTGAAGGGCGGCTCCGCGGCGAAGCCGAGGTCCTCCTTCAGCACGGCCCGGGCGACCGCCTGCTGGTCGGCGGTGTCGTAGACGACGAAGGTCGGCGGCAGGCCGGCCGCGACGGCGTTCGCCCGGAGGATACGGAGCCCGAGGGCGTGGAACGTCCCGAGGTACGCGCCGGCGAGGCCGAAGCCGAGGAGCCGCTCCGCCCGCTCCTTCATCTCGCCGGCGGCCTTGTTCGTGAAGGTGACGGCGACGATCTCCCGGGGATCCACCCCGAGCACGCCGACGAGCCAGGCGATCCGGTGGGTGATGACCCGCGTCTTTCCCGAGCCGGCGCCGGCGAGAATCAGCAGGGGACCCTCCCCGTGGGTGACGGCCTCCCGCTGGGGCGGGTTCAGGGCGGCGAGCAGGCGGTCCGGGTCGATCATCCTCCCTCCGGGTCGGCGGGGCGCCGGCGGGGATTGTGCCACGGAAAGGGCGCCGGTTCCCCGGCGCCCCTCCGGCTCCCGGTTCCTCCTCCCGTCAGGGAGAGATTCCTCCCTTCCGGCTGTGGGTCCGGACCGAGTAGAAGAAGCACTGCCCGGCCGGCGCGGGGTCGGCGTCGGTGTACTCCGAGACGTCCGTGAAGCCGAGCAGGTACGGGTCCAGTTCCGCCTCCGTCCGGTCGCGGCCCACGTCCGCGGCGTTCGTCGAGCGGTAGACGTTGTACCCGTCCACGTTATGCCCGGAGACGTCCTCCCAGTCGAGGAGGGAGGCGTCCTGGTCGTCCCTGTCCACCGTGAGCTGCTCGACCGGCGGGACGGCCCCGGTGTTCCGGTAGAGCTTCACCGTGCCCCGCACCACGTGGACCATGTCGAGGCTGGAGGTGTTCGACCAGCAGACGTGCCAGTTCCCCTCCGCCGGCGGGATGAAGTCGATCGTCCGTCCCGGGTCGTCGAGGGAGAGGTCGTAGGCGGTGAAGTGGGCGCCGGCGACGAAGTCGTCCCAGCCGTCGTCGTCGACGACGAAGCTCTCGAGCCCGCCCGGGTGCTCCTTCGCGTAGCGGATCTCCGTGGAGAAGCCGTTCCCGTGGACGATCCCCTCCGTCACCTGGAAGTCGGCGACGAGCCGGTAGTCGTCCCAGTCGCCCGACGAGGACTCGCCCGTCGCGTCGAGCTGCGGCACGACGTCCGGGAAGTCCGGCGGGGAGAAGTCGTACTCGGTGTCCGGCTGGGAATTCTCGATCACCTCGCCCCAGCCGCTGTCCGGCCACCGGTTTCCTCCCGGCGTCGTCACGATCACGTAGAAGTTCCGCTGGTCGCCGACGGTGAAGACGACCCGGCCGTCCTTGTCGGTGGTGTCCCGGGAGATCTCCATCACGATCGGGAAGGTGTCCCACTCGGACCCGAGCTTCACCTCGGCGCCGTCCACCGGGTGGTGGTTGGCGTCGTACACCGTGACCACCAGGGTCGCCGTCGGGCCGTTCAGGGCGGTGAGGTCGGTGAACCCCCAGCCGTCACCGCGCCAGGTGTGGGTCGCCGCCAGCTTCCCGCCCCACCAGTTCTCGTAGCTGTAGTCGACGCGGGGCCCGACCGGCTCGAAATTCACCCAGCGGTGCTCCAGCTCGTCCCAGAACGAGTTCCACACGTGGTCGTTGGCGTGGGTCTCGGTGTTCACCATCGGGAGCAGGGCGGCCCGGGAGGCGGCCATCGTCAGGTCGCCCCACTCCCCGCAGTTGCCGTCTCCCCAGGCGTAGATCTGCACCGGCTGGACGGGCCGGCAGCCGTCCTTGTCCCCGAACGGCCCGATGCTCTGCCGGACCCAGTCGGACACCAGGCCGAGGGCGCCGTTGGCGGGCCCGGTCGTGTCCTTCAGGTGGGCCCACATCACGGTGGCGTCCGCCAGCATGTCCTTGAGGACGGGGCAGTCCTCGTCCCGGGTTCCGTCCCAGTCCACGTCGCACTTCCCGCCGAAGTTGTTCTCCGCCCCGTAGAAGAACCACCGCCGCCAGAACTTCCCGGTCGGGGGCGGGGCCGGGTCCCCGCCGGAGGAGCACTTCGTGGGGTCGATGTAGGTGGGCAGTTCGTCGGAGCCGCGGGGGGACAGGATGTACCAGTAGTAGTACTCGCGGGGGTACTCGACGTCCTCGTAGACGGTCCCGTCCCGCTCCACGTCGTACCGCACGGTGGTCCAGTAGTCGCCGCCCTCCGCGGCCGACCCGTGGTCGACCACCTCCACGTAGGGCAGGTAGGGGTCCACCTCGTACGGGTAGGTCGCGCTGTCCCGGATCAGCTGGTCGTTCCAGTTGCCGTCCTGGAGGTCGGTGGGCGAGACGTGGGCCACGAGGAAGGCGGTCTCGTCCACGTACGGGTCCTCCGCGTCCAGGACGAGCTGGCCGAGCCGGTCCTGGGTGGCGGCGTCGAGGCGGGCGAGCTGGTCCTCCAGTTCCTTCCGCAGCCAGGTCGGCGCCCGGTCGACCGCCTGGCGGGCGGTCGGCGTCAGCGGGTCCCCGGGGGTCTCGGGGACCAGGGACTCGCCGGCCCGGTCGAAGGTGACCCGTGCCCGCTGGCCCGGCTCGAGCCGCTCGAAGATCTCCTGCTCGTCGACCAGCTCCCAGGCCGGGTCGTCCGCCCGGGGACCGAACGGGGCCGACGGTCCCGCCGCCCGGGGCCCCCGGGGCCGGGCGACCGTGCGGGAGGTCGCGTCCACGGTGGGCAGGGGAAGCGGGACCGTGGCCGAGGTCCCGGTGACACCCCGCTCCGCGGTCGGGGGGTTGGCCCGGGGGGCTGCTCCGAGGGCGGGGAGGGCCCCGGGCAGCGACAGCGACACGAGCAGAACGGCGGGAGCGAAGAGGCGAACGTTCGGCACGGAAGGGTCCTCCTGCGGTACGTACATCGCGCTTCCGCAAGATACGGGGAGGAGGGGGACTGACGGACGAAAAATCCCGGTAAGTCAGCCGCCCGAGAGGACGCGGCGGGCCGCCAGCCCGAGGGCGGCCGCGACGGCGGGCAGGGGCAGCACGAGGAGCGCGGCCCCCGCCGCGGTCCACCGGGAAAAGGAACCGGTGACACCCGCCACCTCGTCGAGCAGGATCCCCGCGGTAAGCGCGGCGGCGAGGGCGACGGCGCCGATCGCCGGCCCCGCCGGCCGGGGGCCGACCATCCCCGCCGCGAAGGAGCCGGCCAGGGCGGCGCCGCCCAGGAGGCCGATCACCGCGACCGGGCCCGCCGCCAGGAAGCCGTGGAACGCCGCGGCGAGCCCGCAGGCCGCCACCGTTCCCGCCGCCACCAGGGGGGCGGCGAGGAACCGCTGGAGCGGGTCCGGCGAGCGGCGGGCCATGCTCCGATCCTACCGCCTCCGGCCACCTCCCGTCCCCCGCGGCCCGGGCGGGGAACCGGCCCGCGGGGGGAGGGCCGTTCCTGCCGCGGGCAGCGAACTCCGGGCGGCCCGGGAAGGAAAGGCCCTCCCCGGGGGGAGGGCCCTTCGTGGAACGGGAGCACGGGTCGCGGAACGGCCCCGCCCCCCTGAAGCGGGTCCTGCGGTCAGTGAACGACCTCGAGGGAGTCCCGGGCCATGCCGACCCAGAGCACGAGGTTGACGAGGCGGCGGAGCAGGTCCCCCGCGGGCTCGCCGGCCTCGAGGCGCTCGGCGTAGTCCGCCAGCCCCTCGTAGAGCATCACCTGGGAGCCGACCAGCAGGTCTTCCTCCTCCGCCGCGAAGACGCTGACGCGGAACACCGGCAGGTCGTCGAAGGTGGCGAGCACGTACCCGGCCGGGGTGTGCCAGCCGACCATCAGGTGAAGGGCTCCCGGCATCACGACCTCGAACTCCGGTTGCCCGAGCCGGGCCGCGAGGAGGTCGAGGGCGGCCTCGCGGCCCGCGGGCGCCTCGAGGACCAGGGAGGCCTCGAGCAGCCGGCCGTCGTCCCGCCCGGTGCCGGCGAAGAACAGGTCGCCGTCGAGCACGGTGATCCCGTCGGGGGCGGGCAGGGCCCCGGGATGGTCCGGGAGGGGCGCGAGGGCGTAGTGGACGTACCGGCTGGGACCGGCCGCGAGGTGTTCCGGGGCCCGGAGGCGGGCGACGGCGGCGGCGCGGCGGGGACTGGTTCCCAGCTCGAGGTGGAACAGGGCCAGCGGGTCGAGGGGCGCTTCCCGCACCTTCCGGGCGAGCGCGTGGAGGTCCGGCACCGCCACGGGGTTCCCCGTCGGAGTCGCGGCCGCGGAAGTGACGGCGAGGAGGGCGGCCGCGAGGAGGGCGGGGAGGAGAATACCGGCACGGCGGGTGCGCAGGTGCATCACGTTGGGCTCGCTCTCGGGCTTGCCTCCCCGGCCATCGACAGCGTCCCGAGTCGCCCGGCAAGGTACGGGGAAACCCCCGCCGCGCAAGGTTCGATGCCGTTCGCGCCCCGCCGGGCCGGTGGCCCGGCCGCGGGGGACGGTCCAGAATAGGACGGCCCCCGCCCGGGGCGGGCCGCCCCGGCGCCGGTTTCCGCGCGACCATGGAGGCTTCCACGATGGACCGAACCCGCCGGGCCGCCGTCGCGGCCACAGTCGCCCTGTTGCTCCTTTGCCTGCCCGGTTTGTCCGCCGCCGGGGAGCGAACCCCCGCCCACCGGGGGAGGGTTCTCTTCGCCGCGGTGGTCGAGCAGAACGAGGTCCAGGCCTGGTCCCCCGCGGGCAAGCTCCTGGCACGGATCCCGGCGGGGGTGGGCCCGCGGGCTCTCGCCCTGTGGAAGGACCGGCTGGTCGTCGCCAACCGGGGCCTCGACCGGGCGCCCTCCTCCAGCCTGACGATCATCGACCCGGACCGGCTCGTCCCGGTGAAGACGCGCTACATCTGCGAGAACTGCGCCCCGCGGGACCTGGCGTTCGACCGCGAGGGGAACCTGTGGGTGACCGCCCAGGCCCACCGGGCGCTTCTCTTCCTGCCTCCCCCCTGGGACGACCCGGCGGCCACGGTCCTCGTCTCCTGGGGCTGGCCCTGCGACCTGGCGTTCGCCGCGGACGGCCGGCGGCTCGTCGTCGGGTTCCGGGGCAGCGACGAGCTGGGCCTCGTCGACACGGAGGAAAAGCGGTCCGTCAGCCTCCAGTTGGCGAACGTCCCCGAGCACGTGGCGCGGCGGCCCGGCACCGACGAGATCTGGGCGACGGTGTCCCCCCGGGGGTTCCTCGCGATCCTCGTGCCGCGCCGGGACGCCCTCGACGCGAACGTGGAGCGGGTGAAGGCGGCCGTGTTCCCCCGCGGAATCGCCTTCTCGCCGGACGGGAAGGTCGCCTTCGTCGCGGCGGCCGGCCCGATGAAGATCCTCGCCTACGACGCGGACACCCGGAAGGTGATCGCCGAGCTGCCCGTCGACGAGGAGCCGGAGGCGATCGCCGTCGACCCCGGGGGGAAGTACCTGGCCTTCTCCCTTCCCCGCCGGAAACAGGCCGGCATCGCCACCATCGGGAAGGACGGCAGCCTGGTCCTCCAGCACGTGATCGACGTCGGCGGCCGGGTCGGCGAATTCCTCTGGCGCTGAGGGCCGGCCCGTGTGCGGATTCATCGGCCTGCTCGGCACCGATGCTCCCGTCCGGGAAATCCATGACGGGCTCCTCGCGATCCAGCACCGGGGCCAGGACGCGGCGGGGATCGTCGCCTACGACGGCCGGTTCCACCTCCGCAAGGGGGAGGGGAT
>CAZOTT010000081.1:0-13661 GCA_964582785.1 uncultured Acidobacteriota bacterium | reverse complement strand
GAGCCCGGTTATCCGACATCCCCCCTGCCAGAATCGCGGTTATCCCGCCCGTTTCCAGGTCCGCGGTCAGACAAGGGGCAGTTCTGCTGCCCCGGGGCATGTCCGGGCGCGTCCGGTCGTGAGGCCCCGTGCGCCTCGCGGCTCGCAGGCCGCTGGCCGGGCGCGAGGTGCCGCGTCTTCGGACCGGGAGCGGCGGGCCTAGGGGGCGCGGCCTCCGGCCGGTTCGCCGCGGGCGCCCCGCACCGCCTCGGCCTCCGCGGGCTGGCCGACTTACGAAGGGTAGTGGACCTGTTTGGTACCGGGCACTCCTCAGGAGACCTTGACCTCCGCTGAGATGCGGGGAGAGGATGACCCCGCAACCCGGTCCGGTGCCGGTGACCCGCTCCAGGGTGACATGGAGCGGAAAAAAGAGGACGACCCCGGAACCCGGTCCGGTACCGTTCACGAGCCCGGGGGTGATGCCCGGGCCAAGGGAGAGATGACCATGCGGAGGCTTCGCGGACTCGTGGTCGTGACCGTGTTGCTGCTGCTCGCGACGGCGGCCTGGGCGGTCACCGACAGGACCTCGGTCGCCGGCAAGTGCATGACCTGCCACAAGGAGAAGACGCCCGCCCTCTACGAGCAGTGGCTGGGCTCGCAGCACGCCGCCCACGACGTGACCTGCCTCGACTGCCACAAGGCGAACCGCGGCGAGCCGGACGCCTACATGCACGAGGGCGCCCTCATCGCCACCCTCGTCACCCCGAAGGACTGCGGCCGCTGCCACGAGCGGGAGGCGAAGGAGGTCGGCCAGTCCTACCACGCCACGGCGGGGAAGATCCTCGACTCGAAGGACGCCTACCTGGCCCACGTGGCCGGCGGCGACCCGGTGGCGGTCCAGGGCTGCGAGCAGTGCCACGGGTCGAAGGTCCGGATCGACCCGAAGTCGCCGAACAAGCTGAGCCTGAAGAGCTGGCCCAACTCGGGGATCGGCCGGATCAACCCGGACGGCTCGCTCGGCGCCTGCACCACCTGCCACACCCGCCACGCGTTCTCCAAGGCCCAGGCGCGCCAGCCGGAGGCCTGCTCCAAGTGCCACCTCGGCCCGGACCACCCGCAGAAGGAGGTCTACGAGGAGTCGAAGCACGGGAACGCCTACTACACGCACAAGGACGAGATGAACCTGGCGGCCCCGAAGTGGATCGCGGGGGTCAGCTACAACGCCGCTCCCACCTGCGCCACCTGCCACATGTCGGCGACGAAGAAGCAGCCGGTCACCCACGACGTGGGGCAGCGGATCGCCTGGACCCTGCGGCCGCCGGTCTCCAAGTACAAGCCGAACCACGCCCAGCGCCGGGCGAACATGAAGGACGTCTGCAAGAGCTGCCACGAGAAGCGGTTCATCGAGGGGCACTTCTACCAGTTCGACGCGACGGTCCGGCTCTACAACGAGAAGTTCGCCAAGCCGGCGGGCGAGCTGATGACGATGATCCGCAAGAAGGGCCTGCTCAAGCACAAGGCCGCCTTCGCGAACAGGATCGAGTGGACCTACTGGGAACTGTGGCACCACGAGGGACGGCGCGCCCGTCACGGCGCCGCGATGATGGGCCCGGACTACACCTGGTGGCACGGCATCTACGAGGTCGCCCAGCACTTCTACTTCAAGCTGCTCCCTGAGGCGGAAGAGTACGGGGACCCGGAGGTGAACGCCTGGATCGAGAAGCTGCTCGCCGAGAACCCGATGCACAACTGGGTGGATCGCCCGACGAACGAGCTGAAGAAGGAGATCCGCTCGGGGAAGATGCAGAAGACCTACGAGAAGCTCTACCAGGGCGACTGAGGGCACGGCGATGTCGTGCCACGTGATGCGCGTCCTGCGCGGGCTCGGGGTGGGCCTCCTCGGCCGGCTGGGGGTCCTCCTCGGGGTCGTCGCCTTCTTCGGGTTCCTCGGGTTCCTCGTGCTCCAGCTCCCGGGGCTGGTGCCGAGCGCCCTCTTCGGGCTCGTCGGCTACATGCTGTTCCCCGGGCTGATGACGGCCGCGATCGCCCTCGTCGCCTTTTCCTGGTGGTGGGCCGTCCAGCGCTCCGGGCTCTCGCTGCGGGAGTTCGCCGCCCGCCGGTTCGAGCCCTCCGACCTGGAGGGCGGGTTCACGGGGGCCCCGGTGGCGCGGGGCCTCGCCGCCCTGGCCGTCCTGGTCGTCGTCTTCTTCGGCCTCTGGGGGGCGACGAACTTTCCCTTCATGGAGAAACCGTACTTCTGCGGCACCGCCTGCCACACCGTGATGAACCCGGAGTGGACCGTCTACCAGCGCTCCCCCCACGCCCGGGTCCGCTGCGTCGACTGCCACGTGGGCGAGGGGATCTACGCCCACGTGCGGTCCAAGTACGACGGGCTGCGGCAGATCGTCCTGAACCTGACGAACACCTACTCCCGCCCGATCCCGACCCCGGTGCACCAGCTCCGGCCGGCGCGGGAAACCTGCGAGAAGTGCCACTGGCCGGACAAGTTCTACGGGCCGCGGCTCCGGATGATCACCCACTTCGCGGAGGACGAGGCGAACACTCCCCGCTACACGACCCTCGTCCTCAAGGTGGACAACCACGGCCGCCCGGGGCACGGCATCCACTGGCACGTGTCGTCCGGGGTCACGATCCGCTACGCCGCCCTCGACGAGGACCGCGAGACGATGGCCTGGGTCGAGGCGACCTGGCCCGACGGCACCACGAAGCGGTGGATCAACGAGGACGTGAAGGAGGGCAAGGTCCGCGAGGTCCGGGTGATGGACTGCGTCGACTGCCACAACCGGGCCACCCACATCTACGGGACCCCGGAGGGCGCGGTCGAGCAGCGCATGGTGACCGGCGAGATCGACCCCTCCCTGCCGTGGATCCGCCGCGAGGCCCTGGCCGCGATCCTGCCCGAGTACCCTTCCGTCGAGGCGGCGATGGAGGGGATCGAGAACCACCTGTGGAGCTTCTACCGGCGGGAGTACCCGGAGATCCTCGCCGGGAAGGCGGCGGCGATCGAGCGGGCGATCGAGAGTCTCCAGGAGGCCTGGCGGATCTCGGTCCACCCGCAGATGAAGATCACGTGGGGCACCTACCCGAGCCTCCTCGGGCACGAGGAGTCCACCGGCTGCTTCCGCTGCCACAACCCGGGCATGGTCGCGGAGGACGGCGCGGCGGTCGACGACTCGTGCGACCTTTGCCACGTGATCCTCGCCCACGACGCCCCCCGGCCGTTCCGCTACCTGGCCCCGCCGCCGAAGCCCGCCGCGCCCGGCCGGGTGCCGGCCCGGTGGCTCGAGTCGTACCCGGAGGGTCTCGGCACCCTGGTCGGGACCGAGGAACCGGTTCCCGTCCCCCCGGCAGAACCGCCCGGGAAGCCCGCCGGGAAGCCGCACGGCCCCGGCCCCGCGAAGTAGCGAGCCCCGGAGGCAACGCCCGGAGCGGGGGCGCGCCGGAGGGCGCGTCCCCGCTTCTTCCGCCCTACCGGCGGGATGCGGGAACCGCCGCGGCCAGGAGGGCGGGGAGGGCGAGCAGGACGATCGTCGCCCGGGCCCCGAGCCACGGGACCAGGGCGAGGGAGACGAGCGGCGCCGCCGCGGCCGCGCCCAGGTGGTCCGCCGCCTCGAGGGCGGCCGCGGCCCGGTCCGGGTCCACCCCCGCCAGCAGCCGGGCCCCGTGGGCGAAGACCATTCCCAGGAACCAGCCCGCGCCGAGCAGGGCGAGGGCGTGGGGCAGGGGCAGCAGGAAGACGGCCGTGGCGGCGGCCGCCCCCCACCGGGCGAGCCCGGGCCACCTCCGCTCGTGGGCGCCGCCCAGGGCCAGGCCGACCATGAACGCGGCGGTGAGCAGGCCGAGGCGGCCGTACAGGGCCCCGACCTCCGCCTGGTAGCGGTAGAGCACGACGAGGCTGCCGGCCATCCCGAGGGCGCCCGCCGTCGCGACCCGGTGGAGGGCTGCCCGGCGGGGCCGGGGCACCAGCGCCCAGGCGAGCAGGAGCACCGCCGCGAGGCGCAGCCACCGTCCCAGGCCCGGGATGCCGGAGACCCGCTGGCGGCGGGCCAGGGCGTGGAGGAACGCCACCGGCCGGTCGTCCGTGCTCGGGGGCGCGCCGGCCTGCCGGAGGACCCGGGTCAGGGCGGCCACCCGGCCGGGGGGCCAGTCCAGGGCGAAGGTCGCCTCGACGAACCGGGAGGAGGAGACCCGGCGGGCCCGGTAGCGGGACGCGAGGACGGCGGGGTCCAGGGTCACCCGCGGGCCGGCCACGAGGAGCCCGTGGGGAGCCGGCGCGGCGAGCGCCTGCCCGCAGGCCGCGGCCAGGGTGCGGAGGAGGGAGCCGCCGAGCGCCGCCGTGTCCGGGTCCTGCACGTTGGGGGCGTTCTCGAACCGGACCGCGAGGACGCCGCCGGGGGCGAGGGAGCGGCACGCCCGGTCGTAGAACTCCCGGGTGGCGATCCGGGCGAGGAACAGGGTCACCGGGTCCGGTTCGAGCACCAGCACCAGGTCGTACGGCCCCCGCCGGGCGACCACCCGGCGGAGATCGCCGAAGACCACCCGCACCCGCGGGTCCGCCAGCGCGGCCCGGTCCGGCGGGGACAGCCGGTCCCGCAGGAAGGAAAACCCGGCCCGGTCCAGGACGACCACGTCGACCCGCTCCACCGGGTGCTCGAGGAGGAAGCGCAGCATTCCCCGGGTGACCGCCTCGGTCGCCAGTACCCGGCGGGGCTTCTCCACGAGGCAGGCCAGCTCGTGGGCGAACGGCTCGTCCGCGTCCGGGTCGGGAAAGCTGCCCGCGTAGAGGCCCGAGGACCACAGGGCCCAGGCGCCCGGCTCTCCCGCCAGGTCCAGGTGCCGGTACGGCGTGTCCAGGGAGGCGGCCAGGTGGAAGCCGGGGGCGATGCCCGCGAACCGGGCCCGGTTGGCGAGGGAGTCCAGGGGAGGGCCGGCAAGGGCCGCCAGCCCGAAAAGCAGGGCGAGGCCGGCGAACCGGCGGTTCCGGCTGTCGAGGGCGGCGGCCGCCATGCCGGCGCCCCCGGCGAGGAGCGCGAGGGTCACCGGCCCGGCGGCGGCGGCCGGTCCGAACGCCTCGGGGAGCAGGAGGGCGCCGGTGATCGCGAGGCCCCCCAGGGCGGCGCCGGCGGACTCGGCGACGTAGAGGTGGCGGACCCCGCGCAGGGGAGCGAGCCGGGAAAAGGTCCAGCCGACGAGGGCGCCCCCCGGGCCGAGACCGGCCGCGGCGAGGAGCAGGACGGCTGCCGGCCCGGGAAGTTCCCCCGGCGGGGGGGCGAGGAGCGCCCGCCCGGCCCGCAGGAGAAGGATCCCGGCGGCGCCCCAGGAGCAGAGTCCCGCCCAGGCCACCGGCCAGGGGAAGGCCGGCAGGCGGGTCCCGGCGACGATCCCGAGCAGCCAGCAGGCGAGGCCGATCCCGATCGTCGTCTCGTCCCCGGACCCGGCGACGATCAGCTCCCGCAGGAGCAGGGTCTGGGCGACGATGCCGAGGAAACCCGCCGCGGCGAGCACGAGGTTCATGTCGCCGCGGCCGCGGGGCCGGGACGGTGCCTCCCGGGGCCCCGCGCCGGGGGCCCCGGCGCCGGCGTCCCCTCGGAAGTGACCGCGCGCGCCGTTCACCGGGGGCCTCCGGCCGGTTTCAACCCGCTTGGCGGGCATTCCGGAGGAAGACGTTGTAGGCGAGGGTCAGGGCGATGGCGAAGGCGACGGCCCCGAGCCCGAGGACCGCGTTCCAGAACGGCGGGGCCGCGAGGGACAGGCGCATCAGCAGGGTCGCCACGGCGAAGCCCGAGTTGCGGAAGACTACCGCGTAGGTGGACGAGTACCGCAGGGAGATCAGCACCAGCAGGACGTCCGAGAAGACCAGGACCGAGTAGAAGTGCTCGAAGATCGCGTGGAAGCCCGCGCCGGAGAAGGTGCGCTCTCCCATCGCGATCGCGGTGCCGACGAAGATCCCGAGCAGCACGAGCGCCAGCGCCTTCTTCATCGCGATGAAGGACGCCATCTCCTCCTCGTCCGTGCAGATCGGCCGGTGGAGCTGGAACCGGTAGTAGAAGCCGAGGGCGAGGAAGATGGCGAGCCCCCCGACCGCGTCGGAGACGACGTTGACGATCGTCTCCCGGGCGACCGACCACTCGAGGCTTCCCCCGAGGCTGACGAACTCCTTGAACGCCGACCGGAGCAGGATCAGCGACAGGATCTCGAACTGCTTGCCGAGGGAGATCGAGACCGACTCGGCGAGGGAGAACACGAGGCCGATGACCTCGATCACCAGCAGCAGGTTGAACGCCAGCTTGATCGTCCAGGCGTATCCGGGCGGGGCGGGCAGGATGCCGAGGGCCCCCAGCTCGGCCACGCCGAGGGCCCCGAGGAAGACCGTCACCAGGGTGGTGGCGATCGCCCGGTGGGCCCACGGGGACTCCCAGGCGCGCTCGATGCCGTCGAAGATCCGGGCCAGGGGCCGGAGCAACGGTCAGTCCTCCCCGGCCCGCACGACCACGTGGGTACCGACCACCCGGACGACCCGGACGGTCGTCCCCTCGGGGATCTCCACCGGGCCCTCCGACTCCGCCCGCCACTCCTCCGCGCCTTCCCCCTCGCCCACCCGGACGAGGCCGGTCCAGCCGTGGGCGCGCACGACCTGGATCACCGTGCCGGTCTTGCCGACGATCTTCTCCGACGGCCGGGGAGCCCGGGGGCGGGCCGGCTTCCGGCGGCGGCGCAGGACGAGGACCAGGACCAGGAGCAGGACGATCGCGGCGGCCACGGCCCCGAGGGCCCACGGCGTCGCGATCCAGTCCGGGAGATCAGGCATCGGCGGGAATCCTCCATGTGTGCCGGACCCCCCGGCAGGGAGGGCCGGTCACGAGGGTCATCTCCACGTCCGGCGAGGCGAACAGGCCGGTGGCCAGGGTGCGCCCGTCGTCCGCGTGCCGGCAGACCGGGGTGGGGCTTCCCTCGTGGATCGAGAGGGCGGCGAGCAGGTCGTCGATCCCGCGGGGCGCCGGGTGCCGGGCCAGCCAGTCGGTGAGCGCCCGGTAGCGGGGGAGGGACGACCGCTCCAGGTAGTCCCGTCGTTCCGGCAGCCCCCGCATCCGCGGATGGACCAGGTGGTTCGTGTGGACGAACGGGGCCATCTCCCCGGTGATCTCGAGCAGGTCCTCCCGCTCGGGGTCGGCCGGCCACGTCTCCACCGAGACGAGCCGGCCCCCCGGCAGGTCGGCCAGGTTGTGGTGCCAGGGGAACGCCCGGGGGCGGGTCGTCGCGATCCGGATCGCGTCGTCGAGGCTCCGCGCCTCGAGGATCGCCCGGCCGAGCACGTACCGGGGCACCCCCTCGCCGGGAATCGACGCGGGGCCGATGTAGTTCGTCGTCGACACGACTCCCCGCGCGTTCAGTCCCGGGCCGACCCCCGGGATCGTGCCGGGGTAGACCAGCGACAGGAACGGGACCGACCCTTCCGGCCGGGCGAGGAGCAGGACCATCCGGCCGTGGTACGCCCCGTGGCCGTCCTCGTTGTGGGCGAGCAGGACCCGGCCGTCGCGGACCAGCCCGATCGTCGAGCAGCCGTCCGCCTCTCCCGGGGAAAGCACCTCGAGCTCCGAGCGGCAGTTCCAGGCGAACAGCTCCCGCGGGTCGAGGCCGGCGCCCTCCGCGATCCCCTCGATCTCGTCGAGGACCCGCGGGAACAGGTCGCCGGTGGCCTCCCGGAACCGCCGCACGGCCGGGTCATCCGCCCGCCGCCGGCAGGCCTCCCAGCGATCGGAGAGGACACCGAGCACCTGGCGGATCCTCGACCGGAACCCCCGGCCGTGGGCGTAGCCGATCTGCCACGGCGTCCCGGCCACTTCCAGCAGCGGGAACGGCCCCCGGGTCGTCTTCCAGGCAGGGGGCGTCCGGGCCGGGGCGCAGCGCGCGAGCAGCAGGCCGAGCGCCCCCGCCCCGGCGAGCCGGAGTGCCTCCCGGCGGGTGCAACGAGCGATCACGGGCGGACCTCCTCGGGAGATAGTGTACCTTTGGGGCGGAGGTGAACCGTGTCCCCCCGGGTGCCGACCAGGTCTCCTGTCCTCGCCGTCCTGCTCCTGCTCCTGCCGGCGTTCCTCGCCGCTCCCGCCGTCCCCCGCGCCGGGTGCCTCGACTGCCACGAGGGGATCGAGCCGATCGTGCCCGCCGGGCACCCGATGGCCGGGGCGCTGTCCGCCGTGGCCCCCGAGGGAGATCCCGGGGCCTGCACCGTCTGCCACGGCGGGAATCCCGGCACGCAGATCGCCTGGAAGGCCCACGCCGGGCTGGTCCGCGACCCGGGCGACCCCCGGGTGAACGGGAAGACCTGCGGGAAGTGCCACCCGGACCAGGTCAGGGTCCAGTGGCAGTCCCTGATGATGACCGAGGCGGGAAAGATCCAGGGGGTCGCCTGGGCGGCGGGCGGCCTCTCGGGGTACCAGCACCGCTGGGCGAACTACGACGTCCGCGCCCTGCCCCCGGAAGACCGCCGCGGCACCGGGGCCTACCGGGACTACCGGCGCCGCCTCGAGGAGGCGGAGCCCCAGGTCTACCCCGCGGAGATGGTCCAGGTGCCCCGGGCGCCGGAATCGGCCGGCGACCTCGCCGCGGTCGCCGAGCACCCGGAGACCGCCGCCTGGACCTACGTCCGGACCGAGTGCCTGCGCTGCCACCCGGCGGTGCGGGGGCGGCAGGCCCGGGGCGACTGGCGCGGGATGGGGTGCTCCGCGTGCCACGTGCCCTACGGGAACGAGGGCCTCTACGAGGGAGGCGACCCGACGATCCCCCGGAAGGAGCCGGGTCACCTGCTGGTGCACCGTCTTCAGGGACCGGCACACCTGGCGGTCGAGGCGAACGGCCGGCGCTGGTCCGGGATCCCCGTGGAGACCTGCACGACCTGCCACGACCGGGGCAAGCGGATCGGGGTTTCCTACCAGGGCCTGATGGAGTCCCCGTACCCCACCCCCTGGGCGGAGGATGGCGGCGGCCAGCCGCCCCTCCACACGAAGCACTACGTGGCGATGCAGATGGACGTGCACTACCAGCGGGGGATGCTGTGCCAGGACTGCCACACGACGATCGACGTCCACGGTGACGGGGGACTGGCCGGCTCCGGCCTGGCGATGGTCGAGATCGAGTGCGCGGACTGCCACGGCACCCCGGACGCCTTCCCCTGGGAGCTGCCCCTCGGCTTCGGGGACGAGATCGCCGGCGCCGGGGACGGGCCGCGCGGCGTCGGGGAGGGGGGCGCCCTCCTGACCGCCCGGGGGAACCCCTTCGAGAACGTCACCCGGGACGGGGACACGGTCGTCGTCCGCGGGGCCGCGGGGAAGACCTGGCGCCTCGTGCCCCTCAAGGCCCGCAAGCTGTCCCTGGCCGGGCGCGTGGCGATGCGGCAGGTCGGCGCGCACGTCCAGCGGATGGAGTGCTACGCGTGCCACAGCACCTGGGTCCCCCAGTGCTACGGCTGCCACGTGAAGGTGGACTACCGGGAAGGCCGCCGCGCCAACGACTGGATCGCCACCGGCGTGGCCGACGGGGTGACCCCCCGGCCGGTTCCCGGGCACGTGGTGGAGTCCCGTTCGTACCTGCGGTGGGAGGACCCGGTGCTCGGCGTCAACGGCGAGGGGCGGGTGACCCCGATCGCCCCCGGGTGCCAGGTCTCCTGGACGGTCATCGGGGCGGACGGGAAGGTCGTCCTGCGGAACCACGTCTACCGCTCGCCGGGCGGGACCGAGGGCGCCGGGCCCGAGGGACAGCTCACCCTGGACATGAGCCCGACGACGCCCCACACGGTCGGTCCACCCCGTTCGTGCGAGTCCTGCCACGCCTCGCGCAAGGCGATCGGGTACGGGGACCCGGCCCAGCGGCCCTGGAACGAGGACAAGGTCGTGGACCTCGAAACCGCGGACCACGAGCCGATCCCGGCGAGCGCCCGGGTCCAGGTGCCGGCCGTTCCCGGGCTGCGGGACTGGATGGCGGTGGTCGACGAGCACGGCACCCAGCTGATGACCGTGGGCCATCACCTGTCCCGGTCCGGGCCCCTTTCCGACCGGCAGCGGGCGATCCTGGACCGTCGCGGGGTCTGCCTCGCCTGCCACCGGGAGATCCCGGACGGGTCCCTGGCCGTTTCCCTGCTGCACCACGTGGCCCGGGTGACCGGCCAGCTCCCGGTGACCGCCGCGGACCACGGGGACCTGCTGCACAAGATCCTGCTGACGGTGGGCTGGGTGCAGGCGGCCGGGGCCGTCCTGGTGCCGCTCGTCTTCCTGCTGGTGGTCTGGCGCTGGCGTGCGGGCCGGAGGAAGCGGCGCCGGTGGTGAGCGGATGATCACGGGGATCGGGATCGTCGTGCGGGACGTGACCGGGCTGGTGGAGCGGTTCCCCGGCCCGGACGAGAAGGTGGGCGCGGCCGCCTGGTGGGAGACGGCCGGCGGACCGGTGCCGATGGCGCTCCTCGCCGCCTCCCGCCTGGGCGTTCCCGCCGGCCTGGTCGGAGTCGTGGGGGACGACCCGGCGGGCCGGCTCGTCAGGGAACGCCTGGCCGCCGAGGGGATCGACCTGCGGTATCTGCTGGTGCGTCCGCGGCTGGCCACGCCGACCAGCCTGGTGATTGCGCGGGGGGAGCACCGGGCGATCGTCGAGTGCGGCCAGGACGCGGTGGCCGGTTTCCTCGGGGAGGAACTCGTCACCGTGCTGGCGGACCGCCTCGCGGAGACGCGGTTCCTCCTCGTGGACGCCCGCTTCCCGGCGCTGCAGGAGGCCGCGGCCCGGGAGGTCCGCCGCCACGGCGGCCGGGTGGTCCTCGACGCCGGTCACCCCCGGCCCGGCGTGGACGCGCTCCTCCCGCTCGCGGACGTCGCCGTGCTCTCGCGCACGTGGGGGGACCGGCAGGGCCTCACCCCGGGCGAGGCCCTGGACCGGGTGGCGGCCGCCCAGCCGGCAGGGGGCGGGGACGGACGGCACGCGATCGCCGCGATCACCCTCGGCCCGGAGGGCGTGATCGCCCGGATCGACGGCGGGCCGGTGATCCGCATCCCGGGCCATCCCGTCCGCGCGGTCGACACGACGGGAGCGGGCGACGTCTTCCACGGGGTCCTGGTCGCGGCCCTCTGGCGGGGCGAGCCCCCCGAGCGTGCCCTGCGCCTGGCGAACGCCGCCGCCGCCCTGAAGGTCCAGCGCCCCACGGCCAGCGCCGCGATCGGCGGCTGGCCCGAGATCGAGTCCCTCCTCGGCCCCCCGCCGCCCTGAACCCGCAGCGGCGGCCGGCTCACCGCGGGCGCTCCGCGCCCCCGCCGCTGCGCGGCTTCGTTCCGGCCCTCCGGGCTCCGCAACGGCCGGGTCTCGCTCGGCTCGTCGGACGCAGCCGCCCCGGCGGCCCGCCGCGCCGGACTGTTTTTCGCCCCCGGGGACCCGCCGCGCCTGTCGCTTCCCGGTCCCGGCGATCCTCCCGGCGGTTCCCTCTTCCCGGTCTCGGGGATTCCTCTCGCGGTTGCCTGTGCCGTCACCGGGCGGCGGGTCGGGTTCCAGGCGGGGCCCCGGTAGCGGTGCCGGTGCGGGGATGGGACGGGATCGAGCAGGGAAGTTCCGGGCCGCCCCCGTTGCGGGCCCGGGGAGCGGCATCGGGGCCCCGCGTTCTCGGGGCAGGCAGCGATCCGGTGCCGTACCGTCGTTCCGTGAGCCGAGGCCGCCCGCCCCCCCCGGCCCCGGGTGCGGAGGAACGATGGAGAGGCATGAGGGCCGCGAGGCCGGGCGGGGGCGGGAACTGCGTGCTCGAGGGCGGAGAGGACCCACGGACAGGCGGGAGGGACACGAGGGCGACCGAAGGGGCGACGCGGGCGCGAGGAGCGCGGGGACCGATTCCCGGAGGAGGGGAGGCCCGGTGTTGCGGGTCATCCGGGGAGGGCGCGCCGACGAGGCGCGGATGGGAGCCCCGTCTCCCCTCCCGGACGGTGCTCCCTGTCCCTGCGGGTCGGGCCGGTCGTGGGGAAGCTGCTGCGGGCCGCGGTCGGAGCGGGACGTGCGGGTGATCCGCGACTGGGCACGGAGCTGGCAGCGCGTCACCGATGGCCTGCTCCAGTTCGCCTTCGACCTGCTGGACGACCCGCCGGAGCCCCTGGCCCTCGGGGACATGGACCTGGGAGGCCCCGGGTCCCCGGTCCGGGAACTGGTGGACTCCCTGCCGTGGCCTCCGTTCTCGGCGTGGCTCACCCCCTGGAGCCTGTACTGGTGGCGACCCGTCCGAACCCACCCGGTGCGGCGGCCGGCGGGCTGGAGGGAACCGACCCTTGCCGAGGAGTGGCTCCGCCGGGGAGCGCGTCTCCCGCCGCGGGAGCTGGCCTACGTGAAGGGCGCGGTCGGGAGCGCGTTCAGCCTCCTCGAGGTGGAGGCCCGGGCGCCGGCCACCGTCTTCCTCCGGGACCTGCTCCTGGGCCGCCGCCACGTGCTGGTCGACCCGGCGCTCGCGGACGGCGTCCGGGAGGGCTGGATCCTGTACGCCGCGGTGGCCCGGATGCCCTTCGGGGACGCGCTGCTCGGTGCCGGACCGATGATCCTCCGGCACCGCGGAGAGCTGCCGGTCGATTCCCTGCGGGAGGAGCTGCACCTTCCCGCCGGTGCCCGCGGCGTGCGCGTCCTGCGCCGGGAGTGGCGGCGTGTCGCGGGGACGTACCTCCGGTACCTGGCCGGGGACCCGGAAACGGACGCCCTGACACGTTGACGGAGAAGAAACCGGACGGCCCGGACCCCCGCGCCCGGGCACCGGGCCGGGTCACGTGGGCGGTGGCGCAGGGCCGGGGCGCGAGGCGGCCGGCGGCCCGCGGAAGGATCAGGCGAGCAGGAGCACGGACACGGCGACGAACGCCAGGCCGCAGGGGAGCTCGACCCGCACGCAGCGGGCGAACGCCGGGTCCCGGGCCGCGCGGCGCCGGGCGAGGAGCCAGGCGAGGGCCGCGGCGGCGGCGATGGCGGGCCAGGCGCCGAGGAAGCCCGCCACGAAGGAGGCCGCCCGCAGGAGGGTCGCGACCCGCCGGGCGGCGGTCGGCCAGTGGGGGTCCCGGGCCGGGTCCGCCTTGCGGGCCCGCCCCGCCAGGCCGAGGGCCCGGCGCACCTGGAACGCGAAGGCGCCGGCGCCCCAGGTGACGGCAAGCAGCCCGAGGGCCAGGCCGATCCCCCGCACCACCGCGGGGGACCGGGGAAGGAGACCGCTCCCCGCCAGCCCCGACAACCACCGGGCGGCGAGGGCCAGGCTCGCCACGTGGAGGGCCTGGTCCAGCAGGTGGCCGGCGAGGGGCGTGCCCCGCTCGCGCCACAGCCGGAGCTCCAGGGCGATCTTTCCCGCGTCGATCCCGAGGTGGACGCCGCCGAGCAGGAGGCCCGTGGCGAGCGCCGCCCCGGCGGGCACGAGGGGCAGGAGGACGGCGGCGACGCAGGCGGCCGTGACGGCGCCGTGCAGCAGCAGGGCCCCGCTCGCCAGCCCGCGCCGCTTCGCGTCGGCGAAGCGGTCGGTCTGGAGCACGAAGTCCGACAGCAGGTGGGCGACGAGGAGCGCCGCGAGCAGCTCCCCGAACGGACCAGACGACGCGAGCAGGCCCACCGGCGGCACGCTCCCCCCGGGCCCTCAGGAGGACTCCGCGTCCCCGCGGCGTTCCGCCAGGACCGCGTCG
>CAZOTT010000080.1:10223-13706 GCA_964582785.1 uncultured Acidobacteriota bacterium | reverse complement strand
GTCCGGAGGCCGGACTTTCCGCCTGAAAGGTTCGCTACACCGTCGACCTGCGACCCGGGCTTCCGAACAGGAGACCGATGACACTGATCTCCGAAGAAGCCTGGAGGCCACTTCGCTGCCCTGCGCCCCCGAAGGGGAGACTCACGACCCCGATCTCCGAAGACACCTGGAGGTAGCCCATTGCCGGGGTCCTCGAACAGGAGGCTGATGACCCTGCCGGCGGAAGTAGGCGGGCCTCAGGGGCGGAAGGTCCAGCGGAGCTTGACCACGAGCTGGTCGTCGAGGGGGTGGAAGGCGAGGGGCCCGATGTCGCCGCCCCGGGCATCCTCGAGGGGCCGCAGCCAGTCCCGGTTCCAGACGACGTAGAGGTCGTTCCCGGGGCGGATCGTCCAGCGCAGGCGGGTGTTCATCCCGAGGTTGCGGGACTCCGAGTCGTACTGGAAGTAGCTGGAGAGGACGAGGTCGGGGGTGAACGACCAGACCCCCTTGAGCTGCCAGAGGCGCTGGATGAAGTCCCCGAAGGGCAGGTGGGCGACGTCGTGCTCCCCCTCGAGGGAGAGCTGCAGGTGGCCGCGGGGGTCGGTCCAGGTGACGAACCCCTCGTACTGGGTGAGATGGCCGTCGTAGAACTCGCCGAACCAGATCGTCGCGCCGACCCGGGCCGGCCGGTGGCGGGACGACTGGGCCTCGACCCGGTAGCGGGTCATGTGGTAGTCCCCCGGCGGGATGACCACGCCGGGCGCGATCTCGAACGGCTCGTCGATCCGCTCGTACTGGGGCGCCCAGTTCGCCTCGAGGTGCTCGCCCCCCTCGGTCGCCACGTTGAACGGGGCGGTGAAGACGCGCCACGACTGGGTGCCGTCCCCGTGCAGGTCCTTCACCACCGTCGCGTACAGCTCGAAGTAGAACTGCCGGACCCAGTCGAACGCCCCGCCCCGCGGCCGGGGCTGGTAGGCGCCGCCCCCCTGGAACCAGCGGGTGCCGGGCCGCGGCAGGAACCCGAGGGCCGGGTCGAGGGCCTCCCCGAACTGCTTGTAGACGAAGAACACGTCCCACAGGTCGTTCGGGTAGTCCACCTTGAGGCCCCAGCCGGAGCGGTCGCCCTCCGGGACGTCGCCCCGGGTCGTGGCGGTCCAGGCGCCGACGGAGAAGTTCTTGTCCCCGCGGAAGGTGGACGTCTGCCAGAGCACGTCCATCCCGTAGAGGGCGTTGTCGTGGACCCCGTCCGGGTCCCCCCGGGTGGAGATCGCGCCGACGGTCAGGTGCTCGTCCACGTCGAAGGTGACGCGGCCCGCGAAGAGGTTCGTGCCCCGGGCTCCGGGGGCGTCGCCGGTCTCGACGTCGAGGAGCGCGACTCCCCAGCGGCCCGCCTGGCCGAGCAGCTTGAGGCCCGCGTCGATCGGCACCTGGCGGCCCCGGTAGAGACCGACCCGGCGGGAGAAGAACGGGATGAAGTCCACGTGGAGCCCGCTGCCGAAGGAGAACAGGTTGGAGCCCTCGAGGAAGAACGCCCGCTTCTCGGGGAAGAAGAGGGGGAACCGGGTCAGGTTCACCTGGCGGGTGTCGACCTCGGTCTCGGCGAAGTCGGTGTTCACCGTCAGGACCGCGGTCATCTCCGGGGTCACGTTCCAGGTGACGTCGAGACCGGCGTCTCCCTTCGTGCCCCGGTCGCCGGAGGCGCGCACCCGGTGCCAGCGGACCAGGCCGTAGGGGCTGATCGTGAGGCCGCGTCCCTGCCGCAGCCCGCCGACGCCGGTGAGGCGCCCGGCCCGGCGCAGGTCGGTCAGGAAGGAGTCGAGGGTGGTGCCCGACCAGCGGAGCGTCAGCCGGTCCCGGGCCACGTACCGCTGCACGTTGAACCCCCAGGAATCGGCGCCGGGGGTGAAGCGCAGGGTCTGGGCGGGGATCCGGATCTCCGCCACCCAGCCGTCCCGGGTGACCCGGGCGCGGGCGTCCCAGATGCCGTCCCAGTCCGTGGAGAAGCTCTCCGGGTCGGAGATCAGGCCGTCGAGGCGGGCGCCGGCGGCGTTCACCTGGAACCAGTAGCCGCGCCGGCGGTCGCCGAGGGTCTCGAGGACGAAGGTGACGGTGTCGTCGCCGCGCAGGTTCCCGTCCCGCTGCATCGTGTGGATGGCGATCCGCCCCGGCTCCGGGTCCCGGCAGGTGACCCCGAGGTACAGGTTCCGGCCGTCGACGAGGATCCGCACCTCGGTGCGGTAGGGGGTGGGCTCGCCGGGATGGGGGTCCTGCTGGACCAGGTCCGGGATGACCCCGGCGTGCGCCCAGTCCGGCTCGTCCAGGACGCCGTCGATGCGGATCGGGCCGGTGGCCCGGCCGGCCGCCACGGTGGGGAGTGCGCGGGGCCGGGTGGCCGCGCCGGCGGGACCGGGCGAGGCGGCCCGGCGGAGGGCAGCGGTGGCGGCGGCCGGGGCGGTGGCCGCGGCCGGGGGGCCGGCGGGAACGCCACGGGCCGCCTGCCCGGGACCGGTCCCCGCGGCAGGGACGCGGGGGGAGGCCGCCACCGGGAGGGCGGCGAGCAGGAGGCCGAACACCAGCGCGAGCGCGAGGGCGATCCGCCGGGAGGGACCCCGGCCGGTGGCTTCCGGGTGGCGGCGGGGGAGCTCGGGCACCTTCGATCCTCCGCGCCGGCGGGGGCAGCCCCGGGGACGGGCGGGGGTGGAGGGGCCGGGCCGGCAGGGCGAGCCAGCTTACCCCGGCCGCCGGACGGCTGCGGGGACCAAGGGGCGAGCGGTCGCGCCGGCCGGCCCTGCGGGCCCTTCACACCCCCGGCACCCGGGCGGTCCCGTGGGGCGCGGAGCCGTGATCCCCTCGCCGGGGCCCGGAGCACCGGGAAGAGCGCGGGGTGAGGCAGGGGAGGCGGAGGGGAACCCCCTGCCCGGCCGTCCCGGGGCGTGGCGGTCGCCGGGATGATCCGGCCCCGGGCGCCGGCCGGGCAAGGTCTCCCTTTTCCCGGCCCCGCGGGCGCCGCGACGCGTTCGTCCGTTGCGCGACATCCCCCCCCAGGATGTCACCCCGACCTGCACATCCCCCCCCGTCGTGTCCCCTCGCCGGACACATCCCCCCCATGAATGTCACCTCCGCGGTCCGCCCGCCGGGCCGCGCCAGCCAGGGCGGCGGACCTTTGGAAAACGTAACTACAGCAATAACTACACTTTGTGCAGTGCAGCCCCCGGCTTCCCCCACCGCCGTGGCCTCTGCCTTTCCCGGGCAGGGGGGACACAGCCGGGGGGGATGTGTATGGGGGGGTGACACTTCAGGGGGGGATGTCGCGCAACCCGTGACGGGCCGGGTGGACGTACTCCGGCCACGGAAGCCGGTTGCTCCCGGAACCGGCCGGGGGGAAAGGTCCTTCGGATGCGGGGGGCCACTCCGGCCCCCCCGGGTAGTACTGCTTTCAGGGCCACTGGTTGCCTGGGGGACCCCGTTCCCGGCCCACCTCCCTTCGCCTGCCCGACCCACCCC
>CAZOTT010000080.1:8952-10213 GCA_964582785.1 uncultured Acidobacteriota bacterium | reverse complement strand
CCCCGCCCCGTGGCCGAACCACCCGACCTGCCTGGCTGATCCGCCCCATTCCCCCTGCCCGGCCAAACCGTCCTGGCCCTCCCGGCCGATCCACCCAGCCTGCCTGACCGACCTGCCCCCGCCCCCTTCGACGCCGAACGAACCTTGGTTCTGCGACCGCCCCGCTGCCTTGGCCCGCCCGCTCTGCTCCCCTTGACCGATCCGACCCGCTCTCCGCTGAGGCGAAGGTCCAGCACATGAAGACTGGCGGATTCGTGCCAGGAATGTGGTGTCGCGTTTCGACATTATTTCAGGAAAAAACACGCAGTTTTCCTTGACACTGCCATCTTTTGTGCTATCCTGAAGAATGCAGGGAGGGGCGCGGGAGCGTTCCCCGCCGCGGCCCCGAGCGGAGGCGAACATCAAGAGAAGAAGGCCACGGGATGACCGGCGACTCGAAACGGGAATTCAGCCTCGCGGAACTGGCCGAGGCGGCCGGTGTCTCCCCCCGCACCGTCCGTTTCTACATCTCCCGGGGCCTCCTCCCCGGCCCCCTCAGGCGGGGCCGGAACGCGGCCTACGGGCCCCGGCACCTGGAACTTCTCCGGCGAATCCGGCAGCTCCGGGACGACGGGCTCGGGCTGCGGCAGATCCGCTACCTGCTGGCGCGGGAAGACGCTTCCGCGCCGGAACCGCCCGGCGAGCCGTCCCGGGGGGGGACGGGCCGGGAGCCGCTCACGGAGCGCCGCGATTCCCTCGGCCTCTGGCTGCCGCGAGACCTCGTGCCTCCGTGGGAGGGCGCTGTCCCGGAAGGCCGGGCGGAACGTTCGGACCGGTCCTCCGCCGTCGACGGGCCCCGATCGACGGCGGAGGCCGGCCCGGGCGAAGGGGGGCAGCCGGGCCCCTGGTGGCCGTTCCAGGCCGAGTCACAGGTCGTACGGCTCGAGCCGGGGGAAGAGGGAGCGGCCGGGCGATCCCTCCGGGCCGGGCCGGGCGACGAACGGGTTCCCGGGGAAGACCCGGGTCCCGCGCCGGACGAAGAGCCGGTCCCCTGGTGGCGCTTCGAGGTCGCACCGGACGTGGTCGTGGAGGTGCGGGCCGACATCACGCCCTGGCGGCTGCACCGGATCCGGCGCGCCCTGGCGGAGATGGCCTCCTCCCTCGCCGGGAGTGACGGCGACGACCCGGCCCCCTGACGCGGGGCCACGGGGCGGCCGGACCGCTGCTCCGCGGGACCCGTAGCGCCCTCGAACGCCGGCAGGGCCGGCCGAGCGCGGCCCGG
>CAZOTT010000080.1:0-8852 GCA_964582785.1 uncultured Acidobacteriota bacterium | reverse complement strand
CCGCGGTGACGCGCTCGGAACGGCGCCGGGAGCGGCACCGCCACCGACGCCACGGGGGACCCGGCGCCGCCAGGACGGCGACGAAACGCCGGGGAGCGGCCCGGGACACCACCCGCGCGCCCTGACGCCGCCCGGCCCTGAACGGAAAACCACCGCCCGCGTCCCCGGGCAGAGCGGGGGCGCCGGGCGAGACCCCGAACCCGGCCCCGCGGGGGCCCCATCTCCAGGAGGTACGTCCATGGTCTTTTCTCCACGCCACCCCGGCGACCCGGACGCGGCGGGACGGTTCGTCCCGGCCGACGGCGAGACGGGGGAACCCCTCGAGCTGGCGATGCAGGAGCTGCAGCTCATCGGGAAGATCCTCCCGGCGGGCGGGCGCCTGGTCGTCCGGCACGTCTTCCGCACCGGCGGCAGTCTCCCGGTGGAGGCGGTCTACCTGTTCCCCCTCCCCCGGGACGCCGCCGTCCGCCGCTTCCGGGTCGTCGGCGACGGCTTCTCCGTCACCTCGGACCTCCAGCCGGTGCGACGGGCCACCGAGACCTACGAGCAGGCGATCGACGACGGGCACCTGGCCGCCCTCACCCGGGTCCGGCGTGACGGGATCCTCGACCTCGCCCTCGGCAACCTCCGCCCCGGGGAGACGGTGGCCGTCTTCCTCGAGCTGGTGACCGGTGTCGAGCTGCGGGACGACGGTCTCCGGTTCCGGTTCCCCTTCACCCTGGCCCCCGGCTACCACGCCCGGGCCGCCGCTTCCGCCACCCCGGCGGGCGGCGAGATCCTCCTCCCCGGCGACGAGTTCGGGGACGTGATCCTGCCGGAGTGGCGGGAGCGGGCGGACGGCCTGCACCGGGTCTCGTTCTCCCTGGACGTGCTCGCGGCGGGCGCCCTGCGCGAGGTCTCCTCCCCGTCCCACCGGGTCCGGGTCGAGACCGGCGGCGAGGACCGGGCGCGGGTCTCCCTCGCCGCGGAAGGGGACGTTCCCGACCGGGACCTGGTGCTCGACCTCCGGGTCGCCGACCCTCGTCCGACCACCCTGGCCGGCACCGACGGGCGCGGGCGGGGGCACTTCGCGGTGGTCCTCCCCTCCCGCTTCTTCGGGGAGCCGGCGGAGGCCGCGCCCCGGCGGGTCGTGTTCGTCCTGGACCGGTCGGGCTCGATGGATGGCCCGCCCCTCCGCCAGGGAAAGCGGGCCCTGGCCCGGTGCCTCGCGGGCCTGCGCCCCGGGGACGAGTTCGGCATCGTCGCCTTCGATGACGAGGTGGAGACGTTCCCCGCCGGCGGCGAGCTGGCGCCCGGCGACCGGGACCACCTGGAGGCGGCCCGGGAGTTCCTCGACCGGGTGGACGCCCGGGGCGGCACGAAGATTCTCGCCGGCCTCGAGGCCGGGCGGAGGATGCTCGGCGGGCGGGCCGGCGATCTCTTTCTCGTCACGGACGGGCAGGTGTACGGAAGCGAGGAGGTGACCGCCGGGATGCGCGACGCGGGATGCCGGGTGCACGCCCTCGGGATCGGCAGCGCGGCGCGGGACCGGTTCCTCGCCGGGCTCGCCCGGGCCACCGGCGGCGAGAGCCGGTTCCTCGGTCCGCGGGAATCGGTGGAAGAGGGAGTCCTGGCCCTGTTCGCCGCGACCGGGTCCCCCGCGGCCGAGGGGCTCACCGTCACGGCGGAAGGGGACGGCGGCGTGACCCTCGAGCCGGCGCCTCCCGGGGCGGTCTTCCCGGGGATCCCCGCGCTCGTGTCCGGCGAGGCGGACGGCCCCGGCCGGGTCCTGCTGCGGTTCTCCTTCCGGGGGCCGGACGGCCCGGAAACCCGGGAGCTGCCGGTGGAGATCCAGGCAGGAGGCGCCGGGGAGGACGTCGCCCTGCTCCGCGGGGCGCGCCTGGCCGCCGACCTGGAGGCGACGCTGCGGTCACCGGTCCCGGTGGACGAGGGCCCCGAGGCCGACGCGTTCCGACGCCTCGAGGAGCTGGGGCGCAGGTTCGGGCTGGCCAACCGGGCCCTCGCCCTCGTCGCGGTCGTGAAGCGGGAAGGGGACGAGCCCGGCCGCCCGCCCGTGACCCGGGTCGTCCCGTTGGGAATGCCCGAGGACGTGCGACGTTCCGCGTACTTCCACCACGCCCGGCCACGCGCCCGGATGGAGACAACGGCCGCGGAGAACGTTCACTTCTCGATGCTGCCCTGGAACACGGCCCGGCGGCGGGGGCCGATCCTCTACCGGCACAGCGCTTCCTCGTGGTTGGAAGAAACGGAACTCCCCGCCGGCGCTTCCTGGCTGCCGCCGGAGACCGGGGAAGTCCTCGACCGGCTCTCGGCCGCCCCGCGCCCCGTGGACGCCCGCCTGGTCGACGAAGCGCTCTCCGCCGTCGCCGCCCTGGTCCACCGGGACACGGGCATGCCCGGCGGTGACGGTGCGGAGCGGGTCTACGCGTCGCTGGTGGTCCTGGCGGCGTTCCTCGCCGCGTCCCCCCGGGATCCTCGCCGCGGGCCCTGGCGGCGGCAGGTGTCCGCCCTCCTGCGGTTCCTCCGGCGGGAGCTCCCCGCGATCTCGCCCCGGTGGCGCGGGTTCGGGGCCGTCCTGGGCCAGCTGGAGGAGGTGGCCGCCGGCCGGGAATCCCTCGATCCCGACCTGGAGCCGGGGTGGATCCTCCGCGCGCTCCGGGATCCCGAGGCCGGGAAGGAGCTCTTCGAGCGGATCCTGGACCCGGCCTGATCTCTTCCTCCCGGGCGCTCCCGCGCGCTGCCCGGGCGACCGGCGGGCGGCAGGGAACCTTCCACGGGGAGCCTCCCGACCGGCCCGGGTGTCGGGCCCGGGCCTTCCGCCGGGGGTGGGCAACGGCCCACCCCCGGCTTCTTTCCGCGGGCGCGGGGGGAACGCTCCAGCCATGGTGTAGCGAAGCTTTCAGGTGCCGGCTCACGGTGGAGAAAAGCTTCCAGGAGACCGCCGAACCGACCCGGAAGAGGCAGGAGTCGAACAGAATCGGACAACAGCGACTGCTTCCGGCTCCGCCCGTCCGCTGCCACCACCCTCAATCCGCCCACCTGAAAGCTTCGCCACACCATGCGGTCCGCGGGCGGCGCGCCGTCCCCGGCGCCCCGGGTTCCCGCCGGCCCGGGTCAGAGGTCCAGGTGGACCCGCAGGGTGAAGACCAGGGCGTGGTCCACCCCCGCGGCCCCGCCGGACGGGTTCCGGATGAACTGGAGATCCGGCTGCAGGCGAAACCACCGCGCCAGCTCGAACGACCAGAACGCCTCCCAGGCCGTCTCGTCCCGGGGGAACCCGGCCCCGGGCGCGTCGCTGAGGCCCACCCGGGAAACCATCACCCCCGCCACGTCCCCGGGACGGCCGGGGAGGGGCCCCGTCGCCAGGACCCCGAGCCCGTAGTGGTGGGAGAACGGGCCGACGTTCTCGTCGGCGTGGCCGAACTGGGCGAAGAGGTCCAGGGCGCGCGGCCCCGACGACCGGACCCGCTGCTGGAAGATGGCGTAGACCCCGGACGTCCCGCCGGTCCGCTCCCCGTCGTAGCGCTCGAGGGTGGCGGTCTCGTGCCAGTGACCGAGGCCGAGCATCCCGCCGCCAGCCGCCCGCCAGCGCACCCGGGCCTCCGCCACCAGGAACCGTTCCCCCGGGGAGAGGCTCAGCACGGGGCGTCCCCGGGAGCTCCGGTAGACGCCGGCGCCGACGGTGATCCAGTCCGCCGGCGTGACGAAGAGGTTCGCGCCCGGCTGGGGGTCCGGGTAGGTCGGGATCGCGAGGATCGTCGGGCTGTAACCGGCGGAAGAGTTCAGGAAGTCCCCGGCCGCCGGCACGCAGGCGAACTCGGTGTTCGCGTCGATCCGGCCCACCTTGAAGCGCACCCGGCCCTGCGGCGACACCTGCTCGAACCAGAACTCGTCGATGCCCGTGAAGGGGTCGGCGTCGATGTTCGAGTAGGCCTGGATGTCGCCCGTATCGAGGGAACCGTTCCGCCCCCGGTGCGCGTGGAACCCGGCGAACACGGTGCCTCCCCGCCACCCGGCGAGGGCCTCGAGGTCCACGGTGGCCCCGAGCTGGAGCAGCCAGCGGCTGGCCCACCGCTCCCGTTCCCCGCCGGCAAGGACCCGGGACGAGTCCCACAGCAGGTGGGCCTCCGGGACGACGGGGCCCTGTTCGGCTGCCGCCGCGAGGCCGAAAGCCAGGAGGACTCCGCCCACCGCCAGGACCCGGCCACCCGCTCGCTTCCGCCTGCTCACGTCCCGCCTCCCGGCACGGCCGTCCTGCTGCCGAGGGGTCCCCCCGCCCACGGACGGTGCCTCCGTGTCCTCGCGTCCCGCCTCCCGAGCCTCCGCAGCGCGCCGCGGCGCCCCGCCCGGGCCTCCGCGGTGCGCGGGCCGGCATTTTACCTGCGACCGTGTCGCATGTACAGGACGGCGCCGAAACCTTCCCAGGCCACCCGCTCCCCGAAACCCTGCCAGCCCGGCGGCAGCGACCCCCCGGCGCCACCCGGAGGCGGTTCCCTTCGGCCCCCGCTTCCCCGAGCGGGCCCGACGACTCCCCCCGGGGACACCCACGCCGGCTCCACTGGTCCCCTTTCCGCCAGCCGGTCCGGCGGCCTTCATGCGAAAGGAGGTGCGCCGGGAACGGGGGGCGCGCTCCCAACCCGCGGCTTCACAGGGACTTCCGACCGCGGCGAGCGCCCCGGTGCCCGGCCGCGGAAGGGCCCTTCCCTCCCGCGGTTTCCGAGCCGATCCGGCCCCGTTCCCGGCGCACCTCCCATGCGAAAGTGCGAGGGAAGGAACAGATCGCCGACAGGGTGTGAAATCGGAAGACATGCCGCACAACGCGGCCAGCGGGCGTCCGAGCGAGGGATGGGGGCCAACGTGACGGGAGGGGTGCGGGATAACGTCCATTCCGGCAGGTTGCGTGCGGGATAACGGGCGAAATGGCAGGTGGGGTGTTGGATAACCACGGATCTGGCAGGTTGCGTGCAGGATAACCCGCGCTCTGGCAGGTTTCGGGGCCGAAAACACCCGGAAACCTGCCAGGGGCCCGGTTATCCGACACCCCACCTGCCGGAATCGCGGTTATCCCGCCCGTTGTCGGAGGGACGCCGGGCACGGCCAGCCAGCCCACACCGACAGTCCCCGGGCTCAACGGGGTGGCGCCGACGCCACGCGGGGCGCGGGCCCGCCGCACCGGGCCCCTCCTCCCAGCCAACAGGTGGCCCGGTCGGTTCACGGCGTCGGCGCACTTCGTCAACCGAGGCGATAGTGCTTGCGGACGGGGGACAGGATCTTCCACGTGCAGGAAAGCCCGGCGGGGAAGGTGACCAGGTCCCCCCGGCCGATCCGCACCGGGTCCCCGTTCTCCGGGGTGACGATCACGTCCCCCTCGAGGAACCAGCAGGTCTCCTCCACGTCGTACGTCCAGGGAAACTCCGAGACGCCCGCCTCCCAGGTGGGCCACGACCGCACCCCGAGTTCCTCCAGCCGCTCCCCGGATGGATTCTTCTCGACCACGATTTCCCTGTTCCCCATCGGTCTCTCCTTCCCGGCACCGGGCCCCGGCGTTCCCCCCTTCCCGCCCTTCCCCGGGGTCGTGGGAGCGCCGGCACGGGCGGCGCCCCCTCAGCCGAGGAAGACGTGCTCGTTGTGCCACGCCAGCAACTCGGGAGCCGGGCGGAGGGCCGGGTCGTCCGGCACGTGAACCCGGGTCCCGTGCAGCGGGTAGTAGGTCCTGCCGTTCTGCCAGTCCTCGCGCAGCCGCCGGCCCACCTGGAAGCGGTAGTCGGGGGTCACGGTCACGTACCCCCGGTCCCGCAGCAAGGTAAACCGGAAGCGGAACCATTCGAGATCGGTGTTGGCGACGTATCCCCGCACCGGCGGTCCCCCGGGGATCGATTCTACCCCGGTGGCCGAGGACCACGGGAACGGGCGGGGACGCCCGCATCCCGGGATCCGGCGGCGCCGCGCCCCGGCATGACGTCCCGCGAACCCCGGGAAGGGATGCCCGGGACCCGTCTCCTGGTGACCCGGCCCCGTGATCGCAGCGGTGCCGGAACTGGAAAGGGTGCCCGGAACCCGGCGCGGACTGACCGGGCCCGGCCGTCGCGGCAGTCCCCGGGCCCGGGGCGGGGACGCCGGGACACGGCACCCGGTTGCCGGTTCCATCCCCGCGGGGGAGGATGGACAAGGGCCGGGCGCGGTGCGAGCGCCCCCGTGACCGGACCGGGGCGCGGACGAAACGGAGGGTTCCCGAGGTGTTCCGACAAGGCCGTCAGTCCACTCCCCGCCGGCGCCTGTCGCCGGCGTCGCTCCTGCCGGTCGCCGTGCTCGCCGTTCTGCTGGCGGGCGCGGCCCCGGCCAGGGTCGCGAACGCGGCCCCGCCCGTCGTGCCTCCCGTCGACTCCTGGCTCTACCAGCTCCAGGACCTCGACCCGGCGAAGGTCGCGGACAGCGGCTACGAGCTGCTGGTGACCGACTACTCCGCCACGGGGGAAGAAGACGGCGAGTGGTCCCCGGCCGAGGTGGCCCTGATGAAGTCCGGGGGCCGCACCGTGCTCGCCTACCTGAGCATCGGCGAGGCGGAGGACTACCGCTGGTACTGGGATCCCGCCTGGGAGGACGACCCGCCGGACTGGCTCGGCCCGGAAAACCCCCGCTGGAAGGGGAACTGGCGGGTCCGCTACTGGGACCCGGAGTGGCAGTCGATCGTCCTCGACTACCTGGACCGGATCCTCGCCCAGGGGTTCGACGGGGTCTGGCTGGACATCGTCGACGCGTACGAGTTCTGGGGTCCGGACGGGAAGAACGAGATCCCGGACGCGGCGGACCGGATGGTCGCCTTCGTCCGCCGGATCGCCGCGCACGCCCGGGCCGAGAACCCGGACTTCCTCGTCGTCCCCCAGAACGCCCCGGGCCTCGTCGAGCGCGCGGGGTACCTGGACGTCGTCTCCGGGATCGGCGCGGAGGACACCTGGTACCGGGGGAACCGGCGCCAGCACCGGCAGCAGACCCGCGAGGCCGTCGGTTTCCTCGACCGGTTCCGGAACGCCGGGCGGCGCGTGCTGGTCGTGGACTACCCGCGCGCCCGGAAGAAGGTCGACGGGTTCTACGAGCGGGCCGAGGCCCGCGGGTACGTCCCGTTCGCCGCCCGCCGGGACCTCGACCGCCTGACCACCTGGCGCCGCCACCCGGCCCCGCCGATCGCGCCGGTGTCCCTGCGCGCGCCCGCGGCGGGGGCCGCGCTCGACCCGGGCGCGGCGCCGGAATTCTCCTGGTCTCCCCTCTCCGGGAGCCGGGGCTACCGGGTGTCGTTCTCCGGTGACCCCGCCTTCCGCAAGGTGATCACCTGGCCCCGCGGCCGGAAGAAGGTCCTCCGGGACGCCACCTTCACTCCGACCCGGAAGCAGTGGAAGAAGATCCGCCGGCAGGCCCGGCGCAACGACGAGGGGGTCGTGTGGTGGTGGGTGACCCGGATCGACGACGACGGCCACCGCCGCACCTGCCGGGCGGGCTGGTTCCGCCTCGCCGGGGAGGCGGGGCGGTGAGGCATCCCGCGGCGGCAGCGGCTACCGCGGACCCGCTCCGCGCCGGGCGCACCCGTTCCGGTCGCCGGCCCCGGCCGGCCCGGGAACGCGCGGAAACCGGCGCCTTCGCGACGGGGAACCTGGCCGGGAGGCCGTTCCGCTACCCCAGTGGTCGCGGCGGTCACCGGCACCACTCGGCCGGATCGCCGCCCCGCGGCGTTCCCGCGCCGGTTTCGCGCGGGGCGTGCGGGGCCGGCCTCCCGGGGCCCCGGGGTCTTCCGCACCGATGACCTTCCTCGAGGAACTGCTCCGCGACGCCCGGGCGCTGGTGCCCCTCGGGATCACGATCGCCGTCGCCGTCCCGGCGCTCTTCCTGCTCGATCGCTGGCTGGACCGGCGCGCCGCCGCCGGGAAGATGCCCCTCGTCGGGCGGCAGCTCGCGATGCTGGCCGCGGCCCTGGCCGCCCTCGTGGCCGTGCTGGCCGCGGCCCCGCTGTCCGGCGAGCTGAGGGCCCAGCTGCTCGGCCTCCTCGGGATCCTCCTCAGCGTCGCCGTCACCCTCGGCTCGACGACCTTCGTCGGGAACGCCGTCGCCGGCCTGATGCTCCGCGGGGAACGCGCCTTCCACGCGGGCGACTTCCTCGCCGCGGGGGAACACTTCGGGCGGGTCGCCGAGCGGGGCCTGTTTCACGTCCAGCTCCAGACCCGGGACCGGGACCTGGTCAACCTCCCGAACCTGTACCTCGCGACCCACCCGTACACGGTCGTCCGGGAGTCGGGCACGATCGTCCGGGCGGACGTCTCCCTCGGTTACGACGTTCCCCACGGGGACGTGGAACGGGCCCTGCTGGCCGCGGGGGAGGCGGCGGGCCTCGAGAGTCCCTTCGTCCAGGTAGCGGAACTGGGGGACTTCTCGGTGACCTACACCGCGGCCGGCCTGCTGCGCGACCCGCGCCGCCTCTTCACCGCCCGGTCGGTGCTGCGGCGGGAGATTCTCGATGCGCTGCACGGCGCGGGGATCGAGATCGTCTCCCCCTCGTTCATGAACCAGCGGGTCTTCCCCCCGGACCGGCGCTTCGTGCCGCGGGCCGCCCGCGGACCCGCCCCGGGGACGGACGAGGACTTTCCGGAGGAGATCGTCTTCGACAAGGCGGACGAGGCGGCCGGCCTCGAGCGGCTCGAGCAGCTCCGGCGGCGGGTGGTCGACCGGATCGGGTCCCTGCGGGAGGAGGCGAAGAAGGCCCCGAAGGGAGAGGAACGGGACGCCCTCGCGGCGCGGGTCGCGAACCTCGAGGAGCGCCTCGAGAATACGGTGGTGGCGTTCCCGAAGCTGGAGAAACCGAACTG
>CAZOTT010000079.1:0-13940 GCA_964582785.1 uncultured Acidobacteriota bacterium | reverse complement strand
GAACCTCCACCCACCAACCACCTCCAGACACCCACCCCCTTTCCCGGCGCACCTCTCAGCAGATGCGGGGAAGGTCGTGCCCCGACAGCAGATCGAGCGCCCTCACGCTCCCCGTCGCGGTCTCGAGAACCACGGGCGGCATCCCCGACTCCCGGCGGACGACCCGTCCGACCCGGGCGGCTTCCCGCCCGCGGGGGTGCGCCCGCAGGGCGGCGAGGGCCTCCCCGGCGGCTTCCGGGGCGCAGAAGACGACCGCCCGCCCCTCGCAGGCGAGCCACAGGGGGTCGAGGCCCAGCAGCTCGCACGCCGCCCGGACGGCGGGCCGCACCGGGACGTTCTCCTCCCGCAGGGCGATGGCGAGGCCGCCGGGGGCCCGGCCGAGCACCTCGTGGCACACGGAGACGAGACCGCCGCGGGTGGGGTCGTGGAGCGCGCGGACGCCCCGGATCCGGTCCAGGAGGTGCTCCACCAGGTCGGCCAGGGGGGCCACGTCGGAACGGAGTTCCTCGCCCCGAAGCCCGTGCCGGAGCCCGAGGATCGTCGCCCCGTGGTCCCCGAGGGGGCCCGTGACCAGGACCTCGTCTCCCTCCCGGACCAGGGCGTCGCCCAGTTCCCGCCCGCGGGGCACGACGCCGAGGCCCGCGGTGACGGCGTAGATCCCGTCCCCCCGTCCCCGGGGAACGACCTTGGTGTCCCCGGCAACGATGGAGACCCCCGCCTCCCCGGCCGCCCGCCGGGCTCCCTCGACGCACGTTGCCAGCAGGTCCCCCGGGCAGCCCTCCTCGAGGATGACCGCGAAGGTCAGCGCCAGCGGGCGGGCCCCGGACACCGCCAGGTCGTTCACCGTGCCGGCGACGGCCAGGTAGCCCAGGTCACCGCCGGGGAAGACCGGGGGGTCCACCACGTGCCCGTCGGTGGCCAGGGCGATCCTTCCCGGGGGGACGTCCCCGAGGATCGCCGCGTCCGCGAGGGGGGCGAGCGCGGGGTTGTCGAAGGCGGCGAGGAAGGTCTCCCGGACCAGCCGCCCGGTCAGCCGGCCGCCGGCGCCGTGGGCCAGCAGGATCCGCTCCGGGACCTTCACGGTGTCCCCTCCGGGTGGGCCCACCGCTCGTGCCGGTACCACGCGGCGCACGCCCCCTCGCTGGAGACCATGCACGCCCCCACCGGGTGTTCCGGGGTGCAGCCGGCGGCGAAGAGCGGGCACGCCGGCGGGTCGATCGTCCCCCGGAGGACGTCCCCGCAGCGGCAGCCGGCGGGTTCCCGCGGGTCCGGCGGTTCCACCGGCAACCGGGAAGCGTCCCGGTGGGCGAACTCCTCGCGCAGCCCGAGGCCGGACCCGGGCAGGACCCCGATCCCGCGCCACTCGGCATCCACCGGCCGGAAGGTCCGGGCCAGCAGCTCCTGCGCCCGCCGGTTGCCGCCGGGCGAGACGACCCGGCCGTACAGGTTGTCCAGGCCCGGCTCGCCGCGGGCCAGGCGGCGCAGGAGCGCCAGGATGGCGGCCAGCACGTCCGCGGGGGTGAACCCCGCCACCGCCGCGGAAACCCCGTACCGCTCCGGCAGGAAGCGCCACGCCTCCGAGCCGGTGATCACGGAGACGTGGCCCGGCATCAGGAAGCCGTCCACCGCGTCCGCCAGCGCGGCCAGGGGTCCCGGCATCGTCCTGTTGCCCGGCAGGACCAGGAAGCTGTCGATGCCCCGGGCGTCCGCCTCGGCGAGGGCGGCGGCGATGGCGGGGGCGGTCGTCTCGAAGCCGACGGCGAGGAAGATCACCCGTTCGGACGGGCGTGCCGCCGCCAGCTCGACGGCGTCCCGGGGGGAATAGACGATCTCGACGGGGCCCCCCGCCGCCCGGTGCTCCTCGAGCGACCCGTCGCTCGCGGGGACCCGGACGAGGTCCCCGAAGGTGGCGAGAACGGTGCCCGGCTGGCGTCCCAGGGCGAGGGCCCGGTCGAGCCAGGAAACGGGCGTGACGCACACCGGGCAGCCCGGTCCCGAGACGAGCCGCACGTTCGGGGGCATCAGCCGGCGGAGGCCCGCCGCGGCGATCGCGTGGGTGTGGGTCCCGCAGACCTCCATCAGGGTGACCGGCCGGGGCAGTTCCCGGGCCACCGCGGCGATCTCCCGGGCGAGCCCGGCGACCGTGCGCGGGTCGCGGAACGGGTCGGCGTTCAAGGGCCCTCCCCCGTTCCGTCGCCGGGCGCCGTCCCGAACCGGGTGATCCCCTCGTCGGCGTAGCGGCGGAACAGGGCGAGGATCTCCTCGGCTTCGGCCGCGTCGACGCGGGCGATGGCGTAGCCGGCGTGGACGAGAACGTGGTCGCCCGCCACGGCCTCCGGGAGCAGCGCGAGAGACACCCGGCGCCGGACCCCGTCCAGCTCGACGGTGCCCTCGAACTCCGACCGCTCGACGAGCTTCATCGGGATCGCCAGGCACATGCCCGCATTCTAGCGGACCGGCCGGGGCGGGTGTCCCAGGGTGTCGGCCCGGGCCGCGAGGACCGCCTGGCCCAGGGCGATCCCGCCGTCCCCCGGGGGAACGGCCCGGGGAAGGAGCGGCCGGAAGCCGGCGTCCGCCAGGCGCCGCGGGAGCTCGACGGCCAGGAAACGGTTGGCGAGGCATCCTCCGCCGAGGGCCACCGGGATCCCCGGAGGAAAGACGCGCCGCGCCAGCTCCGCGGCGAGCCGGCAGAAGGCGCCGTGGATCGCCGCCGCGACCACGGGAACCGGGTCGCCGGCCAGCAGCCGGCCGGCCGCCGCCGCCAGCAGGTCCCCGGCAGGAAGCTCGGCCATCTTCCCCGCGGCCAGGCGCGGCTCCACCCCCGGCAGGTCCGGCATGCGGGCGTGCCCCGCCGCGAGTTCCCCGGGGTCCACCGCCCCCGACGCGGCCGCCTCCAGCCGGATCGCCGCCTCTCCCTCGTACCGGTTCTCCGGGGCCAGTCCGAGCAGGGCGCCCGACGCCTCGAAGACCCGCCCGGCCCCGCAGGCGAGGGGCCAGCCCCCGCCGGCGGCCAGGCGCGCCACCTCCGCCACCAGGGCCCGGGGGACCCGGGTGCTGCCGAACAGCCAGCCCGGGAGCCCCCGGCCGGCGAGGAGCGCCACCGCCACCCGCCAGGGCTCCCGGACGGCCCGTTCGCCGCCGACCAGGGGCATCGGGGAGACCCGTGCCCGGCGCTCCCATTCCAGGGTTCCCCGCAGGACCAGCCACTCGCCGCCCCAGGCGGTCCCGTCGTCCCCCCACCCGGTCCCGTCGAGCACGATCGCGGCCGCCACCTCCCCGGGAGCGAGGGGCAGGGCGCCGTGCTCGGCGAGAACGGCCGCCCCGTGGGCGAGGTGGTGCTGGACGCGCAGCGGGTTCCCTCCGCGCCCGGCGGCGAGCTCCTCGGCCAGCCAGGTGCTCGCGTAGTCCGGGTGGAGGTCGCAGGCGAGCACGGGGCAGGTCGTCTCCAGGAACGCCTCGAGGGTGGCGAGGGCCTCCCGGTGGAACGCCCGGGCCGGCGCGGTGTCGAGGTCGCCGACGTGCTGGCCGGGGAACGCGAGATCCCCGAGGAGGGCGCAGGGTGCGACCTGCAGGTGGGCTCCCACCCCGAGAACCGGCCGCGGTGCGGCGAAGGGCAGCGGAACCGGCTCCGGGACCCAGCCGCGGGCCCGCCGGAGCAGGATCGGCCCGCCGGGAGCGTCCCGCACGACGGAATCGTCCAGCCGGCGCACGATGTCCCGGTCGTGGAGAAGGAAGGCGTCGGCGATGCCCCGCAGGCGGCGCACCGCCTCCCGGTTGCCCCGGGCGATCGGCTCGTCGGAAACGTTGCCCGACGTCATCACCAGCGCGTCGATCTCCGGGGGCAGCCGGCGGAACAGCTCCACGTGCAGGGGGGTCGTCGGGACCATCACCCCGAGATCGGCGAGCCCGGGGGCGACCGCGCCGGCGACCGCCGCCCCCGGGCGGCGGGGGGCGAGGACGATCGGGCCCCGGGGGGACGTGAGAAGCTCCCGGCCGGCCCCGTGGAGGCGGACCAGCCGCTCCGCCGCCGCGGGGTCCCGGGCCATCAGGGCGAACGGCTTCGCGGGGCGCCCCTTCCGGCGTCGCAGTTCCTCGACCGGCTCCGGCAGGTCCGCCCGGCAGGCGAGCTGGAAGCCGCCGAGCCCCTTGACGGCGAGGATTCCTCCCCGGGCGAGCAGCCGGGCCGCCCGGTCGAGGGCATCGTTGCCGGTGGCCTCCTCCGCCCCGCCGGGGCCCGCCAGCCACCACCGGGGGCCGCAGGCCGGGCAGCAGAGGGGCTCGGTGTGGAAGCGCCGGTCCGCCGGGTCCCCGTACTCCCGCCGGCAGTCGTCGCAGAGGGGAAAGCAGGCCATCGAGGTCCGCGCCCGGTCCCACGGGAACTCGCGGACCAGGGTGAACCGCGGCCCGCAGGAGGCGCACCCGGTGAACGGGTAGCGGTGGCGCCGGTCCGCCGGGTCCTCCATCTCGCGCCGGCAGTCGCCGCAGAGCGCCGCGTCCGGGGGCACCAGCGCCCCTTCCCGTCCCCCTTCCCGGGAGACCGCCACGGTGAACCCTTCCTCGCCCCGCGGGGAGAGTTCCCTGGACGCGAGCCCGTCGAGGCGGGCCAGGGGAGGCAGTTCGCGGGGAAGCCGCCGGGCGAAGGTTTCCACCGCCGCGGCTGCGCCCTCGACCTCGATCGTGACCCCCTCGGGACCGTTCCGGACGAACCCCGCCAGGTCCAGCTCCCGGGCGAGGCGGAAGACGAACGGCCGGAAACCGACCCCCTGGACCGCGCCCCGGCAGGAGATCCGCAGGCGCCGGCGTCCCGTCCCCGGGGTTCCGCCGCTCACGGCCAGGGCCTGCCCTCCCGCTTCGCCGCCAGGGCCTGGCGGAGCAGGTCGCACCACACGCCGACGCCGTCGCCGGTGGTCGAGGAGAGGGGGACGAAGCGCGCCGCCGGGTTGAGGGTGGCGATCCGCTCCCTCACCCGGTCCAGGTCGAAGGTGAAGTGGGGCAGGAGGTCCACCTTGGTGACCACGGCGATCATCGCCCGCCGGAAGATGCCCGGGTACTTGAACGGCTTGTCGTCCCCCTCCGGCACGGAGACGAGGGCCACCTTGAAGTCCTCCCCCAGCTCGTAGGACGTGGGACAGACCAGGTTGCCCACGTTCTCGATGAAGAGGATGTCGAGGGGGGGAAACGCCGCTTCCTCGAGGGCCCGGCGGACGATGCGGGACTCCAGGTGGCAGGCTCCCCCGGTCACGATCTGGCGCGCGGGGACGCCCAGGGCGCGGATCCGCGCCGCGTCCATCTCGGTGGCCACGTCTCCCTCGAGCACGCCGAGGGACAGTTCCCCGCGCAGCCGCTCCACGGTCCGCTCGAGGAGGGTCGTCTTCCCCGAGCCGGGCGCGGAGACCAGGTTGAGGACGAGGGTCCCCTGTTCCCGGAACCGCTCCCGCAGCTCGCCGGCCACCCGGTCGTTGGCCGCGAGGGCGCTCTTCCGGATCCGGACGATGTTGCGGGTTTCCTCCCGCCCGCCATGCGCGTCACCGATCATTCCCCTTCCCCCGCGCCGCCGCCCGCGGGTTCCCGCGGCCCTTCTTCGGCGGCGAAGACCAGGTCCAGCACCTCGAGTTCCGTGCCCCCGCGCAGCTCGAGGAACAGGCCGCAGGCGGGACAGGCGCGGAGCCAGTGCCCCTCCGCCCGGTCCGGGACGGGACCGCACGACGGGCATACCTGCTCCGCGCGGTGCCACTCGATCTCGAGGGTCGCCCCCTCGTCGGCCGTCTCCCGGGTCACCGCCTCCCAGGCGAAGCGGAGCAGCTCGGGTTCCACCGCCGAGAGCTCCCCGACCGCGACACGGACCCGCTCGATGCGCCCGGGACCCCGGTCCGCCACCGCCCGGCGGCAGACCCGGTGGATCTCGAGGGCGATTCCCATCTCGTGCATGGTGTCCTTCCGGCGTGGTCCTCCCCGGGTGAACCGAAGTATAGCCGCCCGGCCGGGGGCCCCGGACCCGCTAGAATGCTCCCGGAAGGTGCCATGGGACCCCCGCGAATGGTGATCACCGGGGCCTCCGGCTTCATCGGCCGGGCGCTCCTCGAGACGTTCAAGGGCTCGTGGATCATCCACGGGATGGGCCGGCGTTCCCAGGTGCGGTCCGGGGCCGCGATCCACCCCGGTATCCACTGGTACCAGCTCGAGATCTGCGACCGGGAGCGGCTGTCCCGGACCTTCCGGGAGATCCGCGACGAGGGCCCGGTGGACGTCGTCATCCACCTGGCCGCCCACTACGACTTCACGGGGAAGGACGACCCGGAATACTGGCGGACGAACGTCGACGGCCTGCGGAACGTGCTCGACGAGTGCCGGGAACTTCGGCCGGAGCTGTTCGTCTTCGCCAGCTCCGTCGCCGGGTGCCGGTTCCCGCCGCGGGGGAGCTTCGTCGACGAGGAGAGCCCCCTGGACGGGGACCACGTCTACGCGGTGACGAAGCGGATCGGAGAGTAGATGCTGGCGGAATACGCGGGCTCCTTCCGCCCGGTGATCGTCCGCTTCGCCGCGCTGTTCTCCGACTGGTGCGAGTACCCGCCGCTCTACGCCTTCCTCTCCACGTGGCTTTCCGGCGCGTGGAACGCGCGCATGATCGCGGGGCGCGGCCGCTCCGCGATCCCGTACCTCCACGTGCGGGACGTGCAGCGCTTCTTCCGCCGCCTGGTCGGGCGGCGGCACGAGCTCGCGCCCCTCGAGGTGCTCCTTTGCAGCGGGCACGGGGCGACGAGTCACCTGGAGCTGTTCGAGATGGCGACCCTCGCCTGATTCGGGGAACGCCGGCGGCCGATCCTCGTGCCGCGTCCCCTCTGCCGCCCGGGGCTCCTGGCCCGGGACCTCGCCGGCCGCCTGCTCGGGGACCGGCCCTTCGAGCGCCCCTGGATGGCGCGCTACATCGACCGCGAGCTGGCCGTGAACCCGGCGCGGACCTGGCGGCGCCTCGACTGGCGGCCCCGGGAGTGGCTGGAGGTCACCCGGCGCCTGCCCTTCCTGCTGGCGAACCTGAAGACCGACCCGGAGGAATGGCACCGCCGGAACCGGGCGGCGATGAAGCACGTCGCGGTCCGCGCCAACCTCGTCATTCACCGCCTGCTGGAAAAGCACCGGGAAGAGATCCGCGAGCGGTTCACGGCGACGATCCTCGACCCGGCGAACCGGGAGCGGTTCCCCCACTACCGGGAGATTCCCCCCGAGCGGCTCGCCTGGCGGCACCAGCTCGCCCTGCGCCACCTCTCGAACGCCGTCCTCACGGCCGAGAAGACGATCTTCATCAACTACTGCCGGGATCTCGCCGAGCGTCGCCGGGAACAGGGCTTCCCCCGGGAGGAGTTCTGCGCCGCGATGGGCACCCTCGGGGAGATCGCCCTCGCGGTGCTGCGGGAGGACCCGGAAGCGGAGGGCATGGAACAGGCGCTCCACGACCACGTGACGATGACGGTGCTCTTCGGCTGCGACGAGATCCGCCGCTTCTACGAGGATGCCGCGCTGGACGAGGAGGGCGCCCGGGAGTAGCGGGAACCCGGCGGCACCGCGGGGACGTGCCGGCCCCGGCGGCCCGCTCCGGCGGGGGACCCCGGATCAGCGGGACCGGGCCAGGGCCCGGTCGAGCAGGACGCCGGCGGCGAGGAAGGCGGCGTCCCCGAGGAGGGCGATCGCCGCGGCCGCCGGGGCGAGGCCGAGCAGGAGGGTAGCCGCGAGGAAGGCCGTGCCCCCCGCCTTGGCCAGGACCAGCAGGCGCAACCGCCGGTGGATCCTCCACTCCAGGACGTAGCCCGGGGCCAGAATCACGTGGAAGGCGCCCCCCTGCAGCACGAAGAACCCCCGGGGAGGAGGCGACCACCCGGCGAGGTGGACCAGCAGGGACGGCGCGAACAGCAGCACCAGCCCGACCGCCAGGGAGTGCGCGCCGGCGGCGAGGGCGAGCAGCGCCGCCGCCCGGTCCACGCGCCCGGTCACGGCGGTGTCCCGTCCCAGTCGGGAGACCAGGGGAGCGGGGGAACCCGCTCCGGGCAGCGCAGTCCGAGCCGGGCGAGTTCCTCCACGACGAGCCGTCCCGCGCGGGGCACGGCCCGGCGCACCGGGTCGGAGAGCGGCGCCCCCGTCTCCGTGGAAGCAGGAACCGTGGCGATCACCCGGACGCGCCGCGGAGCTTCCCCGGCGAGGGCCAGCGCGTCGAGGGCGGCGCGCAGGTCGACGTCGTGGGGGCCCGCCCGGCACCCGGAGCCGGCGACGGCCTCGCCGTCGAGGAGGTGGAGGCTGCCCGGAGGCGCGTCGAGGAGGGCGGTGTCGACGAGGATCACCGCCCGGTAACCCGCGAGCCACGTCGGGAGGCCGGGACCGGGAGTCCCCAGGTCCTCCACCGCCACCCCGGCGGGGAACTCCCGGTGGGCGCGGAGCCAGCGCACCACCGCCGGACCGAACCCGTCGTCCCCGAGCAGGGTGTTGCCGAGGCCGGCGACGAGGACGCCGCCGGCCCCGGGAGGTTCCTTCCTCGCGGAGGGTTTCAGAGGAGCACCTGGACCTTCGCGTGGCGCTTCCCGGAGGGGTCCAGGGTGTGGATCGCGCACGCGAGGCACGGGTCGAAGGAATGGACGGTCCGCAGCACCTCGAGGGGCCGTTCCGGGTCCGCGACCGGGTTGCCCACCAGCGACGCCTCGTAGGGGCCCGGCCGCCCCTTCGCGTCCCGCGGCCCCGCGTTCCAGGTGGTCGGCACCACGCACTGGTAGTTGGCGATCTTCCCGTCCCGGATCACGACCCAGTGGGACAGCGCCCCCCGCGGCGCCTCGTGGAAACCGAACCCCCGGATCTCGCCCGCGGGGAACTTCGGCTCGACGAAGATCCCGGTGTCCCCCCCGCCGATGTTCTCGGCGAGCCTCCGCCAGTGGTCGAGGGCGGTCTCGGCGATCACCGCCGCGCGGACCGCGCGCGCCGCGTGGCGGCCGATCGTCGAGTGGAGGTCGGAGGGCCCGATCGACGCCCCCGACACGGCCCTGACGAGGGACAGCAGCCGCTTGACGTACCGGACCGTCCGCTCGTGGCCGGTGGCGTAGCCGACGAGCACCTGGGCCAGCGGGCCGACCTGCATCGGTCGGTCCCGGAAGCGGGGCGCCTTCACCCAGGAGTACTTGCCGTCGTCCCGGAACTCGGTGTAGTGGGGGACGGTTTCCTCCTCCCAGGGGTGCCGCGTCCAGTCGCCCTCGTACCAGGAGTGGGCGATGCACTCGGCCACGTTCTCCTGGAAGTACGGGTCGTCGAAGGACTCGAACGGCCGCGCGGAGCGGAGATCGCCGTCGAAGATCGTGCCGCCCGGCAGGTCGAAGGTGGTTCCCTTCGTGTCGGTCGGCATGTCCGGAACGGCGAGGTAGTTCCGGACGCCCGCACCGTACCCGAGCCAGTCGGGGTAGAGGGCGCCGATGGCGGCCACGTCCACCAGGTAGACCTGCTCGACGAACTGCCGCACCTCCTCGAACAGCTCCTTCACCCGGTAGAGCTGCGCCATGTTGAGGCACTGGTCGTTGTCGAGGTTGATCGCGTTGGCCACCCCGCCGACCGCAAGGTTCTGGACGTGGGGGGTCTTGCTGCCGAGGATCGCCACCGCCTGGTTGGCCCGGCGCTGGTACTCGAGGGCCTGCAGGTAGTGGGTGACCGCCAGCAGGTTGACCTCGGGTGGCAGCTTCATCGCCGGGTGCCCCCAGTACCCGTTGGTGAAGATCCCGAGCTGGCCCGAGTCGACGAAGCCCCGCAGCCGGTCGCGCACGGAGGCGAATTCCTGGCGCGAGTTGCCCGGCCAGTCGGAGAGCTTCGCCGCCAGCCGCGCGGTCTTCGCCGGGTCTGCCTTCAGGGCGGAGACCACGTCCACCCAGTCGAGGGCGGACAGGTGGTAGAAGTGCACGATGTGGTCGTGCAGGGCGTGCCCCGCGAGGACCAGGTTCCGGATGAGCTGGGCGTTCAGCGGCACCTCGAGGCCGAGGGCGTTCTCCACGGCGCGCACCGACGTGATCGCGTGAACCGTGGTGCAGACGCCGCAGATCCGCTGGGTGATCACCCAGGCGTCCCGGGGATCGCGGCCCCGGAGGATGAGCTCGATTCCGCGCCACATCTGGCCCGAGGACCAGGCCCTGCGCACCCGGCCCCCGTCGACCTCCACGTCGATGCGCAGGTGGCCCTCGATGCGGGTGATCGGGTCGACGACGATCCGCTTGACCATGACGGCTCCCTCAGCTTCCCGCCGCGCCGGCGCGGCCGGCGAGGACGGGGAAGCGCTTGACGATCCAGAGGTAGGCGAGCACCTCGGCGGCAACGAGGCCGATGGTGATGAACAGTTCCGGCACCGCCGGGAAGTAGTGCCAGTTGCGGCCCGGGTCGAAGGCCACCAGGTAGGTGTCCACCCGGTAGAGGCCGCCGGCGAGGAGGAAGAGCAGGGCCGCGCGCACCAGGGTGGTGACGTTCCGGCGGCGTTCCAGGGAGAGCAGGACCACGATCGCCGCCAGCACCAGGAGGTTCTCCAGGTGGAAGAGGGCGACCAGGGGGCGCGGCCGGAACGCCTCCGCGAGCAGCCCGCGGAAGGCGAGATCCGCGTAGCGGAGCACGAGGAAGATCACCCCGACCGGGACCATCGCGAGGGACAGGTCGGCGAGCAGGGGCGTCTCGCGCCTCCGGGTGAGCAGCGTCCCGGCGAGGGCCCCCTCGAAGACGACCACGGCGTAGCCCATGCCGATCACGGAGACGAGGAACAGCAGCGGCAGCAGGGGGGTGCGCCAGAGGGGGTCGAGCTTGTGGCCGGCGAGGAGCATCACCGTGCCGAGGGACGACTGGTGCATCGTCGGCAGCAGCAGCCCCAGGGCGAGCAGCGGGACCAGCAGCTTCCGCAGGACCGGGTCGAGGGTGGTGGCGAGCCCGTGGAGGAACCCCCCCGGCTGCTCCCGCCACTTCTCGAAGAAGGCCGGCGAGAGCTCGATCCAGAGGACCGCGACGTAGGTCATCACGCAGAGGGCGACCTCGAGCAGGGCGGAGTCGAGGTTCCAGTTCCAGAACTGGATCGGCACCTTGAACAGGTTCCACGGCCGCCCGACGTCGACGAAGATGGCGACGGCGGCGATCGTGTAGCCGAGGGCCGAGGTGAGCACCGCCGGCCGCACGAGCGGGTGGTACCGGCCCCGGTTCAGCACGTAGACGAGGATCGCGACGGCATAGCCGCCGCACCCGATCGCCGTGCCGATCACCACGTCGAGGGCGATCCAGATGCCCCAGGGGTAGCCGTCACCGAGGGCCGAGACCGAGCCGATCCCGTGGAAGAAGCGCCAGGCCGCGATCGCGCCGCCGAGGACCATCAGCCCGAGCAGCCAGCGGGTGGTCCGGGTGAGCAGGGGCCCCCCGACGGGGGCGGCATGGTGGGTCATCGCTCCTCCTCCCCGTCCCGGGCGGCCGCCCGGTGGTTGCGCCAGATGACCCCGCCGAGGAGGGCGTAGAGGACCACCGGGGCGATGAAGCCCCGGTAGACCCCGTGCTGGACGGAGCGGGCCAGCTCGGGCGCGGGGTCCTCGCCCAGTTCCGGCAGGCCGAGCTTCGCGAACTCGACCCCGGCGAGCACCAGGACCTGCGTCCCGCCCCCGTCCTTCTCCCCGTACACCCGCGGGACGTACCGGTCGGGTTCCCGCTCCAGCCGCCGGTGGGCCTCCGCGAGGAGGGCGTCGTACTGGCCGAAGATCACGGCGCCCCGCGGACAGACCTCGCAGCAGGCGGGGATGCGGCCCTGCGCGAGGCGGTGGGCGCACAGCTCGCACTTGACGATCCTCGGGTTCGCCTCGTACCACTCGAACTTCGGGATCTCGAAGGGGCAGGCGACCTGGCAGTAGCGGCAGCCGACGCAGCGGGAAGCCTCCCAGGTGACGATCCCGTGCTCCCGCTTCTGCAGGGCGCCGAGCATGCAGGCGCTCGCGCAGGCGGGATCGAGGCAGTGCATGCACTGGCGCTTGACGTAGCTCCATTCCCCGGCGTCGTCGTCCCGGTAGAGCTCGATGATGTTCTTCGTGCCGGCGGAGAGATCGATCGGCGCGTCGTAGATGCCGCCCCGGTCCGTGTCCCGCTCCGGCGGGAGATCGTTCGCCTCGCGGCAGGCCACGACGCAGGTCTTGCAGCCGATGCACAGGGTCGCGTCGTAGAGCATCCCGACGGCGTCGGCGGGCGGCCGGGGCCGTTCCCGCTCCGCGGCCCGGGAAGCGGCGGCCGCCGCGGCGCCGGCCGCGAGCCCGCCCGTCGCCAGCCCCCGGAGAACGGTGCGGCGGTCGATCCTGTCCATCAGGAGTCCTCCGTCCCTTCCCCGTCCCCGTCCACCTCGCCGAGCTTCTTCGCCGCCATCCAGCCGGCCCCGAGGGCCGCGCCGCCGACGAGGCCGGCGACGCCCGTGGCCCAGGGGCTGACGCCGCCGTGGTCGGCGCCCACGGGCGGGTACTGGTCGGGCGGGGTCGGGCGGTCGATCTCGACGGTGTCGTGGATCGGGACCCGGAACGCGATGCCGGACTCTGTGCACCCGACGCAGGGGTGCCCGATGCCGATCGGCCAGGCGCCCACCACCTCGTTGAAGTGCAGCACGGAGCAGTTCGCGTGGGTGGCCGGCCCCTTGCAGCCGAGACGGTACAGGCACCAGCCCTGCCGGTGTCCCTCGTCCCCGAACCGGCGGGCGAAGCGCCCCGCGTCGAAGTGGGGACGGCGCGGGCAGTGCTCGTGGATGGTACGGCCGTAGGCGAACCGCGGCCGTCCCTTCCCGTCGAGGGCGGGCAGGGTGCCGAAGGTGACGTACTGGAGCACCGTGCCGAGGAAGTTGTAGGGGTTCGGCGGGCAGCCGGGGATCGTGACGACCGTCTTCCCCTCGAGGACCTCCGGGGCGCCGGTGGCCCCGGTCGGGTTCGGCGGAGCGGACTGGACCCCGCCGAAGGAGGCGCAGGAGCCGATCGCGATGATCGCCGCCGCCTTCTCCGCCGCCTCCCGCGCGATCGCGAGGGCCGTCTTCCCGGCGATCCTGCAGTAGATGCCGCCGTCCTTGACCGGGATCGACCCCTCGATCACCAGGACGTACCTGCCGGCGTTCTGCTCGATCGCCCGGGCGAGGGCCTCCTCCGCCTGGTGTCCCGCGGCGGCGAAGAGGGTCTCGTGGTAGTCGAGGCTGACCAGGTCGAGGATCAGCTTCGCCAGCGCCGGATGGGACGTGCGAAGCAGGGACTCGGAGCAGCCGGTGCACTCCTGGAAGTGCAGCCAGATCACGGACGGCCGGGGACCAGCGGCCGCGGCCTCCGCCATCTTCGACGCGGCCGAGGCGGGCAGGCCCACCGCGGCCGCGGCCAGGGTGCAGATCTTGAGGAAATCGCGGCGTTCCAGGCGGTCGTCGGCGGGTCCGTCGTTCCGGGGACCGGGGAGCAGGAACGAGAGGTCGATCGGGTCCATGGCTTCCCTCCGGCACGTGCGCCGCGCGGAGTGCGCGACGGGACGGTTCCGCTGTAGCAAAGGGAACGCCCGGGGGTCAAGGGGTGGAGGGCGATTTTTCGCGCCCAAGCCCAATGTTTTCAGCTTGTTGCGATGGCGTCGCGGGACGAGGGCGAACGATTCGCACGTGGCGCAGGGAGGCGGCCCGGCCCGGCCGGTGCCGGTTCTCGCGGTGGCACCCGGTGCAAAGGACTGGTCCCCGGGCGCCGTCGCCGTAGTTTTCCGGCAGGGAGGATCCGGGCATTCACCGGGGGGAAGGAGAGGTGCGTCCGATGTCGAGCGTCCGTTCCCTCGTCACCAGCCTCCGTGCCGTCGCTTCCGGGGTGCGCCGCGCCCGGCACGTCCCGTTCCTTCTTTTCGCGTTCGTGCTGCTGTCGGTGCCGGCGGTGCGTCCTGCGCTGGCGGGGGAGGGTTCCCCGGGTTCGAAGCTG
>CAZOTT010000078.1:2102-13941 GCA_964582785.1 uncultured Acidobacteriota bacterium | reverse complement strand
CGAAATGGCAGGTGGGGTGTGGGATAACCGCGAATCTGGCAGGTTGCGTGCGGGATAACGCCCGCTCTGGCAGGTTTCGGGGTCGAAAAAGCCCGGAAACCTGCCAGGATGCGGGTTATCCGACACCCCCCCTGCCAGGATCGCTGTTATCCCGCACGTTTTCGCAGGTGCGCCGGGAACGGGACCCGCCTCACCCCGAAAGTCCCGGGGCTCCGGGGAGGATGCAGCGCTCCCCGGTGCCGGGCCGCCTCTCCGATCAGGTCCTCTCGTTCCAACGGGTTGGCTGGTCGACCCCCGTTCCCGGCACACCTCGCACGTTATCGGAGGAGCCCCGGGACGGTGGCCGAGGCCTCGACCCCCTGCCATGGAGCAGGCGGGGAACGCTACGCGGGGTTCGACGCCTTCCGTTCCCGAGCCCTTCGCTGTGGACACTTCCGAGCGGGTCCGCCCCGTCCCCGATACACCTCCCCATCGGTGCGCCCGCGACCTCACCTGCGGAGAAACAGCGCCACCGACTCCGGCCGGGTCCCGACGGGCTGCAGCGTGTTGTCCCCCCTGTTTGCACGGCGCCCTGGAAGGCAAGCAGGTCTTCTGGGCGACGAGCTGCGCGGCGTTGTCCCCCCTGCCTGCACGGGGGACCGAGAGACGGCGGCCGCGGTGTCCATCTGGCCGGAGGTTACAGCGCGTTGTCCCCCTTGCCTCCACGGCGGCATGGCGGGACCCGCCAACGGGGCAACCGGGGTGGTTCCCGGGTCGAAGGCCGGGGTTCCCGAGCGCTCCGCTCCCCGGCGACCGCTCGCCGGGAATGACCGGCGGGGACGATCGGGTTCGCGGAATGAGAAGGGCCGTCATTCTCAGGTTGCGAAACTCCGGGGCGCGGGCTCCGGAGGATGAACAGTAACGAACTATGGCGAACAACCGATCGGCCTTTCAACGGTGGCACGCGCCTTGCTCAAAGAAAGGGCGCGAGCAGCTTCAGAGTTCATGGTTCTCGGGCCGGATTCGCGGGTGAGGCGACCGGCCTTCTCCTTTTTCGGCCCTCGGGCCCCCCGGGCGACGCCCGGGACGCCGAGGGGAGGACGGAGAGGCCGCCCCCGCCGGGCGCGGGGTCGGCACGAGAGCTTCCACCCATTCCGGGCGCTGCTGCCTGGTTTCTTCGGAGGCGGGGGCCGCGGCTCCCGCCTCCGCCTGTCCGCGCGTCGCGCCGCTCCCCGCCCGGTTCCGTCGGGCATGCCATCAGCGTGCGGCGGGATCCCGCCCGCGTCGTTCCCCGCTTCCCGGTTCTTCCTCGCCAGGCCCGGCGGGGCGCACCGATCCGGGTCCACGGTGCCCGGCCCTTTCCGCCCGGGAGGTGCGCCGGGAAGGGGGGGCCGGCTTCGCCCCGAGCCGGCGCGGGCGGGAAAGGCCCCCGGGTAGCCGGGGCTCGCGACGGTTGCCCCGGGCGGAGGTTCTTCGAGGGCCGTGGGCAGAAAGTGTCACCCTTGTTCCCGGCGCACCTCCGACGGCGGGGCACGAACTGAAGCGGGGACCCGGCCGGGCCTTCCCCCCTCGCGGCCCTTTCCCGGCAGGCCGGGTGGGATACTGATCCGGGCTTCGCACTGCGGGCTTTCTCAGTTTCCCCGGTGGCCCCCCGGGCCGCAGGGTCCCGGCCCGCCCGCCCGGCGATGAAGACCTGATGACCCTGGTGCAGGTCGTTTCCCCCGTCCTCCGCTCTCCGGGCCCATCCGCCTTCCCCGGGTTGCCGACCGCCCGGTGCAGGGCCGTCCGGACAGTTCCCGTTCGCCGAGTCGATCTCCGGGCCGGGGGCCGGGCTCCGGAGGGGTGCCGCGCGGGGCCGGCTTTCCGCCGGGGGTCCCTGCCGCCTCGGCCGCGCCCGGCGGGGTCAGGCGGTCATCCGCCGTTCCCCGAGTCGATCTCCGGGCCGAGGTGATCCGGGCCGGCGTCCTCGGCGTCGGGAGGCAGGGGCAGGCCGCCGCGGGGGCGGTCGAGGAGGATGCGGGCGATGCGGCCGGCGTGGGTGTTCACCTGGCGCATCAGCTCGAGCCAGGCGAGGTGCAGCGCGTCCGTGCGCTCGCTGGCCTCGACCCCGCGGTGCATCCGCAGGACGTGGGACCTCCGCAGGCGGGCCTCCAGCCGTCCGAGCTCCTTCTTCGCCCGGCGCGCGGCCCGGGCGCCCTCCACGTCCTCCGCCAGCCAGGCCCGGACCGCCCGGTGGAGCAGGTCGAGGGTCCGCTCCCGGTAGTCGAGCAGCTCCCGTTCACCCTCCGGGGAGAAGGGCCCGACGGCCGCCTGCTCCCGGTCGAGCTCGAGGGCGTCCTCCGCCAGGGAGGCGATCGTGTCCAGCTCGGCGACCACCAGGTTCAGCTCGAGGGCGAGGTCGATCTCCTGCCGGCGCAGGTTCTCCTCGCCGATGTCGTTCAGGTACGCCACCAGCTCCCGCCGGAGCTCGTGGATGGCCCGGACGCGTTCCCGGATCGCCTCCCAGGAGCCGGGCCCCGTTTCCCGGCCCGGCTGGATCGCCTCGTCGGCAAGGGCCAGGACCTCGTCGGCGAGGATGCCGATGGCGTGGCGGGCCTCGGCGAGGGCGACCTCCGGCGAGGCGACGGGGCCCCGCAGGAGGGAGCGGTCCAGGTGAACCCGCCGCCGCCCGTCCCCGCGGGCGGGAACGAGGCGCTCGGCCACCCGGGCGAGGAGACCGGAGAAGGGCAGCAGGAGGGCGGTGACGGCGACGTTGAAGACCGTGTGGGCGTTGGCGATCTGCCGGGGGAGGTTCCCGGCGCCAGGGGTGATCGCCTCGACCAGGGACGCGAACCAGGGGATCCAGCCGACGAAGAGGATCACCCCCACCACCTTGACGAGGACGTGGACGACCGCGACCCGGCGCGCCTCCGGGCGGGCCCCGATGCTGGCCAGGAGGCCGGTGGAACAGGAGCCGATGTTCGCCCCGAGGATGAACGGGATCGCCCCGCGGATCGTCACCAGGTGCTGGCTGCCGAGCCCGATCAGGATGCCGACGGTCGCCGTCGAGGACTGGAAGAGCACCGTCAGGACGAGGCCGGCCAGGATGCCGACCGGCACGCTCTCGAGGTCGCGCAGGGCCGCGACCACCGCCGGCACTTCGCGCAGGGGGCCGAGGGCCGCGGACATGATCCCGAGGCCGAGGAAGAGCAGGCCCATGCCCCAGGTGGCCTGGCCGGTGGCCCGCCAGGCCTCCCGCCGGGGGACCGCCCGGAGCGCCAGGCCCCCCGCGAGCAGGAGGGGGATCATCCAGGTGACCCGGAAGGCCAGGAGCTGCCCGGTGAACGTGGTCCCGATGTTCGCCCCCATGATCACCGGGATCGTCGCCCGCAGGTCCATCATGCCGGCCTCGACCAGGGAGATCAGGACCGCCGTGGTCGCGCCGGAGCTGTGGATTGCGGCGGTGCTGATCGCTCCGAGCACGATTCCCAGGAGGGGCCGCCGGCCGAGCTGCCCGAGGAGCTGCCGGACCCGGCCCCCGGAGAGCTTGCGCAGCCCGCGCCCCATCGTCTCCATGCCGCCGAGGAGGAGGGCGAGACCCCCGGCGGCGGCGAGGACCGACAGGGGGCCGAACCGCTCCGGGACCAGGTCGCCGAAGGTGGCGAGAACCGCCAGGGGCGTGGCCGCGGGGACGGGACAGGGGGCGGGCATGGCGGGGCCGAATATAGCGCGCCGGGAGGGTGCCCCCGCCCCGGTCCCCGGCGGTGGGGTTCCGGCGGGGCCCCGTCCCGACCGGAAAGGGGACACGAAAGGGGGATGTGTCCTCCCGGGTGACATTCTCGGGGGAGATGTCGCGCAACCCGGTCACGGGTCGCGGGATCCTTCGCGCCGCGCGGCCCGCGTCACCCGTGGTTTCCCGGCCGCTGCCCGGAATTGGAGTGTGGAATGGAGGCCCCGGCAGGTGGAGGCAGGTGCCGGCGGTCCCCCGGCGCCCGGGGGCGCCTTCGCCGTGCAGGTTGCGCGCCGGGCTTCCCCCGTTGCCGGAGGTGGCTTCTTGCGGTCGGGTCCGAGGGGAGCGAGGAGAACAGATGCGCTTTGCGCTTTCCCCGGGACCGGACCCCCCGCGGTGATGCGTGGCACGGCGACGCGCGCAGGTGCAGGTTGCGCGTTGGGCCGGTCCCGCTCCCGGGGTGCCCCGGAAGGAGATGCAGGTGCGCCGGGAATGGGGGTCGTACTTTCAACCGGTGTTCCTGGAAGAATCTCTGCCCGAGGAGGCGGGCGGTGGTGGCCGGAGCAGGGGCGTGTCGCGCCGCCGTTCTCGCCGCGACCCAGCCCCCGTTCCGGGCGCACCTTCGAAGGAGAGAGGGATGCCGGAGCTGCCCGAGGTGGAGACGGTCGTCCGCCAGCTCGCTCCACGGCTGGCGGGACGGCGGCTGGAGCGGGTCCTGGTGCGGGACCCGAAGCTCGCGGCCGCCCGGCGGCGAGGCCTCCGAGGTCGGCGGGTGGACCGGGTCTTCCGGGTCGGGAAGCGGATCGTGATCGCCCTGGAGCCGGGTCCCGGGACCGCCGCGGCCCGGTACCTGGAGGTCCACCTGCGGATGACGGGACGCCTCCTCTGGGCGGAGTCCTGGCCTCCGCCGCCGGACGGCCGGCGGGATGGACGGGTCGCGGGCTCCGGTGAACGGCGGCTCCCGGCCGGGAGGCAGGAATTCCGCTCGCGGGGCGGGGACGGAGGCGGCCCCCGCCGCCAGGGGAGAGGCAGGGACGTGGCCGGGACGGGTCCCGGAGGAGGGCGCCCCCCGGGCCGCCGGCCGCTGCCCCCGCCCCGGGCGGTCCTCCTGCTCGACCGGGGGGCGGTGCTGTTCGTCGACCCCCGGCGGTTCGGAACGATGCGCTGGACCCCGCAGCCCCCCGCCCCGTCCGGCGTCGACCCGACCGGGCCCGGGTTCACGACCGGGGTTCTCGCGGATCTCCTCGGCGGGTCGCGGACCCCGATCAAGGCCTGGCTGATGCGCCAGGACCGCCTCGAGGGGTTCGGGAACATCTACGCGAGCGAGGTCCTCCACGCCGCCGGGATCGACCCGCGGCGGCCGGCCGGGGCCCTCGCGCGGGACGAGGTCCGCCGCCTGGCGGCCGCGACCCGCAGGATCCTCCGGGCCGCGATCCGGCACTGCGGGACGACGTTTTCCGACTTCCAGGGGGTGCTCGGGACCGTCGGCGGGTACCGCCGTTTCCTCGCGGTGTACGGCCGCGCCGGGGAACCCTGCCCGCGGTGCGGAACGGCCATCAGCCGGATCGTCCAGCAGGGCCGGAGCACGTACTTCTGCCCGCGGTGCCAGCGATGAGAGCCCGCGCCCACGGGAAACTCCCGGGCGCGGCCGACGAAGCCGCAGCCTGTTCGGCCGGCGGTCCGGGCCCCGGGCCCCGGGAAACGCCGGTGCGGGAGGCGGATCGCCCGGATCGTCCGGCAGGGAGGGGCGGCCCCGGGGGGGTGCCCGCTCCGGCCCAGCCCCTATAATCGCGGGGTTCCCGGGCGCGGCAGGGGCCGCGCGGCGGGGTCATGCGCGCCGGCGGCCGGCGCGGGGGCGCCCGATGGATTCCCGGCACATCAGGAACTTCAGCATCATCGCCCACATCGACCACGGGAAGACGACGCTCTCCGACCGCCTGCTGGAGCGGACGGGCGCCCTCGAGAAGAGGGAGCTGGTCGAACAGACCCTCGACTCGATGGAACTCGAGCGGGAGCGGGGGATCACGATCAAGTCCCACGCGGTCTCCCTCCCCTGGCGGGCCGCCGACGGGCAGGAATACCGCCTCGACCTGATCGACACCCCGGGCCACGTGGACTTTTCCTACGAGGTCTCCCGGTCCCTCGCCGCCTGCGAGGGGGCGCTGCTCGTCGTCGACGCCGCCCAGGGGGTCGAGGCCCAGACCCTGGCCAACGCCTGGCTCGCCGTCGAGCACGACCTGGTGATCATCCCGGTGATCAACAAGATCGACCTGCCCTCGGCGGATCCCGACAAGGTGATCCAGCAGATCGAGGAGCTGATCGGGATCCCCGGCGAGGAGGCGATCCTCGCCTCGGCCAAGGAAGGCACCGGCGTCGACGAGATCCTCGCGGCGATCGTCGAGCGGATCCCGCCGCCGGAAGGGGACCCCGGGGCGCCCCTCAGGGCGATGATCTTCGACTCCTGGTACGACAGCTACCGGGGGGCCTTCATGCTGGTCCGGGTGATCGACGGGAGCCTGCGCCGGCGGCAGAAGATCCGGCTGATGGCGACCGGGGCCGAGTACGAGGTCGAGGACCTCGGCTTCTTCACCCCGAAGCAGGTTCCCGCCGAGGCCCTCTCGGTGGGCGAGGTCGGCTGGGTCGTCGCCGGGATCAAGAACGTGAAGGAGGTGAAGATCGGTGACACGATCACCGACGCCCGGAGGCCGACGGCGGAACCGTTCCCGGGGTTCCAGGAGGCGAAGCCGATGGTCTTCGCGGGGCTCTATCCCTCGGACGCCGCCGACTACGGGGACCTCCGGGACGCCCTGGACAAGCTGTCCCTGAACGACGCCTCCTTCGTCTTCGAGCCGGAGGTCAGCGAGGCCCTCGGGTTCGGGTTCCGCTGCGGGTTCCTCGGGCTGCTCCACATGGAGATCGTGCAGTCCCGGCTGGAGCGGGAATTCGACCTCGACCTCGTGACCACCGCCCCGGGAGTCCCGTACCGGGTGAAGCTGGCCGGGGGCGACTACCTGGAGATCCACTCGGCCGCGAAGCTGCCGCGGCCCCAGGACTACGAGTGGATCGAGGAACCCTACATCAAGGCGACGATCCTGACCCCGCAGGAGCACGTGGGCCCCCTGCTGAAGCTGCTCGAGGAGCGCCGGGGGGAGCAGCGCGAGCTGAAGTACGTCGGGCCGACCCGGGTCCTGATCGAGTACGACCTTCCCCTCGCCGAGGTGGTGACCGACTTCTACGACCGGCTGAAGTCCGCCTCCCGGGGCTACGCCAGCTACGACTACGAGTTCACCGGGTGGCGGCGGTCCGACCTGGTCAAGCTGGACGTGCTGGTGGCCGGCCAGCCGGTGGATGCCCTGTCGATCATCGTCCACCGGGAGGAGGCGTACCGGAAGGGGCAGGCCCTGGCCAGCCGCCTGAAGGAGCTGATCCCGCGGCAGCAGTTCGAGGTGCCGATCCAGGCCGCGATCGGCTCCCGGGTGATCGCCCGCACGAACATCAAGGCGTTGCGGAAGAACGTCCTCGCCAAGTGCTACGGGGGGGACGTCACCCGCAAGCGGAAGCTGCTCGAAAAGCAGAAGGCCGGCAAGAAGCGGATGAAGCAGGTCGGCCGCGTCCAGATCCCCCAGGAGGCGTTCCTCTCCGTCCTCAAGCTGGGCGACTGAAGAAAGCCGCCCGGCCACGGTGAGCTGCCGCCGGGCCTTACGGACCGGGACGGAGTAGTGGCCTCGGGTCGGGCGAGCGAAGAAGCAGCCTGACCACGGGCCATCCCGGGCCGGACGGGTCCCCTCCGTCCCCGGTCCGGATGACGCCGCCGCGCGGGGCGGCGGACCTCCCGACAGACTCCCGGGACCCGCCCCCGGATCACCGGCCGCCCGGGGGCGTGGGCCGCGCCTCGTCCGGTCCGGGGGACGGTTCCCGGGTGTCCCGAGCCAGGCCCCCCGGCCCATCACCCACCGGCCGCCACTGTGAAACTCTTTTGCGCCCGGTACGAACTGGCTGCATCATGCCCGCGGCCGCGGGCAGAAGAGCTGCTGCCCGGCTCCCGAAGGGAGGGCCGGGACCGGCCTGAAAGGAGCATGAAGTGGCAAAAATCACGGACATCGAGGGGATCGGGAAGGTGTACGGGGAGAAGCTGCAGGCCGCCGGCGTGAAGCGCGTCGAGGACCTGCTGGAGCTGGCCGCGACCCCGGCGGGCCGGAAGAAGCTGGCCGAGTCGGTGGACGTGGACCCGAAGCTGGTGCTCGAGTGGGCGAACCGGGCGGACCTGTTCCGGGTGAAGGGCCTGGGGGGCGAGTACACCGACCTGCTGGAAGCCGCCGGCGTGGACACCGTCCCCGAGCTGGCGCAGCGGAACCCGGAAAACCTCCTCGCGAAGATGCGGGAGGTGAACGAGCAGAAGAATCTCGTGCGTCGCCTGCCGGGGCTCGAGGAGGTCCGCTCCTGGGTCGAGCACGCGAAGCAGCTCCCCCGGAAGCTGGAGTTCTAGCCGCCCGGGAATCGCGGCGTCGCGCAGGCCGCCGGGAGGGCCCGGCGGGCGAGCCCCGGGGCTCCGGCCCCGGGGCCCTTCCTTACTGCGGGGGCGTCCTGCGGGACGCGCCGGAACGGGCCGCCGGCGGCCCCGGTCCCCGGCCGCGTCCAGCCCGGCCTCCCGGGGCCGGCCCCCGTGGCTCCCCTGCCTGCACTCGCCCCAGGCCTCCGCGGCGTCTGCCCCCGTGTCCCCGAGCGGCCGACACCCCGCCAGCCGGCAGCTTTCCCGGGGGGGGGCACGGCATCCCGGGGGACCGGCGGGAGGCGCCGGTTCCCGGGCCGCCGACTCCCCTGTCCGGCGGAGGACTAACAGGCGTGTTGCACCGAGTACGCCTTGGTTATATGATCCGGTCTCGCAGTAAGGCATCCGGGCCGCCTGGGGTTCCGGGCGCATCCGGGGGGTCCGGCCCCCCAGGGAGACGACGATGAGAGACGCGACGACGAGACGGAAGGTGTGGACCGGTGCCGTGCTGGCGGGTTTCGCCGCCGTGACGATCGCATCCCTGCCTGTCCTGGCGGGAGGCAAGAAAAAGATCCACCTCGAAGTCACGGAGAACGGGGTGCACGCGGAATACAAGGCACGGATGGCCTCGCGGGAGCCCGGCTCCATGATGAAGAAGTTCAAGGTCGAGGTCTCGGGGATGGACCTCGGGGACATGGTCGTGTTCCAGGTGGACGTGGACGGGGACGGCGTCCCCGAGTGCACGTTCGACATGGACACCCGCAGGGACGGCGGAAAGGACGAGGCCAGGCTGGTCTTCAAGGGGAACGGCCCGCCCCGGATGCGGCGCCACCCGATGTCGCACCTGGACTCCTGTGATCCCCGGGGTTCGATGCTGTCGATCACCGGGCCCGACGGGACGATGATCGTTTCTCCGAACCAGTTCCCCGAGATGCCGGGTTCCGGCGGCAGCCACGACGGTGACATGGGTGGCGGGCACGACGGGGATCATGGCGGCGGAATGGGCGGCGGCGAGGGCGACGATCACGGGATGAACCGGGAAGAGATGGAGATCCAGCTTGCCCCGGCCGACTGGGTCTCGATGGCGTGGGGACGTGCCGAGTACCGCATGAAGAAGGGCCGGGAGGCCTTCGAGGTGGAGATCCGGGACGTGGAGAGCGAAGGGCCCTGGACCCTCTGGACCTGCGACGAGGGAGAGACGGGTGACGCCTGCACCGCCTGGGGAGAGCTGCGGATGAAGCGCAGGCACGGCTCCTTCAAGGGGAAGGCGAAGTACCGGACCCCGGCCCGGGGCGGGCACCCCGAGCTCGTCGAGGATCCCCACGGCCGCCGCATCGAGGTGCGGGACGCCGACGGGATGGTCGGGTTCCAGGGCGACTTCCCGATGAACTGACCGATGAACTGACGCACGACGACCGACTCACGACCTCCCAACGTCCCGGCGGTACATCCCCCTTCGTCCCCCCCCGAGCAAGGGAAGACGCCGGCCGGGACGGGCAGGCGGCCCCGAGGTGGGCCGCCTGCTTTTTTGCGTCCCGCTCCGCGGGATCCTTCCCGGACCCGGCTCCGGCGGCGAGTCCGCGGGGAGCGGGGGCTGCCGGGCCCGGGAGCGCCCGGGCGGCGGGGAGGAGCCCCCGGCCCTGCCGCACGAAGAAGACGAACACCGCCCCGAGGGCGGTGACGGACGACGCGCCGAGAGAAAGGAGGATCCCGGTCCACCTCACCTGCCGGACCAGCGCACCGGGAGGCATCGCCGACAGCTGCCGGATCCGTTCCTCCCTGTTCCGACGTCTCATGGTTCACCCCGCTCGATGCCCGGCCCCCCCGGCCGGCCCGGATCGTGGTTTTCCCGTCTCGAATGCGGGTGGCCGGGGTCCCGGATCCCGGATCGTCCCGCAGCAGGCCCGGGGGCTGCAACGGCTTCCGGGGGTTCCGCGCGGCGGGGGCCTCCGGTGGACCACCCACCGGAACGCCCGGCACGGGGGCGGCCGGGCCGTGGGGGCCGGAAAAGTACTTGCGGGCCATTATCAGTAAGGTATAGTTATATGCGAGCCGTTGTCAGTAATATCCGCCCGGGCTCCCGCCCGGTTCGCCGTTCCGCCTCCGCACCGAGGGACCAGGCCCCGGCCGGCGCCGCCCGCCGCCGGCCTTCCCCACCGCTCCCCCGGGGAGCAGGAAGGAGGCACCCCCGTGATCCGACGAATCCGCCCCGGAACCCTCCTGCTCGTGACCCTCGCCCTCTCCCTTGCCGGCCTCCTCGCGTGGGCCGCCGGTGGCGGGGAGTGGACGCTCCTCGGCTGGAACGACCTCGGCATGCACTGCATGGACGCCAGCTACGGGACGTTCGCCATCCTGCCCCCGTACAACACCATCCACGCCCAGCTCGTCGACGACCGGGGCCGCCTGGTGGAAGATCCTCCGGGTCTCGGGATCACCGTCACCTGGGAGGCGGTCGCGGACCCGAGCGGTTCGATCAACACCACCTCCTCGGGCAAGACCGACTTCTGGGACCACGTCGAGGACCTGTTCGGGGCCAGCCCCCCGGTGGACGAGGGGCTCAAGGGAGCCGCCATGCCCGGGCCGGGAAACCAGCCCCGGACCATGGACTGGGACCCGGACGCAGGGTGGTACGTGGCCGAAGGGATCCCGCTGACGCCCTGGGACGACGAGGGACGGAAGAATTCCTACCCGCTGATGCGGCTGTCTGCCCGCGACGCCTCGGGGCAGGTGCTGGCGACCCTCGACGTGGTTCTCCCGGTCTCCGACGAGATGGACTGCTCCGCCTGCCACGCCTCCGGCACGTCCGCGGCGGCCCGGCCCGCGGCCGGCTGGCAGTGGGCGGCGGACCGGGAGCGGGACTACCGGCTGAACATCCTCCGCCTCCACGACGACCGTCACCTGGGGGACCCGGACTACGCCGACGCCCTCGCCGCGAACGGGTACGACCCGGGCGGCCTCTGGCCGACCGTGACCCGCCGCGGCCGCGCGGTCCTCTGTGCCAACTGCCACCCGTCGAACGCCCTGCCCGGCTACGGCATCGACGGGATCCCTCCCTTCACGCAGGTGGTCCATTCCCTTCACGCGGGGGTGACCGACCCGCAGACCGGCGGCCCCCTCGGGGACGAGCACAACCGGACCGCCTGCTACCGCTGCCATCCCGGCTCGACGACGAAATGCCTGCGGGGCGCGATGGGAAGGGCCGTGGCCGCCGACGGGGCCCTCGCGATGCAGTGCCAGGACTGCCACGGGTCGATGGCGCGGGTGGGCGCCGCCGGCCGGGAGGGCTGGTTCGACGAGCCCGCCTGCCAGTCGTGCCACACCGGGACGGCGACGCGGAACAACGGCCGGATCCGTTACACCAGCGTGTTCGAGGCGGACGGTTCCGTGCGCCGTGCCGTCGACGACACCTTCGCCACGAATCCCGACGTGCCCGAGCCCGGATTCTCCCTCTTCCGCTTCTCCCGGGGGCACGGGGGCCTCGCGTGCGAGGGGTGCCACGGGTCGCCCCACGCGATCTTCGCCACCTCCCACGAGAACGACAACATCGCCAGCCGCCAGGTCCAGGGTCACGCGGGCACGATCGCCGACTGCCGCTCCTGCCACGGCAACGACCCGGACACGGTCACCGGCGGACCCCACGGGATGCACCCGGTGGGGCAGGC
>CAZOTT010000078.1:0-2002 GCA_964582785.1 uncultured Acidobacteriota bacterium | reverse complement strand
TGGAGCTGCGCATCGTGGACCAGCCGGCCCACGGCCGGGTCGGGCTCTCCGGGACCACCGCCACCTACATCCCGGACGACGGGTTCGCGGGAACCGACTCGTTCACCTGGGCGGCGTTCGACGGGGACACCGACTCGAACCTCGCCACCGTGACCGTGACGGTCGCTGGACCGGCGGTGCCCCCGCCGGTCCCGGACGGCCGCGACGTGCCCGGGGACGAGCTGCTCGCCCGCCGGCTGGACGGCGGCCGGTTGCGGCTGACGTGGGACGTGGCCGCCTGCCCTTCCCCCGGGTACCACGTGACCTGGTACGACCTGGCCTCCATCGGCGACTACACCGTGATCGACGGCACCTGCGGCCTCGAGCCGACGGGGAACGCCGTGGTGGTGCCCCCGGGCGGGGCGGTCGGCTTCGTGCTGGTGCCCGACGACGGCGACGTGCTGGAAGGTTCTCACGGCCGGGACAGCGCCGGCCGCGAGCGGCCCTCCCGCGACGCCGCCTGCGGGATGGTGGACAAGGATCCGGACGGGGCCTGCCGGTAGCGGGCCCCGGAGGGGCAAGGGGCAGCGGGAAGCGCGGCCCGGTCCCCGGGCCGGGGGCCGGGCCGCGTTCCCCCGGGTCGCGCGGGCGGCTCGCCCGGCCCGCGGGAAGCGCGGTGCGAGGGCTCCCGCCCCGGCCGCGGGTGGCGCCCGGTACCGCCGGAGGTTCCCCGGGATTGCAACACCGCGCGGGGAGGTTCCCGCGGATTGCGACACCGCGTGGGGAGGTTGGCCGGGAATGCAACGGAATCGGCGTTTTTCCGGCCCGCCCGGTGCCCTGGAGCCGTCCCCGCGGGCCGGGTTGTTGCGTTCCAGCAGGACCTCGGGCCGACCTGTTGCGAAAACGGGGTCACCCCCCCGGAGATTGTTGCAGTTCCGGGATGACCCCCCGACACGCCCGCGGCTTGCGGCTGCGCGGGCCGGGAGCTAGCGTGCCGGCGGCATTCCGGGCCGCCCCGTGCACCCCGGGGGCCGCGCAGGGCCGGGAAGATTCGGCGAGGACAGGGGCCGGCGGCAGGCAGGGGACCTCGACATTTCCCCCGGTCGCGCCCCGTGAAGCGTCCCGGCGTGGAAGGGGACGGGCCGCCGGCGCGGAGGAACACGCGGCCCGTCGCACGCCACGAGAGTCGGCGGCAGGAGCCGGGACGCCGGGCCCCGCCTCCCGCCCGCGGGCCCGGGGAAACTTCCTGCGCCAGGCGGGGGCGGCGCGGGCACGAGGAGGAAGCGAGGTGCTCCAGCCGGCGGCGAAACTGGGAATCGTGGCGGCGGCCGTCTTCGTCCTGAACCTTCCCTTCGGCTGGTGGCGGGCCGGGGTCCCGCGGCTGTCGCGCTCCTGGTTCCTCGCCGTCCACGTCCCCGTCCCCCTCGTCGTCGCCCTCCGCCTCCTCTCCGGCCTCGGCTTCCGCCTCTCCACCATCCCCGTCCTCGTCGCCGCCTTCTTCGCCGGCCAGCTCGCCGGCGGGCGCCTGCGCGCGACCATCCGCCGCCGGTGAGGAGCCCTCGTCTCCCTCCGTGACCGCGTGGCCGCAGTAGGATGGCGCCGGGAGGACGACCGACATGGTTCGAGCCGATTACCGTCGCGGCCGGGCCCTGGCGCTGCTCAGGAGGGGGACCGGTCGACCGGACGCGGCATTCCGCCCGCAGCAAGAAGAGGCGATCCGACACGTGGTGGAGGGTCGCGGCCGGTTGCTCCTGGTCCAGAAGACGGGTTGGGGGAAGAGCTTCGTCTACTTCATCAGTGCCCGGCTGCTGCGGGAGCAGGGGGCCGGCCCGGCCCTCCTGGTTTCTCCCCTGATAGCGTTGATGAGGAACCAGGTGAAAGTGGCGGCCCGGATGGGAGTCGGGGCGGCGACGATCCACTCGTCAAACCGGAAAGATTGGGACGAGGTGAAAGCGGCGCTTCGGCGAGGCAAGGTGGACATTCTCCTGGTTTCCCCCGAACGCCTCGGGAACGAGAAATTCCA
>CAZOTT010000077.1:9289-13973 GCA_964582785.1 uncultured Acidobacteriota bacterium | reverse complement strand
CGCGGCCGCGGGAGAAGATCCGGGCGGCGGGGTTCAACAGCGTCTTCTGAAGTTTCCCCGGGAAATTCCTTCTTTTACAGGTCGCCGGTGACCCGGCCGCGGGGCGGGTGCGCCTCGCGGGGAGCCTGGCGGCGTCCCGGAGGCGGCACCCGCCCGGCCGCCGGGGCGGCGCGGGGACGCTTCCCGTCCCGGACCCGGCCCACCGGCTGGAGAGCGGCCGCCGCGGACCTCTCTCCCCCCTGGACCCGCCGCCCAGGTGCCGCGAGCAGCCCCCGTTCTCGGCGCACCTCCTACTTCTTGTCGACTCCCTTGTTGTCGATCTTCGGCTGCTCGATGCCGAGCAGTTCCACGTCGAACACCAGGGTGGCGCCCGGCTTGATCACCGGCGGGCGGCCGCGATCACCGTAGGCCGTGTCGGAGGGGCAGACGAGCTTCGCCCGCTCGCCGACCTTCATCTTCTGGAGCCCTTCCTTCCAGCAGGGGATGATCCGGGCCAGGGGGAAGGTCGCCGGCTGGCCCCGGTCCCGGGAGCTGTCGAACTTCGTCCCGTCGATGAGGGTCCCGGTGTAGTGCACCTTCACCGTGTCGTTGGCGGTCGGGCTCGGGCCGTTCCCCGCCTGGATCGTCCGGATGGCGGCGCCGTTCTCGAGGCGGGTCGCTCCCTCCGCGACGAACTTGTCGATGTAGGCCTTCCCCGCCGCCTTCTGCTTGTCGGCGTAGCGGCTCTTCCGCTCCTCCTGGAGCTTCTGGATGGCGGGGCGCAGCGGCTCGGAGTCGAGCTTCGCCCGGCCCTGGGTGGCGTCGATCATTCCTTCCGCCACGATCTTCGCCTCGTCCGGCGACAGGTCGAACCACTCGATGCTCCGGCCGATCTCGGCGCCGAGGGCGTAGAGGGTGTCGTGGAGGCTCGGCTGGTCCGCCGGGGCCTTCGCGCCGGGCTGGTCGCCGGCGGCGGCGGGAACGGCGAGCGGGATCGAGAGGGCAAGAACGGCCAGGAAACGCTTCATGTCCGGATCTCCTCGGTACGGCCCTGCCCCGCCCGTGAACCGTTCCCGGGCGCGCGGCAGGACGGGTGCGGCCCGGTCGGTGGGCCCGGGGCAGGATACCCCCCCGGCCCGCCCCGCGCCCGGGGGCACACCCTCCGGCCGGGGAAACACGCGGGTGGTGTTTCCCGCGCCCCCGCGGCGGTCCGGGGGCGAGGGGGAACGGGCTGGCAGACACCGCCACGGCGCCGCCCGGGGGCGGGGAGACCGCCTCGCCGGGGGCGGTCAGGGGGCGAGGGGGAACGGGCTGACGGATACCGCCACGGCGCCGCCCGGGGGCGGGGAGACCGCCTCGCCGGCGGCCGCCAGGGCCCGGGCCAGGGGCGCCAGGGACGCCGCGGAGGGCTCGCCGCCGGGGCCGAGAACCACCTCCCGGACCGTCCCGCCCGCCCCGATCCGCAGCAGGGCAACGGGAGGGCTCCCCACCGCCAGCCAGCGGTCCCCGTCCTCCCAGCCTTCCCGCAGCCGTTTCGGGCTCGGGGCGCCGGCCGCCACCGCCAGGAGGATCTCTTCCCGCGGCCCGGGGGAAAGGGGCGCCACCGGGAGCGGCTCACCGTCCCCGGCATCCGGGGCGGGCCAGGGCACGGGTGCGTGGACGGCGGGCGGACCCGGCGCCCGTCCCTTCCCTCCCGCGCCCCCCGCCACGCGCCGGGCGAGGCCCCGGGCCGCCCGGGCGAGATCCCGCCCGAGGCCGCCGACCCGCGCTCCCCGCCGGGCCTCGAGCACGGCGAGGGGGGTGCGGTCCGGCCCGAGCTGGTCCTTCTGGGCCCCGTGCCCGGGCAGGAGGTCGCACACCCGCGGTTCCCGCTCGGCGAAGATCTCCCCGTGGCTGCGCCACATCAGGATCGTCCCGGGGCTGACGGCGGCCATCCGGGCGTCGTAGACCGTGGAGTAGGCCACCGCCACCTCCCCCAGGTGGAACCAGGCGATGGCGGCGGCGGGCACCCCGGCGACGTCGAGGACGAACAGGCGCGACCAGCCCCGCCGGCCGGCCTCCCGCAGGTACCGTTCCCGGAACGACCGCATCGGTTCCCGGAGCGGTCCCTTCCAGCCCCGGGCGTGGAGTTCGAGGTAGACCCCCCAGCCCCGCGCCAGCTCCTCCTCGTCCGGGCCGAACCGCCGGACCGCGATCTCTCCCAGGCGGCGCGCCTTGTTGGCGAAGTTCTTCGCCGTCCGGTCCACCTTGCGGAACCGTTTCCGGTGCCCTTCCCAGCCACCGCTCACCAGGGCCAGGCACTCCTCCGTCGTCTCCCGCCGGGTCACGGTGAACCCGGCCTCCCGGAGGGCCGACGCCAGGGCCTCCGTCGCCGGGTCCCGCAGCGGGACGGCGGGAAGCTCCAGTTCCCGGACGCCCTCCCGTCCGAGCCCGTCCGCCAGCGCCGCCAGCACCGCCGGGTCGGCCTCCCGGCCCCCGAGGACGGCCCGGTACCGGGGCCGGGTCCCGAGGCCGAGGGGCACCGGCACGCCGCCGCGACCCTCCACCAGGGGAAGGATCCCGCGCAGGCGTCCTTCCGGGTCGAACGCCGCCGGGCAGCGGGGTTGCGCCTCCCTCCCCGCCGTCGCCAGCCAGGCGGACACGTACGCCCCGCTGTCCCACGGGTCCGCCAGGTCCCCCCGGGAAAGGGCGAGGCGGTCCATCTCCCCCGCCAGGGCGAGCAGCTCGTCCCGGTTCCGGATCGTGCGGCCCTCGATCACGTCGGGATCACCTCCTGGCGGAAACGATAGTCCCTTCCCGTTCCCGCGCCCCCCGGGAGTGGATGACCGGCACGCGTGCTGCCCGCCCGCGTCCCGGAACGACAGGCCCAGCCCGTTCCCGCGCCCCCCGGAAACCGCCCGGGAACCGCCGGTCCCGGCACGGCGGGTCTACAATCCCGGTCCCCGCCCCCGGGACAGGGAGAGGCCGGCATGCGCGAGATCGAGGTCAAGATCGAGGTGCGGGACGCGGACGAGGCCCGCCGCCGGCTGGGCGCGGCGGGCGCCGTTGCGCTGTCCCCCCGGGTCTTCGAGGACAACCGGGTCTGGGACGACCGGGACGGAACCCTGCGCGCGACGCGGCGCCTCCTCCGGCTCCGGTCCGCCGGGGGCCGCCACACCCTCACGTTCAAGAAACCGCCGGAAGGGAGCGGGGAGGCAACCGGGTACAAGGTCCGGATCGAGCACGAGACCACCGTGGGGGACCCCGGCGAGACGGCGCGTATCCTGGAAGGGCTGGGCTACCGGGTCGCCTGGCGGTACCAGAAGTACCGGCAGTCCTACCGGCTGGAGGGGGTGGAGATCGACCTGGACGAGACCCCCCTCGGCGTCTTCCTGGAACTCGAGGGCCCCCCCGCGGCGATCGACCGGGCCGCCCGGGCCCTCGGTTTCGGGCGGGAACACTACGTCGTCGCCACCTACCGGGGCCTGGCCCGGGAACGTTCCGGCGGGCGGGAACCGGGAGACCTGGTCTTTCCCGCGGAAGGAGACGAAGGGAACCCGGGGACGAGCTGAGGGTCGCCCACGGAGGGAAGCCATGCCGAACGCCCGCCCACCCATCGCCGCGGCGATGGTCCTGGCCGCCGGGCTCGGGGAGCGGATGCGCCCCCTCACCCGGGGGCGGGCCAAGCCGGCGCTCCCGGTGCTGGGACGGCCGATCCTCGGCCGGATCCTCCGCCACCTGGCCGGCAGGGGCATCCGCACCTTCGCCGTCAACGCGCACCACGGCCGCGCCTCGATCGAGGAGGCCGTTGCCCGCCATGCCCCCCCGGGAGCGCGGGTGGAACTGTTCCCCGAGGAGACCCTGATGGGCACCGGCGGAGCCCTGGCGGCCCCGGCTTCCCTTCTCGGGGAAGGCCCGCTGTTCCTGGTGCACAACGGGGACACCCTGGCCGACCCGCCCCTCGAGGCCCTGGCCGCCGCGGCCGCGGCGGACGGCGCGATCGGCGCCCTGCTGGTCCGCCGGGGCCGCCGGGCCCCCTACCGGGCGGTCCTGGTCAAGGAGGACCGCTTCTCACGCCTCGGCGGGGAGGGCGTGGAGCCCGACGCCGCGGAGGAGGAGGCCACCTACCTGGGGATCGGGGTCCTCCGCCGGGAAGTCCTGGAGCGGGTGCCCCGGGACCGCCCCTCGTCCCTCTTCGGTGACGTGCTGCTCCCGTTCCTCGCGGAAGGTCGCCACCTCGCGGCCGTGGCGTACGACGGGCCCTGGCTGGAGTTCACCTCGCCCGCGGGCTACCTGGCCACCCTCCTCCGGCTGGTGCACGGCGGGAGGTGGTCCCGCCGGGTCGTCCTGCCCGGCGGGGACGCGGCGGTGGCCCCCCGGGACTCCGGCGTCCTCTTCGCCGCCGGTGGGGCGGAGGTGGACGTGGCCGCGGCGCTCCACGGGGCGGTCGTGGTCGAGGCGGGAGCCCGGATCCGCCGGGGGGCCCTGGTGGCCTCCTCGGTGGTGCTGGAGGACGCGGAGGTCCCCTGGAACGTCTCCCTGGAGCGGGTCGTCGTCGGGCCGGGGGTCCGCCTCGCCCGGTCGGGGTGTTTCCGGGACGGGATCCTGTACCGGGCGGGGGACGCCACCTGCTTCGACCCGTTCCCCGGCGATCCCGGCCCCACCCCGCCCGGCTGCATGCCCCGGGTCCGCGGCCTCGAGGTTCCCGGGGCCTGACGCCCCGGCG
>CAZOTT010000077.1:0-9189 GCA_964582785.1 uncultured Acidobacteriota bacterium | reverse complement strand
GCCGCGTCCCCCGGTCGCCACCTGAAAGCTTCGCTCCACCATGGGTGGACGGCCGGTGGGCGGACGGGAGAGAATGACGCCGAACCCGGGCGGGAGGTTGCGGATGGCTCGAGCCGAGCGCGTCCCCGATGAGGCGATCGCCGAGAAGCTGCGGGACCGGTTCGCGCCGGTGGCCGAGGTGGAACCCCTCGCCCCGGACGCGTCGGTGCGCCGTTTCTACCGCCTCCGGCGTCCCCACGGGGCGAGCGTCGTCGCCCTGGTGGACCCGGAGGGAGGGCCCCCGGCCCTGACGCGCCTGATCCTCGCCGCGGACCTCCTGGCGTCCATCGGGGTTCCCGTGCCCCGGGTCCTCGACCGGGACGAGTCCCTCTCCGCCCTCCTCCTCGAGGACCTGGGAGACCGGCTCCTGGCGGACGCCCTGCCGGACCTGCCCGCCGGGGAAGCGCGCCGCGCGTGGCGGGAAGCGGGCCGGATCGCGGCCCGCATCGCCCGGGATGGCAGTCCCCTCGTTCCGCCGGGCCACCCGCTGGCCGAGCCGATCCTCGGGTACGACAGGCTCCGGGCGGAACTCGCCTTCTTCACCGTGCACGATGTCACCGCCCGCAGGGGCATCGAGGACCGGGGGCTCCTCGCCGACCTCGGCCGCCTGCTGGACCGGGTGGCGGACGCCTGCGCCCGGCCGGCCCGGCAGCTCGCCCACCGGGACTTCCACGCCCGCAACCTCCTCCTGCGGGAGAACGGCACCCTCGGGGTCGTGGATTTCCAGGACCTGCTGTTCGCACCCCCCGGCTACGACCTCGCCTCCCTGCTCCACGACCCCTACACCGACCTGCCGGACGAGCTCGGGGCGGAGGCGGCCGCGGGGTACCTCGAGGAGGCGGGGGGAGACCTTCCCGACCCCCGCGCGCTGGATTCCTGGCCGTTCGTCGTGCTCCAGCGGATGCTGAAGGCGATCGGGACCTACGCCTACCAGGCCCGCCGGATGGACCGCCCCCGCTTCGCCCGCTACATCCCGGTCGCCGAGCAGCGGGCCCTCGCCGCCGCGCGGCAGATGCCGGACCGGGAACGGCGGGAGGTCCTGTCCGTCCTCGAGCGGCTCGGCTTCGGCACCTGAACCCGGCTGCCCGCGGGGTGCCCCGCCGGAATGCTTCCCCGGCGTCTCCCGGGCTCCGGCGTTCCCTTCCCTGCTTCCGGCGACCGGCCGGCGCCCCCCCGGGGCCCGGCGCGGTCCCCGCCGTGCCTCCCGGGTGTCCGGGACCCGGGGTGCCCTACCCGCCGCCGGCGAACAGCTCCCGGAGGGAGACCCGGCGCGGCCTCCCGCCGGTGAAGCGGTCCTCGAGCTCCCGCAGCCGGGCCTCGAAGGGACCGATCTCCCAGCAGTCCCCCGGGGGCAGCGCCTCGAGGGGCGGGTCCCCCGGGTCCGCGGGAGGATCGTTCAGCGGGCAGATGTCCCGCATCTCGACGAGCTGGAGGTCCTCGTCTTCCTCGATCCAGCGGAGCGGCAGCCCCTGGGTCCGGCAGACGTAGGGCCGCGCCGGGTAGACGCGGCAGCTCCCGCCGCCGTCCAGAAAGGGACAGCGTCCCGGAGGGGCGGGGGAGCCGGCGGCGAGCACCCGGGGGAACTCCCGCCGGATCCGCTCCGCCTCCACGGAAAAGACCGTGATCCCGTCGACGCAGCAGTCGGCGCACCCCCGGCGGCAGCGCAGCCGCTCGCCCAGGCGCGCCGCCCGCCGCGCCCACCCGGCATCCGCCTCCCGGTGGAGTTCCCGGAGGGCGGCCAGGGCCGCCTCCCTCGCCGGTCCCCGGTCGCTCAGGCGGTGAACTCCCGGAAGACCTTCGCCAGGGCGTTGCAGATCGGGCAGCGCTCCGGCGGGTCCCCCTCGCCGGTCCAGGTCCACCCGCAGACCGGGCAGACGACGACCCTCGCCGTGGCGATGTCCTCCCCCGCCTCCACCGCCTCCCTGGCCAGGGCGTACAGCTCGGAGTGGATCTTCTCGGCGTCGAGGGCGAACCCCATGCTGCGGATCGCCTCCTTCGCTTCCTGCTCCCGGGCGGTGCACAGGTAGGCCGGGTACATCTCCTCGATCTCGAAGTCCTCTCCCGCCTTCGCCGCCTCCAGGTTCTCCGCGGTGGTGCCCACCTTGCCGAGGGCCTTCAGGTGGTTGATCGCGTGGACCTGCTCCGCCCAGGCGATCGCCCGGAACAGGTTGGCGATCTTCGGTTTCCCTTCCTTCTCAGCCTGGTCGGCGAAGGCAAGGTACTTCATGTGGGCCTGGCTCTCCCCGGCGAACGCCGCCTCGAGGAACTCCTTCGTCATCGGGCGCATCGTCGTCTCCCTTTCCGCGGGCGCCTTCGAGGCCGCCCGCCACGGCTTGCGGACGTTCGAAGGTACCCCGCGGACGCCGGAAAAAGCACATGGGCGGACGATTTAGTTATCCTAACCGGGCCGAAGATCGGGTTGACAGACGCGGGAATCGGCGCATGATCGGGACGATGAATCGTTTCCTCGCGGTCCCGGCGGTCCTCCTGGTCCTTGCCCTGGTCTTCCCGGGCGCGGTCCTCGGGGGCCACGCCTGCTGCCACGCGGGCCACCCCTGCGCCCGGTGCACGGGTCTCCCGCCGTTCGGCGGGACCTGCGGGGAGACCAGCGTCGAGCACGGCTGTCACTGCCGGGTCGCCCCGGCGCAGCCGTCGCCGGCCCCCGGGAACGACATCCCCACCGCGAGTTCCTCCGCCGCTTCCCCTCCCGGTCCCCTCCCTCCCGTTCCGGGAACGGCCCGGGCGCCGATGGCGGCCCCGGCGCCGCGGGCAACCTTCCCGGGCCGTGCCGGCCCCGGGGAACCCGTCTTCCTGGCCACCGGCCGGTTCCTTTCCTGATTCCCCCGGTTCGGCACCACGTGACTCCCGCGTGACCCGCCCGCGGTGCGCCCCCGTGCGCCCGCCGGCCAACCGCGGGACGGGCGTCCCCGCCCGGCCCGCGCGAACCGGAGAACCACCGATGAAGACCCTGCTCCTCGCCCTCGTCCTGGCGGCCGGGACTCCCGCCGCCGGGGCGGGGACCACCACCGCCACGTCCCGCCCGGCCGGTTCCCCGCCGGGGGAAGCGATGACCCGGGCCGCCCTCCGGCTGGCCCGGGAGGTGCCCGAGCCGGCCCTGGCGGACCTGCTGGCGGAGATCGCCACGGACCATCCCGACGTGCTCGCTGCCCGGGCCCGCGCCCGGGCCCTCGCCGCCGGGGCGCCCCGGGAGCGGATCCTGCCGGACCCCTCCCTCGGGGTGACCGCCTGGGTCCTTCCCCCGGAAACCCGCACCGGGCCCCAGCGCTTCACCCTGGGCTGGACCCAGCGGATCCCCGGCCGGCGGCGGCGGGCCGCCCGGGAGGAAGCGGTCCTCGCCCGCGCCCGGGCCGCGGAAGCGGCCGCCGGGGAGGTCGCCCTCGCCCGCGTGCTGGAAGCCCGGCGGCTGGTCGAGCGGATCCGGGCGCAGGACGAGACCCTCGCCCTGCTCGCGGAAGACCTGCGCATCCTCGACGGATTCGAGGAGCTGGCGCGGGCCCGCTACGAGACGGGGGGAGGGATCGCCGCGGCGGTCATCCGCCTCCACGCCGAGCGCACCCGCACCCGTGCGCGGATCCTGGACGAGCGTTCCCGGCGGGAGGGCCTCGTCGCCGGGCTCTCCGCCCTCGCCGGCCGCCCCATCGAGGTCCCGCCCCTCGCGCCGGGCGGGGGAACGCTCCCTCCCCTGCCTCCCGCCGACCGGCTCCTGTCTCTCGCCCGCGAGAACCGGCCGCTCCTCGAGGCCCGCCGCCGGGAGATCACCGCCGCGGAGCGGGCGGTTTCCGCGCGCTCCCTCGAGTTCCGGCCCGACTTCAGCGTGGGCCTCTCCTGGACGATGGTCGACAACCGGGACGACGCGGCGGGACGCCTGGCGCCGCCGGAGGACAACGGGCGGGACGTCCTCGCCCTGACCGCCTCGATCCGGCTGCCGATCCGCCGCGAGCGGATCCTGGCGGGGGTGCGGCAGGCGGTCGAGTCGCGCCGGGAAGCGGAACTGTCCCTCGATGCCCGGGAACGGGACGTCCGGGGGGCGATCGAGGACGTGCTGGCGCGGCTGCCGCTGCTCGCGCAGCAGGTGACCCTCTTCCGGGAAACCCTGCTGCCCCAGGCGGAGGAATCCCTCGCCTCCTGGCGGGCCGCCTTCGAGACCGGCGGGGCGAGCGCCATCGACCTTCTCGACGCACGGCGCACGCTGCTGGAGGTGCGCCTCGGTGTCGTCCGCGCGCAGCTGGCCGTCCGGCTGTCCCTGCTCGACCTGGAGGGGGCCCTCGGGCTTCCCCTCGCCGACCTCCCCGGAGGTGACCGATGAAATCCCGCAGCAGGATCGTCGTGGGCCTCGCGGCCCTGGTTCTCGTTGCCGTCCTCGCGGCCGGCACCGCCCTCTGGCTCTCCCGGTCCGGCCCTGAAGGTGCGACCGCGGAAAAGGCCGCCGGGAAGACCACCCTCTGGACCTGCGGCATGCATCCCCAGGTGGTCCAGCCGGAACCCGGCACCTGCCCCATCTGCGGCATGGACCTCGTCCCCCTCGAGAAACCGGCCGGCGGCGGCAAGGCCGCGGCCGGGAGCGAACCCGCCATGGACATGGAGATGAAGGCGGCCGCCGGCGGGAACGGCACCCGGCGCGCGCCCGGCAGGTCCGGCCCTGAAGGTGCCACCGGGGAGAAGGCCGCCGGGAAGACCACCCTCTGGACCTGCGGCATGCATCCCCAGGTGGTCCAGCCGGAACCCGGCACCTGCCCCATCTGCGGCATGGACCTCGTCCCCCTCGAGAAACCGGCCGGCGGCGGCAAGGCCGCGGCCGGGAGCGAACCCGCCATGGACATGAAGGCGGCCGCCGGCGGGAACGGCACGGTGGTCGAGATCGAGCCGGGAGTGATCCAGGCGATGAACGTGCAGACCGCCCCGGTCGAGCGGACGGACCTGGTCCGCACGATCCGCACCGTCGGCTCCCTCGCGTGGGACGAGCGGGCGGTGACCACGGTGACGACCCGCTACGCCGGCTTCGTGGAGCGCACCCGGATCCGGCACGAGGGCCAGGTGGTCCGGCGGGGCGAGGTGCTGGCCGAGATCTACTCCCCCGAGCTGGTGCGGACCGCCGAGGAGCTGCTGGCGGCGAAGCGGTACGCGGCGCGGATGGCGTCCGCGGGAGCCGGGGCGGAGGAGCGGGCCCGGAAGCTGGTCGCGTCCGCCCGCCGGCGGCTCGAGCTCCTGGAAGTTCCCCCGGCCGCCGTCCGGGCCCTCGAGGAACAGGGTGTCGTGCCCCGGACCCTCCCGGTCGTGGCCCCCCGCGACGGGATCGTCATGGACCCGATGCCCGGGCTGGCCGGGATGGAGGTCCGGCCGGGAATGGCGATCGCCCGCCTGGCCGACCTCTCCCGCCTCGTCCTGGTGGCCGAGGTCTACGAGGACCAGGCGCCCTGGCTGGCCCCCGGCATGGAGGCCGAGGTGACCTTCCCCTTCCTCCCGGGCCGGGAGTTCCGCGCGCGGGTCCGGGACCTCCGCCCCCGCGTGGCGGAGCGGACCCGCACCCTGGAGCTCGTCCTGCCCCTGGGGAACCCGGACGGCAGCCTGCGCCCGGGCATGTATGCCGAGGTCAGGCTCGCCGCTCCCGTCGCGCGGGACGTGGTCGCCGTCCCGGGCCAGGCGATCCTGCGCACCGGGGTCCGGGACGTGGCGATCGTGGCCCTGGGCAACGGCCGCTTCGCCCCGCGGGAGCTGCGCCTCGGCCGCAGCGCGGGAGGCCTGGTCGAGGTCCTGGAGGGGCTCTCCCCGGGCGACCGGATCGTCATTTCTTCCCAGTTCCTGATCGACTCCGAGGCGAACCTCCAGGACGCGATCCGGAAGCTCGTCGCCGGCCACGGCGGACACGGAGGCGGCCATGCTCGGTAGGATCATCGAGTGGTCGATCCGCAACCGCTGGCTGGTGATGCTCGGCGTCGTCTTCGCCGTGCTCGCCGGCACCTGGGCGGTGCGGACCACGCGCCTGGACGCCATCCCCGACCTCAGCGACGTCCAGGTGATCATCTACACGGAGTGGCCCGGCCAGGCGCCCCAGGTGATCGAGGACCAGGTCACCTACCCGATCACGACCCGGATGCTCTCCGTTCCGTTCGCCAAGGTCGTGCGGGGCTATTCGTACTTCGGCTACTCGTTCGTCTACGTGCTGTTCGAGGACGGGACCGACCTGTACTGGGCCCGTTCCCGCGTCCTCGAGTACCTCTCGGGGCTGGCGGGAAGGCTCCCCGAGGGGGTCACCCCCCAGCTCGGGCCGGACGCGACCGGTGTCGGGTGGGCCTTCATGTACGTGCTCAACTCGCCGCAACGCTCCCTCGCGGAGCTCCGCTCGATCCAGGACTGGTACCTGCGCTACGGGCTGATGTCGGTGGAGGGCGTCTCCGAGGTGGCCTCCCTCGGCGGCTTCGTGCGCCAGTACCAGGTCGAGATCGACCCGGTGAAGCAGCGCGCCTACGGCATCTCCCTCGCCCGGATCCGCCGCGCCATCCAGCGGTCGAACGCGGACGTCGGGGGCCGGCTCGTCGAGATCGGCGAGCGGGAGTTCATGGTCCGGGGCCTCGGCTACGTGCGGGACGTGCGGGACCTGGAGGAGATCCCGGTCGGCCTCGGACCCGGCGGCACCCCCGTCCGCCTGCGGGACCTGGCGCGGGTGACGATCGGCCCGGAGATCCGGCGGGGCCTCGCCGACTGGAACGGGGAGGGAGAGACGGTCGGCGGGATCGTCATCGTGCGCTCCGGGGCCGACACCCTGGCCACGATCGAGAAGGTCCGGGAACGCCTGGCCGAGCTGAAGCAGGGACTCCCCGACGACGTGAAGATCTCCGTCGCCTACGACCGCACCGCGCTGATCGAGCGGTCCATCGAGACCCTCACCGGGACGCTGCTCGAGGAATCGATCATCGTCGCCCTCGTCTGCATCGTCTTCCTCTTCCACTTCCGCTCGGCGCTGGTCGCGATCTTCTCCATCCCGGTCTCGATCCTGCTCGGCTTCGTGGTGATGCGCATCCAGGGAATCGGGGCGAACATCATGTCCCTCGGGGGGATCGCCATCTCCATCGGGGTGCTCGTGGACGCCGCGATCATCATGGTGGAGAACGCCCACAAGCACTACGAGGAGTGGCGCGGCCGCCGGTCCCATCTCGAGATCATCGTCGAGTCGGCGAAGGAGGTGGGGCCGAGCCTGTTCTGGAGCCTGCTGCTGATCACGGTCTCCTTCCTGCCGGTGTTCACCCTCGGGGCCCAGGAGGGTCGCCTCTTCCGGCCGCTGGCGTTCACCAAGACCTGGTCGATCGCCGCGGCCTCGCTGGTCGCGATCACCGTGGTGCCCGCGCTGATGTTCTGGTTCGTGCGGGGGAAGATCCACTCCGAGGAGCGCCACCCGGTTTCCCGGGTGCTCCGCTTCTTCTACCGGCCGGTCCTGCACCTGGCGGTCCGGTGGCGGTGGCTGACCGTCCTGCTGGCCGTGGCCGCGATCGCCGCGACCTGGTACCCGGCGTCCCGGATCGGCTCCGAGTTCATGCCGCCGCTCTGGGAGGGGGACCTGCTCTACATGCCGACGACGCTGCCGGGCATCTCGATCACCAGGGCGCGGGAGCTGCTCCAGGAAACCGACCGGATCATCCGCTCCTTCCCCGAGGTCCGCTCCGTCCTGGGGAAGGTCGGCCGGGCCGACACGGCCACCGACCCCGCCCCCCTGTCGATGATCGAGACCACGATCATGCTGAAGGACCCCTCCGAGTGGCGCCCCGGCATGACCCGCGAGCGGCTGATCCGGGAGCTGAACCGGGCGATCCGGATCCCGGGCCTGACGAACGCCTGGACGATGCCGATCAAGACCCGGATCGACATGCTGTCCACCGGGATCAAGACCCCGATCGGGATCAAGGTCGCGGGCCCCGACCTCGCCGAGCTCGAGCGGATCGCGCGCCGCATCGAGGCGGTGGTCCGGCCGCTCCCCGGGACCCTCTCCGCCTACGCCGAGCGGGTGATGGGGGGCACCTACCTCGACTTCGAGATCGACCGGGAGGCGGCGGCCCGCTACGGCCTGACCGTCGGGGACGTGCAGGACGTGATCCGCACGGCGATCGGCGGGATGAACGTCACCTGGACGGTCGAGGGGCTCGAGCGCTACCCGGTCAACGTCCGCTACCCCCGGGAGCTCCGGGAGGACGTGGAAACCCTCGGGCAGGTGCTCGTGCCCACCCCGACCGGGGCCCAGGTTCCACTCTCCCACGTGGCGACGATCCGCTTCCGCCAGGGCCCCCCGGGCATCAAGACGGAAAACTCCCGGCCGAACGCCTGGGTCTACGTCGACCTGCGGGACATCGACGTCGGCACCTGGGTGAACCGGGCGCGGCGGGAGGTGGAGGAGAAGGTCGAGCTGCCCCCCGGGTACACGATCTTCTGGTCCGGGCAGTTCGAGGCGATGGAACGGGCGCGGGCCCGGCTGCTGCTGATCCTGCCGGTCACGCTCTTCCTCGTCTTCCTGATCCTCTACCTGAACACGGGGTCCCTGGTGAAGACCGGGATCGTGCTGCTGGCGATCCCGTTTTCCGCGGTGGGGGCGATCTGGCTGCTCTGGTTCCTCGGCTACAACTGGTCGGTCGCCGTGTGGGTCGGCCTGATCGCCCTCGCGGGCCTGGACGCCGAGACCGGGGTCGTCATGCTCCTCTACCTGGACCTGGCCTGGCAGCGCGCCCGGGAAGCGGGGGCGACCACCCGCGCCGGGCTGCTCGACGCGATCGACCACGGGGCGGTCCAGCGGATCCGGCCCAAGATGATGACCGTGGCCGCGATCCTCTTCTCCCTCGTGCCGATCCTCTGGGCGACCGGCACCGGCGCCGACGTCATGCGGCGGATCGCGGCACCGATGGTCGGCGGCGTGGTGACGTCCTTCCTCGGGGAGCTGCTGGTCTACCCGGCGATCTTCTGGCTCTGGCGCGCCCGCTCCCTGCCCCGGGAGTGAAGCCGCGGGGGCGGCCTTCCTCCGCCCGCCCCGGGCGCGCCGCGGGAACGGGGGGAGGCCCTCCCCTCCCCCCGGCCGTTCCCCTCCCGCGGCCGGTCCCGCCGCGGGCGGGGACCCGGTCCAGGGGCGCGCGGGGGACGGCGCGGCTCAGG